>DAIEFN010000010.1 GCA_027325485.1 Candidatus Saccharimonadota bacterium
ATAACTTACTTTTTGGGTTTTGGGGTAGCTGGAACTTTAGCCGCCATGCGGTGAAGATTGTCCAGCATTTGTTCAATGGTCATTTGATGTGTCATTCTTCTCGGATTTGCGAGATTTTTTTAATCTAACATTTAGCATAGATCTAAGGATAAGCAGTATCTGTAAGAATTATTACTTCTTACTGCCAGGGGGAAGCAAGGGCTGGTTTTGGGCAAATTTCGCATAGGTTAGAGCAATGCCAATGGCTTTTAGGACTTCGCCTGCCGTCTCATAGCTCATGCCCACTCTAGATATTGCCATGGTTTTTCCTTGAGCGACCGATTGCGTAAAGCTCATTGTCAAACCTTTATTGTTGCAATCGATATTAACACCATCCGTGTAAATAGTGCGCCCATCAGTCGCTAGCACCATGATTAACTGCTTGGCTGCAGCCATTGCCTCTTCAATATAACTATCATCATCAAGCCGGTCATTGTAGCCTGCTAACTCCCAAAGTTGGGTTGCGTATTGATCATTTAGCCGATAGTGGTTGATGAGCAAGTTAAGGATCTCTTCATCAGGTCGATCCATGCCAGTTTCGTAGCGCTCTAAGATATGCTCGTCAATTTCCACGGCTCCTGACACTTCAGCTAGACTTTCGCGGCTAGACTTCCGCAAAGCTTTAAGTTTATCCCCTAGTTTGGCATATGGCTTCGGACCAATTGAGGATTGGTTCATGCTAACTATGGTATAGCTTTTGCAGAGGCTTATGCAAGTTGTTTTGTTATAGTTAAGGGGATGGAAATGCAGCGCAACGTTTCGCTGAAACAGTACTCTACGATGCGACTTGGCGGTCAGGCTTCCTATCTCGCCGAAGTCAACACTCAGGAGCAGCTCGTTCAAGCCGCCAGGGATGCAAAAACTAATAATATCCCGATGATTGTTGTTGGCGACGGGAGCAATATTATTTGGCGTGATGAAGGCTTCTTGGGTCTCGTAATCGTCAACCGAATTAAGGGCTTTGAAATCGTTAGTGATAACGAGTTTGGTACTTATTTGACACTTGGCGCCGGTGAAAATTGGGATAGCGTCGTCGCAAGGACGGTTGCCATGGGCCTATCTGGTATTGAATGCTTGAGTCTTGTTCCTGGTACAGCCGGAGCAACACCAGTGCAGAATGTCGGCGCTTACGGTCAAGAAATTGCTCAAACATTAGTTACTGTAACCGCGTATGATCTCAATACAGATAGCATAGTGACACTAGCGGCTGTAGATTGTGCTTTTTCCTATCGTAGTAGCATATTTAAGCGTGCTGCCAAGGGTCGCTACTTGATTACAGCAATTACCTTAACACTGAGCCATAACAAACCTTTGCCACCTTTCTACCCCTCGGTTGCTAATTATCTCGAACAGCATAGCATCACCGATGTTACGCCAGCCGTATTGCGTCAAGCCGTTTTAGAAATCCGGCGCGCTAAGTTGCCCGATCCGGCAATCACGCCTAACTGTGGCTCCTTCTTCGCAAATCCCATTATCGACAGTTTGCAACTTAGTGATTTGCAGCAAAACTATCCAAATATACCGAATTGGCCAGCCGATAACGAACAAGTTAAGCTTTCTGCAGCCTGGCTGATTGACCAGGTTGGCTTCCATGACTATATCGACCCGGAATCTGGTATGGCTACCTGGCCATTACAATCTCTAGTTTTAGTCAACCGCTCGGCAACTTCCACGGCTGCATTGCTGCAGTTTGTACAGCAGATTAAAGCAAAAGTGGCTGAAAAATTCATGATCCAATTAGAGATGGAACCACAACTACTGCCTGAAAATTAAGTTTTTTAAGGTAACGGGAAGGCGGAGGCGAAATTTTTAACTTCGTGCGCTAACTTATCTAATTTAGTCTCGTCGTTATGACTGTCTAGCGCTTCCTTAATCCACCTCGCGATTTGTGGCATGTGTTCAACTTTTAGTCCACGAGTCGTAATAGCTGGGGTGCCAAGACGAATACCGCTGGGCCTGTAAGGTGGCAGTGGATCATCTGGAATAACATTCTTGTTTAAGGTCAATCCAATTCGATCAAGTGTCTGTTCGGCTACACTACCATCAAAGCCAAAACTGCTATAGATATCGGCAAGCATCATATGGTTATCTGTGCCATTAGTAATCAGCTTTATGCCATTCCTCATTAATTCGCTGCTGAGCGCCTGGGCGTTAGCTAAGACTTGCTGGCAATAAACCCTAAACTCTGGCTGGGCTGCCTCATAAAGCGCCACCGCCTTGGCGGCGATAATGTGCATGTGCGGACCACCCTGCAAGCCTGGGAAGACAGTACGGTCAATTAGAGTCGGTAAATTAGCTATAGTTTTATCTACTGCCTTAAGCGGATTACTGACTGTTCCTTGAGATAAAATCATGGCACCACGCGGTCCTCGTAAAGTCTTATGCGTAGTAGTGGTCATGACATGGAAACCGAAATCAAATGGGTTCTTAAGTGCGCCGCCAGCAATCAGGCCGGCAATGTGTGCCATATCGGCCATTAGGACTGCGCCAACTTCCGTTCCAATCTCTGCAAACTTGGCGTAATTGAGCTCTCTCGGATAAGACGAAAAGCCGGCTAAGATAATCTTCGGCTTAGTTTGGCGTGCGACTTCACGCATTTGGTCATAATCAATCTCGCCAGTTTCGATGTCTTTGATGCCATAACGCACAAAATTAAACAGTTTGGCGGAAATAGTACCTGGACGGCCGTGCGTTAAGTGGCCACCGTGGCTAAGCTCCATGCCCATGATAGTATCGCCAGGTTCTAACCAAGAATGATAAACCGCTTCATTGGCTGGGGCGCCGGAATTCGACTGGACGTTAGCATGATCGGAGTGAAACAGAGCCTTAGCACGATCAATTGCGAGCTGTTCTAAGGCATCAGTGTTAACTTGCCCGCCATAATAACGCTTGCCTGGATAACCTTCGGAATACTTATTAGTAAAAACACTGCCCATTGCCTGGAGCACTTCTTGGCTAACATAATTTTCGCTTGGAATTAACTCCAAGCCTTCGCGTTGTCTTTTTTCTTCGGCCGAAATGAGTTTGGCGACTGTTTTGTCTTGCATAAATAACTTCCCTGAAATCTAAAAGCTATTGTAGCAAGGAGGAAGATGGAATAAAATGCGTATTGATCACCAAAAACAAAAGTCAATTGTTTCTTTAACGTCATATATGGTATAACTATCTAATGCAATCCACAAACCAACAGATTGGGCAGCTTATTGCTCAAATACGTCAACAGCGCGGATTTACCCAAAGCGAATTTGCTAAACAGTTATCTACTTCACAATCGGCCGTCAATCGAATGGAGCATGGTCGACAAAATCTAAGCCTCGAAACTCTGGGCCGGATTAGTGAAGTCTTAAATAAACAATTGATCAGTGTCACTGGTAGTGCTGTAAACCTTAGAATTGAAGGTGGACATGAACTTAAGGGTGAAATAACCTTAAAAACTAGTAAAAATGCTGCTGTTGGACTACTTTGCGCTAGTTTGCTTAATCGTGGCACAACTACTCTTAAGAATGTGGCGCGAATTGAAGAAGTTAACCGGATCATTGAAGTCCTTTTAAGTATTGGCGTAAGTGTTAAATGGCAGAATGTTAACGACTTAGTAATTAAACCGCCCCAGCATTTGGATTTAGCTAAAATTGACCATGAGGCTGCTAAACGCACCCGAAGTGTACTAATGTTTATTGGTCCTTTAATCCACCGCTCGCGCGAGTTTATTATTCCCTACGCTGGTGGCTGCGATCTTGGACGCAGAACCGTCTTACCTCACCTTTACGCCCTCGAAGAATTCGGAGTTAACGTTAAGACCGTCACTGCACACTATAACGTCACCAATAAGCTTAAAGTGCCCTCGCGCCATGTCGTACTCTACGAATCAGGTGACACAACAACTGAAAATGTACTAATGGCAGCCGCCCTGACTCCTGGTGTGGTCACAATCAAGATGGCCAGCGCCAACTATGCAGTCCAGGATTTATGCTTGTTTATGCAAAAGTTGGGGGTGAAAATAGAAGGAATTGGCACATCAACTCTTGTCGTACACGGCTTAAGCGAGATTAATCGTAATGTTACCTACTCTCCTAGCGAAGATCCGGTAGAAGCCATGACATTCATTGCTGCCGCTATCACCACCAACTCCTCAATTACCATTAAACGAGTACCTTTGGAGTTTCTAGAATTAGAGCTATTAAAGCTTGAGAAAATGGGCTTAAAGTACGACCAATCGCCCTCATACAAGGCCGACAATGGCTATACCGACTTAGTAGATATTCGCATCCATAAACATAACGGCAACTTGATCGCTCCAAGCGAAAAGATTCACCCGAATGTCTTCCCGGGCTTAAATATCGACCATCTGCCCTATTTCGTACCAATTGTGGCCGTAGCTAAAGGGCGCACCCTAATTCATGACTGGATTTACGAGGATCGTGCCTTAATGTACACCGAAATGAAGAAAATTGGGGTTAATCTGGAGTTAGCTGATCCGCACCGTGTCTTCGTAAGCGGTCCAACTAGGTTTAAGCCGGCAGACTTAGTCTGCCCCAGCGGGATTCGTCCAGCTGTCATGTTACTAATTGGCATGATGGCCGCACCCGGTATCTCGATATTGCGTAATGTTTATACGATTAACCGCGGCTATGAGGATTTAGCGCAACGCTTAAACTCTCTCGGGGCGCATATAACGATCTTGAACGAAGTTGATTCGACTTTTACGGCATAGCTAAAAGTGTTTAATAAAAGATGGTATAATCACCCCTGTTGCGGGTGTGGTATAACGGCTATTATCCCAACCTTCCAAGTTGGGGACGGGAGTTCGACCCTCCCCACCCGCACCACGCGCTAGCCCCGGTAGCTCAGTTGGATAGAGCAGAGGACTTCTAAGCCTAAGGTCGTTGGTTCGAATCCATCCCGGGGCACCAGTTTTTTTTGTGGATAACCATAAGCGTAAAAAGACTTTTTTGAATCCTTAAAATGTTGGTTTTATAGATGACTGGTTCGTCTTATCCACATCCTTATGCACACATTCGCGTTCAAGGTCTTGCATAAAAAAACGCGCCTGCTAAACTAGTAAATACCATCGTTGAGGTGGTTGCCATCGAAAGATGACAGAATAAGTCAGCAATGACTTACTCAGTAAAAAGACCTGGCAACAGGTCTTTTTACTTTTAAGGCCATTTTACCCTTCACTACCCTTGCTTTAATTAGTTATATATTTTATAGTTATACTATGGAAAGTGCCAAGTTGTCTTCTAGCTTTGAGACTTTGCGCCATACTAATGAGGCGCTTCTTGAACATGCACCATTACTCATTAAATTTGAGCGTGGTGTTGCCTTAAGTGAAGAGCTGGATCGGATATACCTTGATGTTGTGCCAGATGAGCAAGTGCCTTCAATAGAGACGGCTGAACTAAGATCCCAAGTTGAGCGCATCTTAAGTGACTGCACTCCACTCGAACGCTTAGCGCTAGGCATCGAACTAAGCAGAGAGTTCGAAGCAATACGTAAAAGTATTTTGCCAATAGAGCAAGACCAAGTTATTGCCCCAACTCAAGATCACAAGATTTCTTATCTGGACTACCTAGAACTGCGCGACCAAGCAGGGATAGGGACGGCTCAAGCGTGGTCGCACGGATGGAATAAAGCAAAAGCTATGGGCTTAGTCGATCAGATGGGCATGCTCTCGATCAATTGCTTAAAGGAAGCAACAAGTAGGCGTGAGCAATTCATCGCACCAGGCGTAGGTAAAGCGACACTCATGGTCTACTCAGCGGTAGTAGATCGCAACCGGACACTATAGAACTACTACTTGCTTGCTCAAACGGCTTAAGTTTCGTATAATCACCCCTGTTGTTAGAGCCATTAAAATACGGCGAATGTAGCTCAGTAGGTTAGAGCGCTGGATTGTGGTCCCGGAGGTCGTGGGTTCAAGTCCCATCATTCGCCCCATAGACATTTATTAGAATTAAAAGGATTTATTTGAAAACACTTAAAAAAATAATTGGCTTTTTTAGAAACTACAAACTATTCACGATAGCCCTGCTGACACTTATTGCGGGATCTGGGCTTTATTTTGGCAAGCAACACACAGCTGCCTTATGGGTGATGGGAACAGTTGCAATAGCTGAATCCTTACCCCTCATAAAGTCAATGTGGGAAGATCTCCGTAACGGTACTTACGGCATCGACATCTTAGCTTTGACAGCCATTATTGCGTCGGTCTTTCTGCGGCAAGATTTTGCAGCACTAGTTGTTATCGTAATGCTCACCGGTGGTGAAAGTCTTGAAGATTATGCTGAACGCCGCTCGCATCGGGAACTGAATGCTTTGCTTAAGGGTTCCCCTCAAAAAGCACATGTACTAAGAGGCCGTAAGGTTTTAGACGTAGCTGCAAGTGAAGTGAAAGTCGGCGATCGGATTATTGTTAAGCCGGGTGAACTTGTGCCAGTTGACGCAGTCATATATGAAGGAGAGAGTAGCTTTAATGAAGCTAGCCTGACTGGTGAAAGTCTGCCCGTTAATAGGGGCATTGGAGAACAGATCTTAAGTGGATCTATTAATAACGAGCAACTAGTTACGGCTCGAGCAATCCATAGCGCAGAAGACAGCCAGTACCAGCAAATCGTACACCTCATTGAATCAGCTGAGGCGGCTCGCTCGCCTTTTGTTAGACTAGCTGATCGCTACAGCATTCCCTTTACAGCGGCAGCATATATTATGGCTATCGGGGTCTGGATTGTTACTGGCCATGCCATTCGCTTTCTGGAAGTAATCATTGTAGCCACCCCCTGCCCTCTCATCCTTGCTGCACCAATCGCCCTTATATCCGGAATGAGCCGGGCCTATAAACACGGCATTATTGTTAAGACTGGTTCAGCACTAGAAAAGTTAGCTGAAGCCAAGACAATCATCTTTGATAAGACTGGAACCTTGACTACTGGAGTTTTAGCCTTAGATAGCGTAACCGCCTTTGCGCCTTACAGTAAAGATGAAATGCTATCTTTGGTAGCCAGTGCTGAGCAGAACTCGAATCATATTATTGCGTTAGCGATAGTTGCAGCAGCTAAGGCAAAGGGGCTGAAACTAGCCAAGGTTAAGGGTGCGCTTGAAACGCCTGGGCAAGGACTCAAGCTGACCCATAAGTCTGAGAGCGTCCTAATTGGTCGGCCAGACTTTATTGCTAAGCACGGCATTGACATTACTAAGGTACCTAAAAGCAAGGCTAAGACCACAGTACTTGTGGCTATTAACGATCGCTTAGCTGGAGCTTTATTCTTAAGTGATAGCGTGCGTGAAGAATCAAGGCGCACGATCCAAGCTTTAGTTAAACTTGGCCTTAAGCGAACTGTCATGATTACTGGGGATAACAAAAGTTCAGCCCTTGGTATTGCTAAAAAAGTTGGCATTAAGACGGTTTATGCCGAGACTCTGCCCGGAGAAAAACTTAGTGCTCTAGAGGATATAAAAGAGCGGCCAATTGTCTTTGTTGGCGACGGTGTTAATGACGCTCCGGTGTTAACTGGAGCTGATGTTGGTATCGCCTTAGGCGCAAGAGGTTCTACGGCCGCCAGCGAATCGGCAGATATTGTTATTCTGCTCGATGATTTAAGCAAGGTTGCTACAGCTAGACAAATCGCCAAGAAGACTTTTGACATTGCAAAACAGAGTATCTTAGTTGGCATTGCCTTAAGTCTAATCCTGATGCTAGTCTTTATTACTGGTAGGTTTCAGCCAATCTATGGTGCTGTGCTTCAAGAAATTGTCGATGTCGTAGTTATATTTAACGCCCTACGCGTACATAACCTAAAGATTACTCAATAAACAAACGATAAATAACTTTGGTATGGTCGAACAAAAGCAAATGCTTTCGAACGACTACTTAGCAGATAGCTAAATGGTTCATAGATATTCCAACCGACTCCTGGCAACAAGAATTAAAAGAAGCTACTAGCACTAATAAACAGCGGTGAGCTATAATCCAATCAACGCATCTTGCGTTTCACAAATTAGTATGGTCTAGTTCCATTACTCTTAATAGGTGCGGCGATAATGGCAATGGATTACTGAGCACGAATTTATACTAAACTCAGTTAATTCAACTCTCTAGTCAAAAAGTAGTTAGTGGCAAGCAAAGTTTAATTAGGGGAAACTTATGGAAAATCAAGCAGAAGTACCAAATAAAAAACCAACCGCAAAAGACAAGAAGCCCATGAGCGCCAAAGATGCGTTTCAGGGAATTGCTGGAATTGTCGTTATTGTTCTTATTCTTTGGGGTGTATATGCAATATTCTTTGGTGGATCAGGTAAAAAAGCTAGCTATCAGGGAACCGTGGACACGAGTAGCTTTAATATAGTAAACCCTGCTACGCTTGGGGTTTCGTTCCATGTTAAAAATACCGGTAATGCGCCTGGAGCGCCCTATTGTACGCTTCAAGTAAACGACGTAAACGACACCTATTCAGGAACGGACGCCTTTACTCTAAAAACGATTCAGCCGGGACAAACCGTTACGTCTGTCGACAACGTAACAATAACTAAGCAAGGTGCTCAGTACGTAACTGACGGAACGATAACCTGCAACTAGACTAAAGACCTTCTTTTGGGCAGTAGTGTTTCGTTAACACTATTTAACTAGGTTCGCAATTTTGGTGGAATAAACCAACCTACGACAAAAAATAGATATAAGCAGTAGAAGATCGCCAATACTCAACAAATATAATTAAGTAAAATTGAGTTTTTGAACCTTATTAGATCGACTTTAGTTAAAGTTAAAACAGGCTTTCCTTGCAGATTTAACCCCAAACTTAAAGGGGCCGATACTTACCAGAAATAAAATTGCTTATGAACTGTAGCAGGACTAAATGCATACTCGATTATGATTAAGGTGTGAAGACTTGAACAAGTATAGTTAAATAATGACATGATACCGTTTGTGGCCAAGATTGAGGAGCTATCACTTATTACTGTTAAGCATTCAGAAAATAGTAAGCATGACAGTAAACAGAAGGCTACTAAGGGTGGCGGTATAGTCGCGGCAATCGTACCTGCAACTGTCCAGGCGTGGGGCTTCATTGACTACCCACATTTTAAAGCTCTTGATACATTAACTTGGGGTTTTAACCTTAAAATTAGCAATCCTTCGGCACATGATGCGATTGCAATAACGGGTATCGATTGTAGATTTATTGGCAAAAAAGGCTATGGTGCAGTATCCAACCCTTACAGTGGAGTTCTGCACGCCCTAGACAAGTCATACCCAAAAGAAAAGGTGGACGATACTGCTCTAGATTCTTTCCCTTTGCTTATTTTGCCTCAAACTACAGTATTCTATGAATTTACTACCCACCTGAAGACCTATCATAAAAAATTTGGGTTAATTCCTATTAAAAAAACTTTCCAGCGTAGCGAAGTGAAGTCTCAAACTTTTAACAGCAAATTACGTAAGAAGGAGCGTGTTACCATCAAAACAAATAAAGGAAGTGTAGTTGTTAAGCTTTAGTACAGCGCGTCGCACGATGCACTAATTGTGCGACGTATATAACAGAAGTAGATTGTTCCATTTTAGTCTATAGTAGCTCGTCAAGTGCATACGATTATGCAACTCACCCCTGTTAAGAAACTTATTATAACATAATCACTTTTACAAGTCGTTTAGTACCTTGCTCCAATCTTTCTTTGTTATCATATCTTCGGGCATTCGACGCATAATACGAAATATAAGAACTTTTCTGAAAAACAACATCAACTGTCTTATATAGCTTGAATTAACTAAATAGTCTTCACTGTTAAAACTCTCTTTTATACTGTCTGGGTTATTGAAATCAGTGTCGTTTCTTTCAATAACATCTTTTACTAATGCATGGAAGTCTTTTAGGCTGGTGTTTGTGTATATCTCGCTCCCATCAAATAGAAAGATTGCGAGGGGTTTATGAGCGATTGGAATACTGCCCTTATAAACAACTGATTCGTATTTACTCTCAAAAGTACCGAGTCTTGTTTTATAGGTTCCAAGATCAATACTTTGGGGCACTTTAACTACCCTATTAACTGTAGATATTGTGATGCTTTGGTCGTTCTTAAAAATCTTATCTATATAACCCATACAGCCCCTTATTATGTGGGCAAAAAAGCCCGCCACTGGCGATGACCTTTCGGCCACCTACATAGGTTTCCCCATGCAATCCCGTAGAGTAGCCCTATGGACCAGAATTTTTTCTTTGTGGATTTTTACCATGCCGTAATAACGGTTTAGGTATAGGCATTAAGCCATATGTATATTATCGCATAGGATTTTAAGCATTTTTTAATTTCTTATCTGGAACTTGCAGTTCAATTAACAGAACCTGAAGAGGATATGCTTAGCTTTAATGATTTCTTGAACGTCGCAAATAACGCTGTTTTACACCTTAAAGCAGCTGATGTGGCTACAAAAGACAGAATTGCACGATTAATCTACTTGAACGTGGTTGTAGACACTGAAAAAGTGGTAGATTTTCAGATACGAGAACCCTTTAAAACGTACTTTCGAATGCACCAAATCTTTACTGGTCGGGGTGATCCGATTTGAACGGACGACCTCAGCGTCCCGAACGCTGCGCGCTACCAAGCTGCGCTACACCCCGTTTAACTATCCAAGTATACCACTGTTTATATCTGTTATCCCCCAAGTTGATGGTTTTAATAAAATCTAAATATTAGGAGCAAGGCAGTCGCTAACAATAATCTAATTATATGTTATTTATATAATATACTTGCTTTTTATAACCTTTAGTGTTATAGTGCAATCATGAGTACAAAACAAACAAATCCAAAAGAATCACTTAAGTTCGCCGTCCAGCATACTGTTATGTCGCCCGAAGATAGGGCACGTTTGAAGAGCGGCACACCTAGAAAAGTCGGACTTATAGCCTTATCTGCTCTTACGGTTTTTGCAGTTGGTAAAAATCTAGAAAAGAAGGCTCAAATTCAACCAAGTGCCATTAGTACTTTACTGCCCGAACAAGCCTATCATAATCTCACCACCGAAGGTTTACCTGCCTTAAGTGATGTCGTTATAAAACCGTCACAGACAATTAACTTCAGGAGCTCCTGCAACTTTGAAAATAGCGATGGCACCCCAGCAGATAATATTGTCTTTTCACTAAACCCTAGTTCGAGTAATCAGGGCAGTAACACTTACAATTTAGCTGCGGCTATACCAGTTAATGGACCTTCTGCTAACCCTAATGTTTCTCCAAGTGATGTTTGGTTCGTAGTGCCAACAGGTCAAGGCAATCAAGCAGTCTGCTTCGACGCCAGCCAGGCGAGCCGAGGTACAGCTTTTAGTGATGTCACAATTAATAACGGCGAGTCGGCAGTACTGGCTAAGCCTAACGCAGCAGCTACTCTAAAAGATAACAATATTTACGTTAATGGTAACCCTGTTAACCAGCTTCAATACTAGAAAAGTTTAGTAATTCAATTAGGCGTAATGGTCGGGGATAGAGGACTCGAACCTCCGGCCTCCGCGTCCCAAACGCGGCGCGCTAGCCAACTGCGCCAATCCCCGAGATATCAGGGGTAGTATAGCAAATAGTGGCGTCTATTCATAAGAAAGATTTAGAGATTTTGCAGAAACTGCCCTTCCACTCTTCGGATCGACTTCAAAAAGGAGGCCGTTAAGTTGCCAAGGCTTAGCATTGTCTAGAACATTTGCATTTAACTTACCGTCACGCCAACGCTCAATAATGATGTCGGTTTTAACCCCTAGGCTGGCGTTAAGCACACCTACCATGCCAACATCAGTAATATGGGCTGTTCCTTTAGATAAAACGCGTGCATCGGCCGTCGGCACGTGCCAATGATCTCCAATAACAGCGCTAACTCTACCGTTTAGGTAATGCCCGATGACCACCTTCTCGCTGCTATAGTCGCCGTGAAAGTTAACTATTGTTGCAATGCGCGTCGTATTTTGTTCGGCTTCTAGGATGGCATCAACCACCTTAAGTGGATTGTCTAGCGCTAAGTTGCTGTCACGCCCAACCGTTTGGCCTAACAAGCTAATTACTAAAACCTTTCCGACTAGAGAACGCCCATACTTATAGCCTAGTCCGGGGGTGCCACTTGGATAGTTAGCTGGTCGGATTAGTGGCTGATCTGGATCAGCGAGCAAGGCGTAGCTCTCTTTTTGCCAAAGTGTCCAATTGCCACCAGTACAAAAGTTAACGCCTGCATTTTGTAGCCTTGCGAAATCTTCTGGCGTACAACCCTTGCCGTTACTTACGTTTTCAGCCTGGGCAAGCACAAAGTCTAACTGATGCTCCTTAATGAGTTTGGGTAGTTCAGCCTCGACAAGTTCAAGACCGGTGCTACCCATAACATCACCTAGGTAGAGAAAGCGGACTTTACTTGGCAAACTCAATGGCTCTGGTCTCCCTTATCACGTTGACCTTAATCGTACCTGGATACTGCATTGACGACTCAATCTTCGTTGCAATATCTCGCGCTAAACGAATGGCGCTTAAATCGTCAATTTGCTGAGGGCGCACGAACACTCTGACTTCCCGGCCAGCACTAATGGCATAGGACTTGTCGATACCACTAAAGCCGTTAGCAATGTTCTCAAGTTCTTTCATGCGTTCTGAGAAGTTCTCGGCACTAATATTTCTTGCTCCAGGGCGACTGGCGCTAATAGCGTCAACGACCCGAATAATTAATGCTTCGACACTGGTTGCTTCCATGTCGTCATGGTGCTGTTCAGCCGCTAAGGCAACTTCCTCTGGTGCACCGTATTTACGTAACATCTCACCAGATATGTGGTGGTGCTTACCTTCCATCTTATGGGTTAAGGCTTTGCCTAAATCATGAACGAGGGCTGCATACTTAACTGTTTTGATATCAGCTCCAACTTCTTCGGCAATCATGCCAGCGATGTGTGTCATCTCAACAGAGTGCTTAAGGACGTTCTGCCCATAACTGGTGCGGTATCTTAACTCGCCCAGGAGGTGCAACACTTCTTTTGGAATACCAATAATACCGACTTCTCGGGCAGCGTCTTCCCCGGCGCGTATGACATCTTTTTCAACGTTCTTTTGCGCCTTATCGACAACTTCCTCGATGCGCCCAGGATGAATTCGGCCATCTTTCATGAGCATTTCAAGAGCTTGACGGGCTACTTCACGGCGCACTGGGTCAAATGAACTGAGCACGATATATCCTGGCGTATCGTCGACCATAATGTCGACGCCAGTCGCGCGTTGTAAGGCCTGAATGTTACGCCCTTCTTTGCCAATGATGCGCCCCTTCATCTCTTCGTCTTCCAACTTAACAGATGTAATGGTGCGTTCAGCGGTTACTTCACTACTCATGCGTTCCATGGCGGTAGTGATAATTAGAGCAGCGGCCTCCTCAGCATTTTCCTTGGCCTCATTCTGCAACTTAGCAATTAGACCAACTAAATCGTTCCTAATGTCACGCTCAGTCATTTGCATTAACTTATCCGCAGCTTCCGCTTTGGTAAGTTTGGCAATCTTTTCAAGTTTTTCCTGCTGCTTTAAGCGGATGTCTCGAATTTCGTCTTTCAGCTTATCTACTTCGTCCTCACTTAGTCGCAACTTCTGGTTGCGCTTATCAAGCTCGTCGAGTTTTCTGTCTAACGATTCTTCTCTTACTACTAATCTGTTCTCAAGGTCCTTAAGTTCTTTGCGGCGGGTTTGCTCATCACGGCGTGCTTCGTCAGATAACTTGGCAGCTTCTTCACGGGCCTGTGACGTGATCTTTTCAATTTCTTTTTCAGCCGCCTTACGTTCTTTTTCTAACTTGGCCTCTATGTCACTGGTTTTACGCTGGCTAATGAATGTGCTGGCACCATAGCCAACACCAAGTCCCACCACAGCTAATACTATGGATAATATAATCATTATCTTCCTTTCTGGTATTGAAGGCTAAATCTAGAACAGGCGCTGGTCGCATAGTAGCGAACGATCGCTTTCACTTCACTAGTCCGCTCACCTAGGCGGCACGCCAATTTCTAAAGAATAAACCTCAAAACTACTTAAATACGGTTAAATTCAGGGGCCTGACTTTAGGAAATGTCTCTCGCTAAGAATCAAGCTCTGAACATAAATATACGCTGTTTGGTAGATAGAGGTCAATCTTAAGTGCCAATCGGCTTAAATGGCCTACTTGCGCGGTGTCGTAATGTGGACTGGTGCACCGTAGTGCGGTAAGACCACGTGCTCGTTTTGGCCTGCTCTTAACATGGCTATGGCATCCTTTTGCCAAGTTCCTGAATTGCTTTGAACAATTGGCAAATTAAGTCCAGCGGCCAGAGCGTTAGCGACGCTATGACCAATTCTAAGCGAAGTAAAGCTACCCGGTCCACTGTAGATTGCGATGCCTTCAAGCTGAATTAGCTGCTTTGAAGCGGCCTTTAAAAATTGCTCAATTTCACGGTGGATGGACTCCGCCAAGCGCCGCTCGGCAACCCAGGTATGTTTCGCGATTTGGTCATCATCCTGATACAGATACAGCTCTGCAGTAGGCTGATCGGTTCTAAGTAAGAGGGCTAACATGCTGCCGTTTTATTAAATAAGTAGGCGTAACGATCTGGGTATCTAACTTCAACTGATCTCGTGTCGTCGTTCATTGGCTTTAGTTTTATCTTAATCCGATCATTAGGCAAGATATGGCTTAAACTATCTGCCCATTCAACTGCTACAACGGTATGTGGTTCTTTTAGAGACTCAGCCAGTAACTCTTTTAGTTCGCCTGGATCGCTAATTCTAAAAAGATCGTAGTGTGCAATGCTGAGATTTTCGGTTGTATAATCATTCCGAATCGTAAAACTTGGGCTGCTAACTGGTTCAGTTATGCCAGCGCCTTTAGCTAGACCAATCACAAATGTCGTCTTTCCGGCACCTAAGTCGCCGATTAGCTCAATTACTTCACCACCTCTAAGTTTGACGCCAATTGAGTGCGCAAACGCTAGTGTTGCCGTGGCGTCTTTAAGACTCACTTCTAAATTGTGCTCTAAATGCTGCATTATTTAACTCAATTATCTGATGAGTTGAACAAAAACTCCAGTTTTAGTAGTGGAAGCGTTAACTCAGGCAGATTATACTAATGCTTGTCATGCTACAATTGAGCGCTACTTTATTTAACAAACCAGTCTTATCGCTGCGCACTGGCGCTGAAATAGCCCGCGTCATCTCGCCCCTTATTAACCCAGACAATTTAAAGATTGAGGGCCTCTACTGCAAGGATCGCTTTAGTAACAAAATGCTACTCCTTGTGCCTCAAGACATAAGAGAGCTACTTACCAAAGGCTACATTGTTAATGATCATGACTCACTTAGTGAACCGGATGATTTAGTGAGACTTAAGGACATTATTAATTTAAGGTTTGAACTAATTGGTAAGCAGGTTGTGACTGAGGCTAAGCAAAAGGTTGGCAAGATTAATGACTATGCAGTTGAAACTGACTCAATGTACATTCAAAAGCTCTATGCTGGACAGTCAATACTGCGCAGTTTCACGGGTGGTAATTTAAGTATCGACCGGAGTCAAGTCCGAGAAGTGACAGATACAAGAGTTGTAATAGATGATCTAGCGATGCGTAGCCCAGCGACCGCACCAGCAGCAATTGCTTAAGTTTTAGGTCGTTCTGGCTTACCAATCCGTTTGGCGATAGCCGAGTAGCTAAAACCCTGCCTCAGTAAATAGCGGAAAAAGCGGGGCTGGTTACCTACGTATCGAGCCTGTTTTAAGCGCACAAGCTTATCTAGGGCTAGCTCATCATCATAGCCCGCCGACTGAATTGAAGCGTCTATTAGATCGCTATCGATCCGTTTTTGGCGCAGTTTTAGCTCAAGCATGTTACGGCTCAGTGGCTTAAGTAGTGCTGCATCGTGCACATAGGCTATAGCTAGTTTAGATTCATCAACCAGGCCAGAGTTAACTAGCTTCTTAGCGATTACGGTAGCCATCTTAAGATCGCAGCCGCGACCTTTTAAGTAGCGCTCAATTTCAGCTACAGAACGTAACCGCCGGTCTGCATAGGCAATAGCACTGGCATAAAAGGCGTTGAATTTAACTCTCTGAAGTAACTTAGAATATGTCTCGCTCGTAATATCCCCGCCGTGACCAAGTCCGAGTTCAAAAACATCATCGGCTGCAACATAGCCAATTGGTTTAGTGTCTACCGATATTCGATACATACCGGGCTTATGCGACATCTGCTCTATGGCCGTAATCTTCATCGTCTGCTTTTTGTAGCAGCTCGCCTAAACTTTGGCGGCTTCTTCTTGAGTGATGATGGCTTGCGTAATTTCTTCCAGCGCCTTCGGGTTGGCCTTTAGGTATGCCTTAGCAGCTTCACGACCCTGGGCAATTTTTTCGCCTTTGTAGGAATACCAAGCCCCAGCTTTTTCGACCATTCCCCTCTCGGAAGCCAGGTCAATAATGTCACCGGTTTTTGAAATACCTTCGTTATACATAATGTCGAATTCAGCTTCCTTAAATGGTGGTGCAATCTTGTTTTTAACAACTTTTACTCTAGTTCGGTTGCCGATCACTTCGTCACCCTGTTTAATTTGACCGATGCGACGAATGTCCATGCGTACACTTGAATAGAATTTCAAGGCATTGCCACCAGTCGTGGTCTCAGGATTGCCAAACATCACACCAATCTTCATTCTTATTTGGTTAATGAAAATGACTGTGGTCTTGGAGCGGGAAATAACACCTGTGAGCTTGCGCAGGGCCTGACTCATTAGGCGCGCCTGGAGACCAGGTAGGCTTTCGCCCATATCGCCTTCAATTTCAGCGCGTGGGACTAAAGCGGCAACCGAGTCAACGACTATTAAGTCGACTGCATTAGAGCGTACGAGAGTTTCAGTAATCTCAAGGGCCTGCTCACCGTTATCTGGCTGGGACAGAAGCAGGTTAGCGACATCGACACCAATGCGCTTAGCATAGCTAGGGTCAAGGGCGTGTTCGGCATCAATAAAAGCTGCGGTACCGCCACGCTTCTGAACTTCGGCAATGGCGTGCAGAGTTAGGGTCGTTTTGCCGGACGACTCAGGACCATAGACCTCAATAACCCGACCTTTAGGTAGGCCGCCACCGAGGGCTAGATCTAATGACAAACATCCTGATGAGTTAAATTCCATATTATCGCTAACATGGCTCTCTCCCAGTTTCATAATTGCACCCTTACCAAACTGCTTTTCAATTTGCTCTAGTGCTACACCTAGTGCTTTGGCGCGTCCGTCGGCATTGGTTGCCTTTTCAGGAAGCTCGGCCTTGTTTTTAGTTGATGTAGATTTACTTAGTGCCATGGTCAAATCGTCCTTTCCTTTATGCCACCCAAATTCATACCCTAAAGTTTAACTACTACTATACGTTTAATAACTTAACCAACAAAGCATTACTGGTTGAAGTTTTAAGAATATATTAATCTACGTTTTAACTTAGCTTTTTTAGACTTGGATTGGTATACTTATCGCTAAAGGTTAAAGTGGGCTTATACCTCCTAAAAAGCAGACATGCGCATCGCCGATAAAATCGTCGAGGACTTCCTGCAGCACAGCGGCAAAGTAACTGCTGAGCAGCTGGCACAACTCCGCGAGCAAGAGAAATCTGAAAAAAGACCGCTCCAGGATTTAGCTGTAGCCGGTAATATTATTACCGAGAAAGATTTAACAAAGCTCTATGCCGACGCGGTTGATGTTCCGTTTGTTGATTTAAATCCAAAAGACATTAAGCGCGAACTGTTTAAGCAGCTACCAGAGCGCATCGCCCGCCAGTACAACGCTGTCGTATTTGATGTCGATAAAGACGGTATTAAATATGTCGCCATGGCTGACCCAGACGACATCCAGGCAGTTAACTTCTTACAGAAACAGCTGGGCAATAACCTGCGCGTTTACGTTGCCCCTGAGAACCAAATCCAGGCCGCTCTCGAAACTTACCGTGGCAACATAGCTGGCGAGCTAACTAAAGTCATATCGAGTGACGAGCTCAGTCCGGAAGAAGATGAAGAAACGGTCGACGAGAATGACCTTAAGGAAGACTCACCGATTGCCCAAACGGTCAATCTTATCATTGAGTACGGCGTGAAAGCGGGAGCCAGCGACATCCATATTGAGCCACGCGAAAAGTACGTTGTGGTGCGTTATAGAATTGACGGCATTTTGCGAGAAGCTAATAAACTGCCTCGGCGGGTCCTTAACGCCTTAGTTAGCCGAATTAAGATTTTAGCTAATCTTAAGATTGATGAACACCGCGCCCCACAGGACGGACGCTTTAAGATTGCCGTTGGTAGCCAAGTATTTGCTCTACGTGTTTCAACCCTGCCCATCGTGGACGGTGAAAAGGTAGTAATGAGAATCTTAAACGAATCCGTTAAGGCAGCTACTCTAGAAGAGTTAGGCTTTTGGGGTAACGCTTTAAAATTACTTGAGCAAGCCATCGTTCAGCCTCACGGTATGATCCTAGTCACTGGCCCGACGGGGTCAGGTAAATCGACTACCCTCTTTAGTGTGCTCTCCCAGCTAAATACCCCAAGCGTGAACATTTCGACAGTTGAAGACCCGGTGGAATACCGAATCCAAGGAGTTAACCAGACCCAGGTTAACCCAATTGCCGGCATGACCTTTGCGAATGGTTTACGCTCGCTTTTAAGACAAGATCCAAACATTATTATGGTTGGGGAGATTCGCGACACCGAAACAGCTGACTTAGCGGTTCAAGCTGCCCTGACTGGCCACTTAGTATTCTCTACCCTGCACACAAGTGACGCCGCCACTTGTTTGCCCCGTTTAATGGATATGGGGGTCGAGCCTTTCCTGATTGCCAGTACCGTTAGAGTAGTGATCGGGCAACGCCTAGTGCGCCGACTATGTCAGGATTGCCGCGAGCTTTACACGCCTGACGATGGTGTCATTAATCGCATTAGGGAAGCTTTTGCGCTCCAGAGTGCCCACGACTTCGCCGAAATAAACGATTTAGAGCGACAAGCCCTAAAGGACGGCATCGGTTTAGATAAAACTGGTGACGGCAAGGCAGCAATTAGCGATTTAAGCAGTACCGATAAAACAATTGAGAGACTTTGGCGAGCTCATGAGGATGGATGCACAACCTGCAACCACACTGGATATAGGGGACGTATTGGTATTTATGAGGTATTAGATAATAATCAGCTGGTTCAAAAAGCCATCGTCACTAACTCAACCAGCGAAGCTTTAGAGGCACTGGCGGTTAATGGCGGTATGATTACGATGCATGTTGATGGTTTAATAAAGAGCTTACGCGGTCAAACGACTCTAGAAGAAGTCTTGCGCGTAACGGCGACGAGTAAGGAATAATTAAATGCCTGAATTTGAATATATAGCCCACCTAAAAAACGGCCAATTACAAAAGGGCACAATTACCGCCCGCGATAAGAACGCGGCCCTCACATCCTTAAGAGAAAATCAGCTTCTGCCAATCGTCGTTAAACAATCCACCAAGAGCAAGGGTCTCAAGATGGAGATCCCAATACCGGGCGGCAATAAGGTTAAAGCGAAAGACCTGGTTATCTTTACGCGCCAACTTTCAACTATGGTTAACGCTGGCGTACCTATCTTACGCTCGCTATCTTTGCTACGTGATCAAACCGAGTCGCTAGTTTTAAAGAAAGCCTTAACTACTATTACGAGCGACATTCAGGGTGGCACTAATTTAAGCTCGGCTCTGAGCAAACATCCTAAAGTTTTCTCACCAATATACGTCAACATGGTAAGAGCTGGGGAGGCTGGCGGAATTTTAGATAAAGTATTAGATCGGCTCGCCTTTCAACAGGAAAAAGACTCAGCATTGCGCGGCAAGATCCGTGGCGCGATGGTTTACCCGGGTGTTATTTTCAGCGTTACGATGATTGCCTTCTTTATTCTAATGACCTTTATTGTGCCAAAAATTGGTGCAATTTTAACCTCGCTCAGTCAGGGTAAAGCCCAGCTACCAATTTATACCCGCGTTCTGCTCTCCATTAGCCACACTATGCGTAAGCCCTTATTTATAGTTGTTGTGGTCGTCTTTTTGCCACTATTTATTACCCTCTTCAGGCGTTACATTAAATCTAAGCGTGGACGTTACGTTTGGGACTCTTTCCTGCTTAAGGTCCCAGCAGTCAAAGGTATCGTAGGTAAGACAGCTATTGCCCGCTTTGCCCGTATATTCGCGTCTCTGATGGGAGCTGGCGTATCAATTGTCGACTCCATTAACACGACAGCCGAAGCAATTGGTAATGCGGTTATTGAAAAGGAGCTCCTGGCATGCTCAAAGGCAGTCCAAGCTGGCAGCCAACTATCGACTGAGCTCGGTAAAAGCAAGCACTTCCCGCCAATCGTAGTACAGATGCTAGCGGTGGGTGAAGAAACTGGGCAAACCGACACTATTATCTTAAAGGTCGCGGATTTCTACGAAGAAGAGGTTGATTCAGCAGTTGGGGCCATCTCTTCAATTATTGAGCCGGTAATGATCGTCTTGCTTGGTGGCATGGTTGGAATAGTTGCCTTAAGTGTTTTTGGCCCAATCACCCAACTTTCGACAAGCGTATCCGGCTAGAAAAACCCACCCTAAGGCTCTAGATATATTGACATTCGACTAAGCATAAGAAATAATGTTCTCATCAAGGTCGTAATAAAAATAACTTAAAGATATATACACCAAGAAAATTAGAAAGGTGGGCAAACCAATGCGTAAAAAAATTAATTCAAGCGGATTCACTCTTATCGAGTTGTTGATTGTGATCATCATCATCGGTATCTTAGCCGCGATTGCTTTTGTGGCTTACAGTGGTGCAACCAACAAGGCACACAAAGCAGCCGCACAATCGACCTTAGCTGAAGTTAAAAACAAACTAGGCGAATACTACACAGACAACAACAGCTATCCGGCAACGATTGCTGATGTCAACAACTGGCTTGCAAGCAGTGCCGGTGGCAATAACACAACCATGTCTAACGACTTTACGGCTGCAGCTGGCTTTACGTACGCTGTCACTCCAACAGGCTGCGGTGACACAGTTGCAAGTGGTGGCGCAATTACGACCGGTGCGACAGCTTGTTCAGGTTACTCACTGACGGCTGCTGCTA
>DAIEFN010000011.1 GCA_027325485.1 Candidatus Saccharimonadota bacterium
AATATCTTGAAATCCATAAGCTAAAATTACCGCCACGGGCCGACAAAAAAATGTACGCCACGGCAGCTGGTCTATCAATGGTTGATCCGAAAGAGGTCTTTAAGTCATGATTAACCTTTTACCGCCAGAGACTAAACACGCCTACCGCTATGCAATGCAGAACGAACGTCTCATGAGGTGGGTGGTAGCATTATTGGTCGCCTTAATTGGACTCGGGGCAATTGGCACTTACGGCTGGGTAAGTTTGCATCAAGCCATCAACACCAATTCCGATAGTGTCAACCAACTGCAGAAAACCTTAGCAGCCGAAAACTTAACTGGTACAGAGAACCAAGTCCAAACAATCTCAAATGACTTTTCCTTGGTAGTTAAAGTATTATCTCAAGAAGTTTTGTTCTCTAAATTGCTTAAGCAGATTGCAGCCGCTATGCCTCAAGGCTCTAACCTCACCAGCTTAAACATTACGAGCACTACAAAGGGCTCTGGCCTGGATATTACAGCTGAGTCAACTAACTACACGGCCGCAACTCAAGTACAGGTCAATCTAGCCGATCCAAGCAATGGCATTTTCTCAAAAGCTGACTTAGTGAATATCTCTTGTAGTTCATCATCGACAACCAGTAACCAAAACAGTCAATATCCTTGTACCGTCACACTGCGGGCACAGTTTGCCGCCAATAACCAATTCTTGTTTATTAACCAAAAGGCTAACTAAAATTATATGGCTATGAATGCAAAACTGAAGCTGGACTCAAAACTAGTCAACCGAATGATGCTAGCTTTAGTTGCAATCCTCTTAATTGGTATTTTGCTAGGGACTAAGACGGTGGTGGCTCAACTTAAAAGCCAAGGCGATAGCCTGGTTTCGCTTAAGGCAAAGGGGCAAGCGCTCAAGCAAGAGCAGACCAACCTAATTAGTGCCAAGGCTGAGGTAGTTAAATACTCCGATCTGGAAACAATCGCCAAGGCAGTAGTTCCTCAAGATAAAAATCAGGCTGAAGCTGTTCGGGAGATTGTGAATCTTGCTGCAGCTAATGGCATTACCCTTTCTACGATCGCTTTCCCCTCCTCAACACTTGGTAGCGCCGCTCCAGTTGCACCAGCTACAGGCACTTCATCCTCAACTCCAACACCTAGCTCGCTATCACTGTCACAGCTAACTGCCGTAAAAGGTATCCCAGGTGTTTATGCCCTACCAATCGAAGTTGATGATAGCCAGCCGAAGACTGCGGTTAGCTATGGTGCTTTCTATAATTTTTTAACTAACCTAGAGCAGAACCGACGCACCAGCTTAGTTACTGGGCTAAACATTCAACCTCTAGCTAATGGACTGGTCACATTTTCACTAACCATTAACGAGTATATAAAGCCGCTATGAACAAAGACGAAAAACCCGACATCAAGCAACAGCTACAATCGGTCATTACTAAGAGCTCTAAATTACGTAAGTATACGTGGTTAGCCCTAATCGTTTTAGTCGCCCTGCTTTATGGCTATGTGTTAATTAAAATAAACGGCTTTTTAAGTGCCGCTCCGTCTTCTTCCGCTATTGCTAGTAACCTTAAGACCTCAGTCTCGCCAGCTATAAACCAGAACGTGGTAAACCAGCTTAAGCAACTTCAAAACAACTCAGTCAGCGTTCAAGCTCTATTTAACCAAGCCCGCTCTAACCCGTTCCAATAAAAATTTAGACAAGCTTAGACTGATGTGACTGATTGTCTTTCGCTTTGCCTAAATGTGTATAGGCCTTGGGGGTTACTTTGCGCCCCCGAGGCGTACGTTCGAGCAAGCCAACCTGCAGTAGGTAAGGTTCAATCATATCTTCAATCGTTGCTCTTTCTTCTGCCGTAATGGCAGCCAGAGTTTCAACCCCGACTGGACCACCGCGGTAATTATCAATAATGGCCATTAGCAACAAACGATCGGCGGGGTCGAGTCCTAGCTCATCGATGTCTAAGAGTTTAAGTGCCTTATAGGTAATATCGGTATCTATAATCCCGTCACCATTAATATCTGCATAATCGCGCACCCGGCGTAGCATTCGATTGGCAATTCTTGGCGTAAGTCTCGAGCGCTCTGCTAAAACAGATGCAGCCGTTGGATCAATTGCAATATTCAAGATACTAGCCGTCCTTTTAATGATTGCCTCAATCTGTTCTTTGGTATAAAAATCCAAGCGATGAACCATACCAAAGCGATCACGCAAAGGGGCGGCAATGGAGCCGGTTCTGGTAGTGGCGCCAATGATTGTAAAGTGGGGCAAGTCAAGACGAAGGGAGCGTGCGGAGGGTCCTTTACCAAGCATAATATCTAGCTTGAAGTCTTCCATGGCGGTATAGAGGACTTCTTCTACGGTCCGGTGCAAGCGATGAATCTCGTCAATAAATAATATGTCGTGGTCAGATAAATTAGTTAAAAGACTAGCCAGGTCACCTGGACGTTCGACGGCTGGTCCACTTGTAATACGGATTTGCGTATTCATCTCGTTAGCTATAACACTCGCCATAGTTGTTTTGCCAAGCCCAGGTGGACCGTATAGCAAGATATGATCAAGTGGCTCATTGCGCTTCTTTGCTGCAGCAATCGCCAGTTTTAAGTTTTCCTTTAATCTGTCCTGCCCGATATAGCTCGAGAAGTCTTTTGGTCTTAAGGTGACCTCAATTTGCGGTTCTTCGCTATCTGCGGGGTTGTCTGCGGCAGCAGTAATAATGCGCTCTATCATATGTTAGTCTAAGGCTATTTTAACAGGATAGCTCATTTAGTGGCTTTTAAGGCTTGCCTGATCCGGGCTTCAGTCGGTAACTCAAGGCTAATGCCAGTTAAAGCAGTGCGGGCGTCATAGATGCTGTAGCCTAAGCTTATTAAGGCCTCAACCGCTTCGTCACCCTCTAAATCACCACCACCACGACCAACTATAGCCTCAGCAGCCGAGGTCGAAGCCAGTCCAACTTTATCTCTTAACTCAACTACAATTTGTTCAGCAGCTCGTCGACCAACCCCTTTTGCACTTTGGAGAACTTTAACGTCTCCTCCGGCAATTGCCTGTCTGACTTTTTCAGAAGAGCCAATATTAAGAACTGACATCGCAACCTTAGGGCCAACGTTTTTAACGGAAAGTAACTTTTCAAACAGATGTTTTTCATCTATCGAAACGAAGCCGTATAGGTCGTGTGCTTCTTCCTTAATCTGCTCTCTAATAAATAGTTTGGCAGATTTATCACGTTCAAGACCAGCTAGCGACGTGTCGGTGACATATATTTCATAACCGATTCCGGCAACATTAATTACCACGCGATCTAAACTCTTCTCTTCTACTATTCCTTCAATAGATGCAATCATGCTGTAGGCAATTATGGCACATTAAGCACTTTTAAGTGACGAACTGAGCGTGCGTAATGGCAGCAGCTAAAGCATCGGCTGCATCATCAGGCTTCGGGATCTGCTGCAGATTAAGCAAAATGCGCACCATTTCCTGCATTTGCTTTTTATCGGCACGGCCATAACCAGTAAGCGCCATTTTAATTTGGAGTGGCGTATACTCAGCGATTTTTAGATTTGCCTGGCTGGCGGCGAGAAGAAGCACACCACGGGATTGAGATACGGTCATGGCGGTTGTTACATTACGCGCAAAGAACAATCGCTCAATGCTGAACCATTCTGGCTGATACTCAGTAATTAAGCGACTAACTTCTTCATAGATAGTACTTAGCCGAGTAGCATCAGCTTCTCCAGCTGGGGTTCTAATCACGCCAGCGTCAACTAACTTTAGTGTCCGATTGTCGGCTTCAATGCAGCCGAATCCAACAATACCCGTGCCCGGATCGATGCCGAGAATTCTTAGCATGGATGTCTCATTTTATAAGGTTTAATTTAGCTTCGCTAAAATTGATTCCGAAATATCAAAGTTAACGGAAACATTGTTAACATCATCAATGTCATCGAGGGCGTCCATGATACGTAACAACTTACCTGCCGTTTCCGCATCATCAATCACAATTGTATTCTTTGGCACATAAGCTAGTTCGGTTTCTAAAACTTTTAGGCCAGCTTCTAACAGCGCCAACCGTATCCGGTTTAATTCTTTAGGGTCAGTATAGACAAGTGTGCCGTCTTCTTCTTCAATAATATCTAATGCGCCAGCTTCAATTGCGGCCTCAAGAACCGAGTCACCTGTCTGCTCAATTCTAATCACGCCACGACGGTCAAACTGGAAAGCCACACTACCCTTATCCGCCAAACTACCACCGTGCCGGCTGAAAGCAACTTTTACATCTGAATATGTTCGGTTGATATTATCTGTGGTGCATTCTACTAATACCGCAACACCGCCCGGCCCGTAGCCTTCATAAAGCAGTTCGTGTAACTGGGCCGCATCTTTATCTTTTTGGCGGTCAATCGCCCGTTGGATATTAGCCATTGGCATATTAACTTCCTTAGCTTTTTCAATTGCTAAGCGCAGTGCGAAATTAGTCTCTGGATCAGTGCCATTACGAGCCGCAACCGCAATGGTATTGCCAAGTTTAGTAAATACAACACCACGGGCTGCATCTTTAGCGCCCTTTTGTCTCTTAATGGTCGACCATTTGCTATGACCACTCACTTTAAAACTACCTCACTTTAAGACTAATCTATCTCTATCTGTTATTTTATCACTAAGATAAGGGCACTGTCACGGTAGAACTAATTGACAAGGCAAAACTAAACCGGATAATGTAAGAAGTAAATTGCCCATATGAATATGGGCCCATAG
This sequence comes from Candidatus Saccharimonadota bacterium, assembly GCA_027325485.1. GTDB lineage: Bacteria > Patescibacteriota > Saccharimonadia > Saccharimonadales > UBA4665 > JAJZWH01. The sequence continues at coordinate 4,751 of DAIEFN010000011.1, forward strand.
CTCAGCCGGTTAGAGCACCTGCCTTTTAAGCAGGGTGTCGTGGGTTCGAGTCCCACTGGGCCCTCCAAGTTTTATTCATATAGTGGATATTTTGATAAAATTTGTTTGTGAAACATGCAAAACGAACAATAATTGGTTTGATCTTTGTCGCTGTATCCATAGTGGTGACTATTGTAATTCCAGGCATCGGACAACCAAAGATATTAGGAACTACATTTACACAAGGTCCTCAGTGTAGCGGTACTCCAATTAATTTTGTTATGCCGACACCGCAAAACCAGGGATTTCCATTTGTATATACTAATCATTTTTATCAAACAAGTTGCAGTTATTGGTATAAGACATCTTGGCCTTTATTTTTACTAGATGCTGCAATATGGTTAGTTTTTATAGTGTTCTTAACTAAAGTATTGCTTAAACTGAAAACAAATCTTAAATCTATCAAGTGATATTAAATCTAGATCTATAAAATGCGTTGTCTGAGTTTGCTTTGTGCAAACCTATCATCTAAAAGTTGTTTCCATCTAAGAAGTTCCTGGGTAAGAATATATAGCTTATTTCTGTGCTGGATCTCCAAATGCCCTCACGACAATTTAGAAGATTGTGATTATCTTATTTTAGTTGCATCTCGTAATTTTAGCTTGACTGACAGTATACGAAGTATATACTTTGTTATATGAAAACAGCTATTTTAAATGTCAAAGTCGACGAACATGTGAAAAAGAAAGCTCAATTAGTAGCTGGTTCTTTTGGTATACCTTTAAGTACTCTCGTCAACGCCTACCTTATGGAATTAGCAGAGACAGGCCAAATTCATTTTAGTGCAGTAGAAATCATGACTCCTAAAATGGAGAAACTTATAGAACAAGCCGAGAAGGAAATAGAAGCGGGTGATCTTAGTCCAGCGTTTAGTACGGCTCAAGAAGCGATAGATTACCTTAAAAGTCTATAGTTCATGCTATATCATCAGATTCAATTTACTAAAGACTTTACTAGACAGTTTAAGAAACTTAAAAGCACTCAGCAAACACGTTTCTATGAACGTTTAGAATTATTTAAGAACAACCCTAGCGATAGAGTGCTCCGTGATCATGCCTTAAAAGGTAATTACATAGGCTATCGAAGCATAGATATTCAAGGTGATTTAAGAGCGCTCTACTATATACAAAACGATAAGATTATCATATTCGCACTGATAGGCACACATAGTCAGCTATACAGATAAAGCTTCTTCTTATAAATATTTCTTTATTTTCTTCTCTAAGTTTAGTTGCAATAGTTTTACAGTAGGCTTTCCAAGACACTTCTCGTACAGTTAAAGTCACGTTGATTGTGATCAATCTAGCTGTTTTACTAAAAGCGTGCGCTTACTTATGTGCACTCTTCTTGCTAGCGTGATGTTTAAAGTTTGACCAGAAAAAGACGATTGCTACGGCAGCGCCAATACCAACGATATCGGCTTGATAATGCGCTAACTTGCCCCAGTAGGGCGTTGCACCAATTGATGAAGCAACACCGGACGGGAGAGCTGGAACGACGATTAAGGCAGCAAACAACCCGCAAAATACAGCCGGAATCAGATTTAATAAACGTCGACTGCCGTGCATCGAACGAATTTGAATAACTAGTGTTATCAGTGCGGGCCCTAGCAGAAGCACTAAATTTATTACAATTGCTGAAGTTTTAAGGTGATTTGTGAAGCTATACTGATGCAACAAGTTAATAGCGCTCGTGGCATTATGGGCATCAAAGGAGTAAAGCACGTATCCAAGGCATAGGCTAAGAAACACTAGCGCGGCATTAGCGCCGAGCAGAAAGATGCCTGCAATTGGGGCTAGAGCAATAATCGCTAGCCAGAGAGTTCCGGAGGTCACATGCTTACTATAGCATGAGCGTTTTTAAGCGCCGACTCGATCCTTGCGACGACCAGTCTTAGCTAGGTGCTCAGTGTACTCTACGATACTTGCTCCGACATTGCGACCAGTTATCTTTTCAATACCAAAACCAGGCGAAGCATTAACTTCAAGCACAAGTGGCCCTCTTTCTGATCTTAGTAGATCGACACCAGAGACGGTTAGTCCCATGGCTTTAGCCGCTTTTTGGGCAGTTTTGCGTTCAATTTCAGTTAGTTTTACTGCCATGCCAACACCACCTTGGTGCAAGTTGGCACGAAAGTCTTCATCCTTACTTTTGCGCATCATACTAGCAATTACCTTGCCATTCACGACAAAGGCACGGATGTCTTCACCCCGACTCTCGGCAATATATTCCTGAACTAAAAAGTTTACGCCCTCAACATTAAAGGCCTGCATCACAGCTAGTGCTGCACTGCGCGTTTCAGCCAGTACTACCCCTGTACCATGCGTACCGCGGGCAATCTTAATAATGACTGGCGCACCACCAACTTGCTCTAAAACTCCTTCATAATCTGCTGTTTCGCGCGCAAAAACGGTCTTAGGTATGCCGACTCCGGACTTTGCGAGCAATTGCATGCTACGTAGCTTATCCCTTGCCCTCACAAGCGCAATTGAACTTGTGGTCGTAAAGACGTTTTGCATCTCAAACTGACGCACTATTGATGCGCCATAATTCGTTAGTCGGGCTGAAATACGAGGCACAATTGCATCAATGTCGGTCAATTCTTCACCCCGGTAATTTACGATTGGCGTACTTTGCTCTAAGGTAACGTAGCATTTGGCGTAATTAATAACCCGTACGTTATGCCCACGGGCTTTAGCTTCCTCAACTAAACGTGAGGTTGAGTAGTTCTTTGTGCTTTGAGACAGGATTGCTATATTCATAATCTTTACCTATAAATCTAAATTTAGTGAATTTACTAAATAGTATTTAAGTTAACAGCTTCTGGTTTAAGTAATTGGCGAAGGCTGCCGCTTTTTCGTTAACAAAGGCTCCACTGTAGATGTGCGGCGCTTTGTTAACTTCAAGACAATACCACAGTTTACTGACTTTGTCTTGCATTAAATCTACCCCTGCTATTTGGAGTTGAAACAGCTTAGCCGACATCACTGCTTGATTAATTAGACTGGCTGGTAGAGAACTTAGCTCAACCAATTCTGCTTTACCGCCCTGAGAGACGTTATTTAAGTGAGTACTATCGTTTTTACGGGTACGCTTGATTACTAAAGAGACCTGACCACCAAGCGTAATCAGCCGATAATCGCAATTGTTAGGGATGAACTGCTGGGCAATTAAAAGTTTTTTTAGGTCTTCTGATTGCCTCAAGGCACGCGAAAACTCGGCATGGGTGTTAATTAAATAATTGAATTCCCCACGACTACCACGGACGTCTTTAAGTATAAAAGGTAGCCCTAGATCGGCAACCAGCTTTTCGTATGACTCACTCATTAAGTGTGGCAACATAAATATGGCTGGTGGCACGGATATACCGTGATCTGTCATTTCGATGTATTGATACAACTTATCTGGATCGGGTGAAGAACTGACCGCTTGATCTATAAAGTCGGCATTACGATTAACTAAATACTGAGCAATAGCAGCGGCGACGTTATCTTGACCGAAGACTTTACTAGTACGGAAGTAGATTAGACCAAAGTCGGATAAATCCGCTCCGGTATTTGCAATCGTAATTCGGTTCCCTTCACCACCTAAATTAAATACCAGTTGACTATAGGTCGCTCGCTCAACTTCAACTCCTTGAGCAATTAGGGCATTAGCAAATTGACCATTGGCGGCATTCATATTTGTAACTAGCATTAAAACCCGATGATTACCAAGCGCCTGATTGCGTTTAGCCACATCAACCACAAACTTACCGTGCAACGTACGCCGCCCGATTAAGACTGGGAAGCGATTATTGGTGCGGTTTGCCAGGTTAATTCGGGCGCGAATGACCCTTCCGGCAATGTTAAGGCGTAGACTAACTTTGTAGCGCACTTCTTTGTGGCCGAAAGAATTCTTTACCGTTACGAAACCGTACTTGCGGGTCTTAATTACCTTGCCATTGTAGAAAGGCGAGGTTGGTCCAAATAACGTAAAGCTTAGCTCGCCATCGTGCTCAGCAATATTACTGGCCCAGATTGCTGAGCTGTCAGCACCAGTGTCCACCTTGGCTGGAACATCAGTAATGCCATAATCTGGCAGGCTGATCCTTTCGATCGTGCCAATCGCTGTCGGGTGATAATTCATAAAGTGCTATTTAGCCAAGTGATGCACGCGAGTATAGGCTAGATAGATAAAAGCTGCAACGATAATTACAATGGTGATAAGCAGAGGAATGAATCCTTGCTCGTCATTATTAATTCGTTTCATATTACCTATTATCTGTCCAGTTAGCCATAAGCGCAATATTTAACGCCAAAAACCTTTCTTTCCCTTAGTATCGGAGCTCTCGGCAAACTGTTTTAGCAGTTCTTGCTGGGCCTTATTAAGCTTAGTTGGCGTATCGACAATGATTGTAACAATATGTGCCCCCCGCGTACCGCCTCGGAGATGAGGTACGCCATGTCCAGAGAGTTTAAAGTCACTCTGGCTCTGGGTGCCAGCTGGAACTTTCATCCTAACTGGCCCATCGACGGTCGCCACTTCAATTTCGCCACCCATTGTTGCTAGCACCATATCAATGTGCTCATCACTTAAGATTAAATCGCCCTCACGCGTAAAGTGTTTGTGCGGTTTAACCCGAATGTTAACGTAGAGATCGCCCTTCTTCCCACCAGCGACCGCCTCACCGTGCTCACGCAGTCGAATCGTTGCGCCATCATCAACTCCGGCCGGTACTTTAAGCGTAATGGATTGTGACTTAGCTTGGGTGCCCTTACCGTGACAAACGCTGCACTCCTTTTCCGGAACTTTGCCGCTACCCTTACAGACTGGACAAATGCTGGCCTGTTGAATATTGCCAAAGACCGTGCGTGTCACATGGACTACCTGACCGCTACCACCACAAGTGCTACAAGTCTTCATTTCATAGCCAGGTTCGGCAGTACTTCCCTTACAGTGCTCACAAACATCTTCTAGGGTTAGTTTTAGATCAACTTCTGTACCAAATACGGCTTCACTAAAGTCAATTTCAACTCTGGTCTCGACATCATGACCGCGACCAGGCTGAGCATTAGCCGCTGAGGGACCGCCACCAAAAAAGCTACTAAAGATGTCGCCTAGTCCTAAATCGCCAAAGTCAAAATTAACATTACGCGCTGAACCAAAGTCAAAGCCGCCACCAGCTGGGTTGCCACCAACACCAGCATGCCCAAACTGATCATAGCGCTGCCGTTTACCGGGGTCTTTTAAAACCTCGTAGGCCTCATTAACTTCTTTAAATTTAGCCTCATCACCACCGCGATCAGGATGCGACTCGACAGCCGCCCGACGGTAAGCCTTCTTAATCTCATCAGCTGATGCGCTTTTAGACACGCCGAGTATTTCGTAGTAATCGCGTTGGGCCATTTAGTACTACCTTACCTTAACGCCCTGATTGAAGCCAACCTTAGATTAGATAATCTATGCTGGATCGATGCTTAAGGCTCTTATTTTTTTGCTTTACTGCCTTTATCGGTATCGGACTTTTCGTCGTCAACAACTTCGCCTTCAATTGGTCCTTCGGACTTAGCGTCAGCGGATTCTGCTTTAGAATCTGTATCTGTCTTTTCTGCAGATTGGTCTTCGTACATCTTAGCGCCAATTGGCATCATTTTATCGCTAAGCGTTTTAGCGGCAGTATCGAGGGAATCTTTAGTGGCTTTTTCGTCCTTAGCTGCTTTTTTAGCTTCTTCAACTGATTCGTTTAGAGTCTTTAAGTCATCTTCTGACAATTTGTCCTTACTGTCTGATGCTAACTTCTCAGCTTGATAGATGATACCGTCCAGCAAGTTGCGAGCGTCAACTGTCGCTTTGCGTTCACGGTCTTCTTCAGCATGAGTTTCAGCTTCTTTAGCCATGCGCTCAACTTCAGTCTTGTCTAGGTTACCGGAACCGGAAATAGTAATGCTCTGTTCCTTATTAGTACCCTTATCCTTAGCTTTAACATTTAAAATGCCGTTGGCGTCGATATTAAAGGTTACTTCTACTTGCGGAACGCCACGGGGAGCTGGAGGAATACCATCTAAAGTGAACCGGCCTAGGCTCTTGTTGCCATCAATCATTTCGCGCTCGCCTTGCAAGACATGAATCTCGACTTGTGGCTGGTTATCTGCAGCTGTTGAGAATACCTCACTCTTAGAGGTAGGGATAGTCGTATTGCGGTCAATTAATTTGGTCATGACGCCACCCATAGTTTCAATCCCTAAGGACAACGGAGTTACGTCCAGCAAAAGCACATCCTTGACGTCACCTTGCAAAACGCCAGCTTGAATTGCTGCCCCAATCGCCACCACCTCATCAGGGTTGACACCTCTCATTGGTTCTTTGCCAAAGATAGCCTTTACCTTAGCCTGCACTGCCGGCATTCTAGTCATACCGCCGACCAACACTACAGCGTCAATTTCGCTTGGTTTAAGACCAGCGTCAGCTAGTGCTTTCTGGCACGGGCTTTCGGTCTTATCGATTAGTTCGCCAACTAAACTTTCCAACTTTGAGCGGGAAAGCTTGTATTCAAAGTGCTTCGGTCCCTCGGCATCAGCCGTTAGGAAAGGTAAGTTAACATCTATTTCTTTAGCGGTAGATAGTTCAATCTTAGCTTTTTCCGCCTCGTCACGCAGTCGCTGCATGGCAGCCTTGTCATCAGTAATATCTATACCGCTGTCTTTCTTAAACTCAGCCGCAAAGAAGTTCACGAGTACACGGTCAAAGTCAGCGCCACCAAGGTGAGTGTCGCCATTAGTGCTTTTAACTTCAAAGACGCCATCGCCAAGTTCCAGAATTGAAACATCAAATGTTCCACCGCCAAGATCGTAAACCGCAATCTTCTCGTCGGTTTTACTCTTTTTATCTAGACCATAAGCTAGGGCGGCGGCAGTTGGTTCATTGATAATGCGCTTAACTTCCAGCCCTGCAATCTTACCAGCGTCTTTGGTGGCTTGACGTTGACTGTCATCAAAATAGGCCGGAACGGTAATTACAGCTTCGGTTACTTTGTCACCCAAGAAGTTTTCGGCATCAGTCTTTAACTTAGCTAGTATCATGGCTGAGATTTCCTCAGGGCTATATTCTTTATCCGCCATAACAACTTTTACGCCATTGCCACTTTTCTTAATCTCGTAGCCCATTAGTTTAATATCGCGCTGGACTTCAGGATCACTAAAATTACGCCCAATCAGACGTTTTACTTCGTAAACAGTGTTCTTTGAGTTAGTAACTTGCTGACGGCGCGCAACCTGTCCAACCAAACGCTCGTCATTCTTATTAACAGCAACTACTGATGGGGTAGTCCGGTTACCTTCACTGTTTGCAATAATTTCTGGTTTCCCGGCCTGCATAACTGCCATTGCCGAGTTAGTCGTGCCGAGATCAATGCCTATAACTTTCGCCATATGTTTATCGAAACCTTTCGCTTAGCAGCCACTCTTATCGAGTGCTAATAATATCTCTATATTAAAAAACTAGCACTCTTATGTCAAGAGTGCTAGAAACGTTAAAGCTAGTGTTTTTTCTTTAGAGGCCGGAAAGCATCGGACTAATCGTGTTTAAGAGTTGTGGATCTCCCTGTAAACCTTGCATTAACTGGGCAATTAACTGGGTCACCGGTATGGCCTGCGTAGGTGCTTGAACATTAACATTTCCATAGCTAAGTGTTGCGTCTAGCGTCCCACTGGTACCGTTTTTGGCGGCCTGAGCAGTACCAACTGTTTCAATCTTATCGATCCGATTCGTCGACTTGTTTACCCAGATGGTCAACGGTGTGGTCTGGTTATCCACGGCCGTAGCGTGGCTCGTCGAAGGCTTGGCGCCGGTGCATTGGGCATAACTCTTAAATGCATTGAGATTACTTAAGCCTGCTACATATTTTTGAACTAGGTTTTGGCTCATTGTAACGTTCATTCTATATTCGGCTTGAGAGTTCAGCGTATCCGCAGTTTGGGAATTAACTGTAAAGAACGGCTGGTTGAGATAGCTGTTAACCATATAGTTCGTATCGCTATTTGATAGTGTCCAGCTAGAATTTAGCATGCACTTTAGGCTTTTATTCTGATCCAATAAGGTGCTGTCGACAACCACCCACTGGTTGGACAGTTTTGAAAGCAAAGGCCCGATCACTGGTCCTAGATTAGGGTCTTTGAGCGCACCGCCAGCTAGTGAGGCTAGTGAGGCGACACTACTTAGGTCACCAAATTTAAAGTACAGGTTACTGTTAACGATACGAATTTCGAGTGGAATACTTGCCCCAGCAACTGTTACGGTCAAGTTTTCATCCAGCCCTTTAGCAGTAAGATTTGCAGCTGTAATGCTACTAAGCTTATATGCCATGCTTGAAGTTGTTACGTTAGCATTGGTATTAAGAGTAAAATCGTTCTGAGCCATGGTATTTTTTAAGGCTGCGTCTAAGATGTACCACGGTTGGTGCGGTAAGTAGACGGTATAGAAGGCGGCTGCACTACCGCCAGCCAGGACTAAGATTACAGCAGCGATAATGGCTACTCGTCTCCATAGGTGTGATAATCCTGGCTTCTTAGAGACAGTAGACGAACTAACTGCGTCATTTGACATTGGATTTACGACCGGAGGAGTTGCTTCTTCTCCAGATGTAACTGAGTTTTGCGCTTCCGTTGATGCAGCGTTATTATCCGCTGTAAATTCCTGGGGCTTTAGACTATCTGAGCTCTCACTTGGCTCCTGTGAGTCACTAGACATTGATTCGCTCGTTGTCTCTTGATTTACTTCTGGCTGTGCAACTTGTTGTCGTTCCGCTTCGGTTGGCGGGACTTCCTCTGATTGATCTAATTTAGGTGCTTCGTTTTGGTCCATATGCTTCTTTCTTAACTATAAGAAAGATTATACATAAGCGTAATCTAAATAGCTAAACTAGGGTTGCAAGCGGACGTTGACCATCGCGTGACGGATAACCTCATCACCTATTTTGTAGCCAGCTTGCAATTCTTCACTAACCACCTCTTGATTGCCACCAGCACTATCGTCTAAATGGACAGCTTCATGAAATCTCGGGTCGAAAGGCGCACCAGTTGTAGCAATCCGTTCTACACCAAGATCTGTAAGAGCCTTTTCGAACTGCTTTACAACCGCTTGAACACCTTTAACGTAGTCATGCTCCGCTAACTCATGTGGCACGTGTTTTAAGGCTCGTTCGAGATTATCTATGGCTGGGAGGAGCTCCCGCACCACCCGGGCAATGCTTAATTGACGGGTATTAGCGAGGGTTATCTCGTGTTGCCGTCTTAAGTTGATTGAATCGGCTCGCTCGCGCTGCAAGGCTTCTTTTAATTCTTGAATTTGCTCGGACTTTAAGTTTGTTTTAACTTTGCTCGGTCGTTTTGGACTATCGGCCATTTAAAGTCTCCTCCAGTTCCTGACCAGCTCGGCGCACCAAAAGCATCACGTCATGATACTGCTGCCGTGTTGGGCCAAGGACACCAATGTAACTACTATCACTAAAGCCACTGCGGAAACGCGAAATAATGAGACTTACGCCAGCACTACCACCAATTGGATTCTCCTGACCAATATAGACATTAAGCGGTTGGTTTGGTGCTGCTTCTCGTAACCACGGCTCTAAGTTATCTAATAAATCAGCAACTTGTTTAACTTGAGCACCACCTAAAAATTCTGGTTGACCAAAAAGATTACCTAGGCCACTCATATAAAGCTGGTTACCGATGGTTGCTAAGCCTAAGTTATGGGTTAACTCAACTAGCGTGTCGACAGCATTACGGATAATGCGTTCTGGGATTCCGCCCTCTTGGACTCGTATCGCTAAAGCGCGCTCAGCCCGGTTTTCACTGGCAACTGGCTGGTTTTCGCTAAATTCATTAACGTAATGACGGTAGCCTTTGTCGGTTGGCACCCTGCCGGCACTGGTGTGTGGCTGCGAAATATAGCCGTTACGTTCAAGCTCGACCATTTCGGCCCGAATAGTTGCGGAAGAGACATTAAATAGCTTAGCCAGCAAGTTAGAGCCGACTGGACTTGCGACTTCAGCATACTGCTCAATGATGGCTTTTAAAATCTGGTTTTGGCGTTCACTAATCATCTTCAAATACCCCAATAGGGCTAATTGACTCACATTGTATGACTCTAGCACTCTATAGTCAAGAGTGCTAGCTATGCGTCGAAAGGTAGTGTTCAGTTTGGCTCAGTAAGTTTCGTGCTAACTTTAGCTTGGCGTCAATAAATGTATCTTTGGCCCCATGCGCTAAGGCGTCAATTTCAGCTACGCTGCGTTCTAAATCGTCATTAATAACAATTGCAGCCGGACTTTGCGACACTGCTTCTAGGAAGATGCGAGCCCCAGTCCGCAGGCGATTTAGGATTTCCGATTCTGGCATATTGCCGCGTCCACGCAAGCGCTTAAGCCATTCTTCAAAACTAGGTGGCAAAACTAGCAAACCAATAGTGTCTGGCTTATTGCTCATAATGTTATTAAAGCCACCAATCTCAATATCCGTAACAGCAATCTTGTTTTGCTGTACTGCTGTTTTTAACTCTCTAATGCTAATGCCTGAAACTTGTTGGTCATGAATAATCTCAGCTTCTAAAAACTCACCCCGTTTTAGCTCCTCAAGAACTTCCGCCTCACTTCTAAAGTGATAAGTCACACCGTCAACCTCGGGAATATTGTTATTGCTGCGTGGTTTTCTGGTGGTGTCTGAAACAATCAGGCGGTAGCCACCTTTTTGAATTAGATGATCAATAATCGTGTTGCGTCCAGCCGCAGACGGACCACCTAGTAACAAGAGTGACAATTTAGAGAGCAGTTTAAGGCCTTCCGGGGATATGCGGTAGTTGAGCAAAATACGCTCAAACTGCTCACGCATCTGTAGTTGGTTGCTATTATTCATCCTAATTTTCACCATCACGCTGCATCATAACAAAGAAAGCTTCAGCTGGAATATCCACTTTGCCGAAGCGCTTCAAGCGTCGCTTACCACGCTTTTGTTTCTCTAGAACTTTACGTTTCCGGCTGACATCGCCACCGTAGAGTCCCGTCGTAACATCTTTTCGAAAGGCTGAGATATCTTCCCGGGCGATAATTTTAGCGCCGGTAGCCGCTTGCAAAGTAACCTTAAAGTTCTGGCGCGGGATAATATGTTTTAACTTAGATAGGGTCGTCCTAGCCAGCGATTCAATCTCACTTTTATGGGACATTACAGACAAGGCATCAACTCGATCGCCGGCAATTAGAAAATCTAAGCGGCGCAAGTCCCCTGCCCGGTAGTCATCAAGCTCATAGTTAAACGAACCGTAGCCACTACTTAAACTCTTGAGTTGATCATAAAAATCGGTTAGTAAATTGGCGAGCGGGGCCTCAAAACTAATTAAAGCTTGCTCATCAACATAGCTTAAGTTAGTCTGCTTTCCACGCTTAGACACAATTAAACCAAGCATTGAACCAACGTAAGTCTTAGGCAATACGATTTCACCTTTAACCCAAGGTTCGCGAATCTCAGCAATATTAGTCAACTCTGGCAACTCGGCTGCGCTTTTAATATCTATTTCAACGCCGCTAGTTAGGAATATGTGGTAGTCAGTCGAGGGGTTTGTGACAACCAAGGATAGGTTATATTCACGCTCCAAGCGTTCACGCACAATATCTAAGTGCAGTAAACCAAGAAAGCCAATGCGCAAGCCAAAGCCAAGCACTGGAGAATTTTCACTGGTATAGACTAAAGCAGAGTCGTTCAGCGCCAATCGCTCGACAGCACTTTTTAGGGCTTGGTAATCGGCATTACTTTCTGGAAAAAAACCAGCGTAAACAAATGGCTGAACCTGAACATAGCCCGGCAACGGTTTATCTGCTGGACGGATGGCTGAAGTCATCGTATCGCCAACATGGGCCTCACGGGCGGATTTAAGGTTAGTGACAACATAGCCGATTTCGCCAGACATTAGCTTAGCGGTCGGTTGAAGACCGGGTTTTAAAGCACCCACTTCAAGTGCCACACCAACGGCACCAGTTGCCAACATTTGGATGTTTTCACCCTTTTCAAGTTTGCCATCAACAATTCTGACGTAGAGGATTACACCTCGGAAGTCGTCATAGTAACTATCGAAAATTAAGGCACGCGTGGGAGCCTCAAAATCTACCTGGGGCACTGGAATGTTCTCTACGATGCGCTCTAAAACCTGCTCGACACCCTGACCGGTTTTTGCTGAGATCGAAAGTATTTCTTCCCTTTTGCACCCCAGCAAACTCATAATTTCGGCTGCCGTGCGTTCTGGGTCCGCCGCTGGTAAATCAATCTTATTCATTACTGGAATTAAGACTAAGTCAGCATTAAGAGCTAGGTAAACATTAGCCAGCGTCTGGGCTTGAATGCCTTGCGTAGCATCAACTACTAGTAGTGCGCCCTCACAAGCTGCCAGACTGCGCGAGACTTCATAGCTAAAGTCAACGTGACCGGGTGTATCGATAAGATTAAGCTCATAGTCGCGGTAGTTCATACGTACCGGCGCGAGTTTAATAGTAATGCCTTTTTCCCGCTCTAAATCCATCTTATCTAGAATCTGTTCTTTCATGTCTCGCTTTGAGACAGTCCCAGTCAATTCCAATAGCCGGTCGGCCAAGGTGGATTTACCGTGGTCGATATGAGCAATAATACAAAAATTACGAATGCGGCTTTGCTGCACTTAAATATTTACCTTTGTGACCATTATATATATCTAATGAAGCAGAAGCTAAGAGAAGTCTATTTTAACCGGTTTTAGAATTAGCTTACGCATAAAGGCATAGACCGGCTTCGCCTCTTCAAGATCGAACAGAATCGATACGATAAAATGCACAGATAATGTAACGATCGTAATGATAAACAATTTGCTACCCAAGGTTACAAAACCACGGTCTAGTAACCCCAACGGCATCAGCGAAATCATAATGAAACCAGATAAAACAGTAAAGCCAGTCACGGAAGCAATCCGAACAACGCCACTCCAGAATTTCGGATCGAGCAGTTTATGATCTTTAAAGAGCATGATGATAACTAGGATTAGTATCTCCGTACCAGCAACAATCGATTGAGCGATGGCTAGACCAGCGACGCCAAAAACGGTTGGCCGAGCTAAGGTAATTGCAAGGTAGACGTTAAAGCCGATGGTAAAGATTGACATGTACATCGGCGTACGGGTATCTTTGCGTGAGTAGAACCAGCGCGAAATGATGGCATACATAACCCTAAAGAAGATCGCTGCAGTCAAAAAGCCAAAGATTACAGCAATCTGGTTATTGCCTCTTGAGAAGATAAGACGCGCAAGATAACCTCGACAAAAGTAGCTCACAACAACGACTGGGGCTGTTATCCAAATCATAACCCTTACGACTTTTAAGAAATCGGTGCGAAACAAGTCAGGCCGACCCTGACTTAAGCGTGCATTAAGCCGTGGGAAGGCGGCCGTTGCAATAGACGTGCCGAGCAGCAAGATAGGAGCCGTACTTAATATGTAGGCGTTGTTATAGAAAGAAATGTTGCCACTGCCTAGACCACTTGCAATGTGTGTTTCGACAATGTCTTCGACCTGGTCCATGCCCTGATCGAGCGAGCGTGGCGGTAGGTTTTTTAAGATAGTCCTAAAGTGCATGTTCTTCCAATCGATAATTGGTCGCCAGTAGAAGTTCAACTTCTTAAGGCCAGCAATAACGACACCCAGCTGGAAAATAGCTCCAGCAAAGGCACCAATACCTAACCCAACCAAGCCGATATTGTTATAAAAGATGAAGATGCTAGCAATAATCGTCAGGTTATAGACCGTTGGGGCAATTGCGAAGAAGAAAAAACGACCCAAGGTCTGCTGAACACTAGTCAATACCCCAGATAAGGTGAACAAAAGCGGATTAAAGGCCAGCAAGCGCATGATGTCGGTGGCTTTAGTCAGTTGCGCTGGTGATAGTCCTGGCGCCACGATATTGTGCATTAAAGGACGTGCGAAAATTAAAATAATAATCCCGACCACGAACATCACAATTAAGAGTAAGTTCATTAAGC
>DAIEFN010000012.1 GCA_027325485.1 Candidatus Saccharimonadota bacterium
TGGTACGACCTATTTCGAAGCGACAATCGCACAACACAATGCAGACGCCGCTGCCTATTGTCATAAACTGTGCGCCATACCGTAGTCTCGCCCCTGGTAGATAAAGTCTAGTTCTGCTAAAATTAAGCTGTCGTAATCTGGAACTATGGCTAATTCTACCAGTAACCGACCAAGGAGTAGTTAGTTATCAATCGGACTATTTCACGCACTTTGTACTTAGGTTCCCTGCCTTTTAAGGTGGGGCGTAAGTCACGCTTTTTAGTGACGCTTCTAGGTGGAAAGCGGCGCAGTAAACATTTGCTAACCAGAGTTAGCTTGTTTGGTGCTGACCTTATTTTGTTGCTGGGCGTGATTGCTTTTATTAGCAATTCAACTTCCGCTAAAGTGCAAGGCAGTAAACTAAGTACTGCCCTCGCGCCAGCGAGCACTAGCTCTGTTAATACCATAAACCCGCTCGATCAGCTAGCATCTGCTACGATTGCTCTATCTGTCGCTAGGCTCGATAACTTGCCCGAGACAACTGCCGTATCCAACCAGGCTGATAGTGAACTCGCACTCTTGAACTCTGCACCAGCCAACAACAGCGTTATTACAAAACCACAAGTTGTAGCTACGAATTACGCTTCAAATAAGGACATCAAGACCTATATAGTTCAGCCAGGAGATAGCATTACTTCGATTGCTCAAAAGTTTAACCTGAATAATAACAGCCTTCTGTGGTCGAACAACCTTTATAGTGACTACGTAACAGCCGGCACGAAGCTACTCATTCCCCCGGTTAACGGTATTGTCTATACAGTGAAAGCTGGCGATACGCCGGCCTCACTGGCGCAAAAGTTTAGTGCTAATCAGTCCCTTATCATTGCCTATAACGACGCTGAGATAAACGGTATCTATCCTGGCGAGCGCGTCATTATCCCGAATGGCACTGAAGCACCAGTCTCGACTTATTACGCCTACGGCTTTGCTTTTGGTTATGGCGCCATTTACGGATTTAATGGTTACGATTTTGGCGAATGTACCTGGTATGTTGCAACCCAGATTGCCGTTCCGGCCAACTGGGGTAATGCCGATACTTGGTACCTAGGTGCCCGCGCATCCGGCTGGCGTGTTAGTTCCGTTCCGACGATTGGCTCAATTGCGGACACTGATGCTGGCTATCTGGGGCACGTGGCAATCGTTAAAGGCATCTCGCCAAACGGTCAGGAAGTCTATATTAGCGAGATGAACGACTGGGGTGCGCCAGGCGGTGGTTTTGATAGGGTCGACAGCATTTGGGAGCCGACTGCTACCTATCCGTACTACATCACACACTACTAATCACGCTAAGCTACTCTATACTAGAAAACAGATGAATTTTATTGACCAAGCAGTTGTAGGTGTTGAAGCAGGCAAGGGCGGTGACGGCCGGGTTAGTTTCAGGCGCGAAAAATTTATTTCCAGAGGCGGTCCTGACGGTGGTAACGGCGGTCATGGCGGCAGTGTAATCCTGCACGCCAGCAATAACCAAGACTCCTTAGCCACCTTTCGCTACACTAAACAACTTAAAGCCGAAGATGGAGTGTCGGGTGGCAATAAACGTAAACACGGCAAGAGCGGACTTGATTTAATCGTTGAAGTCCCAGTCGGTACTGAGGCTAAAGATGAGAATGGTCAATTAATTGCTGACATGATTGAAGTTGGTCAAAGTATTAATGTGGCTGCTGGTGGCCGCGGTGGTTTCGGTAACGCCCACTTTGTTAGCTCTAGACGTCAAGCTCCAGGCTTTGCTGAAAAGGGTGAGCCAGGCGAGAGTAAGCAATTGTACTTGGAACTAAAAATGCTGGCTGATGTTGGACTTGTCGGACTGCCGAATGCTGGTAAATCGACCTTGCTGGGCGCCTTAAGCCATGCCCGTCCTAAAGTAGCCGATTACCCGTTTACGACACTTAATCCATCGGTAGGAGTGGTAGATATAGACAAGAAAAGCAGCTTGCTCTTTGCGGATATTCCCGGCTTAATTGAGGGCGCCGCCAAAGGCAAAGGACTGGGTCACGACTTCTTGCGCCACATCGAGCGGACTTCATTAATCGTGCACGTCATTGACGCATATGTTGCCGATGTAGCTAGCGCTTATCTGACTATCCGCAACGAGCTTAAGGCGTATAATCCAGAACTTGCGAAGCGCCCGGAGATTGTAGTCATTAATAAGATTGAGGGGCTAGACAGCGAAATTACCAGTGATCTAAAAAACAGCTTAAGTCGTGTTCTAAAACCAAAGTCGACCAAGATTTTACTTATATCTGCTAAGAGCGGCTTAGGTCTGCGCGAATTAGTATTAGCTGCCAAGGCGGCTAAAGATAAGGCGGCCGCTAAAAAAGTGAAAGTAGCTGAGCCCGAATTGTTCGAGTACCGTCTACCGGAGAATAAAAGCGGCTGGAGTATTACGCCCAGCAGCGAAGGTAAATATTTAATTAGTGGACCGCAAATTGAACGCTTTGCCCTTCGAACGGACTTTAGCAACGACCAGGCCGTAGCTAGGTTGCTAGATATCTTACGCAAGCGCGGTGTCCTAAAGGCGCTTAATAAACAGGGCGTCAAACCAGGTGACACGCTAGATATTGCTGGCAAGGGTGAAATTGTTTACTAGTTATGTCCGCCCCGACGCTATTCTTTTATGATCTAGAAACCTCCGGCATACGCCCCGACTCGGCTCGGATTATGCAATTCGCTGGCCAACGTGTAGATTTGGACTTAAAACCAGTTGCCGAGCCGTTTAATTATCTGATCCGGATTAATGAAGATATCTTGCCGGACCCGCAGGCAGTATTGGTGCACGGCATCGCTCCGCAGCAAACTGTTCTTGAGGGTTTAAGCGAAGCTGAATTCTTAAAAGTTTTCTATAAAGAGGTGGTTCAAGCAGAGACCACCTTTGTCGGTTTTAATAACGTTCGTTTTGACGATGAATTCATGCGTTACCTTAACTACCGTAACTTGTATGATCCATACGCCTGGGCATGGGAAAAGCATAATTCACGCTGGGACCTCCTCGACGTAACAAGATTTACGCGTGCCATGCGACCAGAGGGGATTAACTGGCCCCAGGATGAAAATGGCAAGAACACTAATCGCCTCGAGCAACTTGCTAAGGCTAATAAGCTTAATCATTTAAAAGCGCACGATGCCTCTTCGGACGTGCTCGCAACAATTGAGCTGGCACGTTTAATTAAACAAAAACAGCCTAAGCTGTATGATCTTCTCTTTAAGATGCGGCACAAAGAAGCGGTAAGTGCACTAGTTAACTCAGCGCAGCCGTTTCTTTATACGTCTTCGCATTACCCTTCTAATGAGCTCCACACCACAATTACTGTTAAGGTTGCAGATAATCTAAAAACCCCGAACGCTGTTTTAGTTTATGACCTGCGTCATGATCCAGAGCCTTATTTAAAGCTTAGCCCAGAAGAATTGGCCAATGCCTGGCGCTACGATCCAGAGCGTAAACTTAGTGCCACGCAAACTCTACCCGTAAAGACATTGCGTTTTAATCGCTGTCCGGCCATCGCTCCAATTGAATTCGCACGTGATGAAGCAGAAACGGCAGAACGGATCGGGGTAGATTTTAATTTGATTGACGCCAACCTTAAGAAATTACAGGGTGACGACGCTAAAATATTTGCCAAACACTTAAGTCAGGCGCTTGAAATCTTAAATCTTGAGCAAGCAAGTCGCCGTGCAGAAAAGCACACAACAGTTGATTCACGGCTCTATGACGGCTTCTACTCCGATCCGGACCGAAGTTTGCTTAAGAGCTTGCATCAGCCAAACGAGAACGCCGAACAAATCCGTGCCATCCGCAACCAATTTAGTGATCAGCGTTTAAAACAACTTTGTAGCTTCTATTTGGCGCGCAACTATAAGCGCGAGCTAAACACAACTGAGCGCCAAGGTTGGGAAAATTATCTAAGGCGCCAATTGTTTGACGGTGGCCCAAGTAGCCACTTAGCGGCGTATTTTCGACAGATTGCGCAACTGGCCCAGGAAAGAACGGATTCGCGGAGTCAAGTTTTGCTCGAAGATCTCAAGTTGTACGGGGAGTCCCTGATTCCCACTAGCGAAACGGATGAAGAATAGCCGTCGCTTAGTGACTAGCTCAAACCAAATAAGTAACTGGTGAATCATTTGCCCGATACTCAGCCGCACGCGTTTTACTGCTACGACTAAAGTAACGCCAATAAAGAGCAGGCACCACCAGATAAAACCCAGCTTAGTGCCGATTAAAAGTCCCAAATTAAACAGCTGATACATACTCTCTTCAACCTTAAAAGTAGTGAGGAAATATGGCAAATAATACCACTAAGTTGCGTAATAATCAATTAGCAAATATATATACAGCCTAGACAGTGGTAAAGAAGGTCAAAATGCGCTATAATTTAATACTTTATTGCATAGAAAAGTAGGGCAAGTTTATGGCGGATGTAATCTCGGTCCTTGGGGCACGGGAACATAATTTAAAGAACTTAAGCGTAACCATTCCACGCAATGAGCTGGTAGTGATTACTGGTTTATCTGGATCAGGCAAATCTTCGTTGGCTTTTGATACCATTTACGCCGAAGGTCAGCGCCGTTACGTTGAAAGTCTCAGTTCATATGCCCGTCAGTTCTTAGGTCTAATGGAAAAGCCAGATGTTGATCAAATCGATGGTTTGAGCCCAGCGATATCTATCGATCAGAAGTCAAGTAGCCGCAACCCGCGCTCAACTGTCGCAACAGTTACTGAGATTTATGACTACTTGAGACTTTTATATGCTCGGATTGGCGTTCCGCATTGCCCAATCGATAACGTCGTCGTTGAACGCCGCACCATTGAAGGCATCTTAGAGCAAATTAGCGCAGATTATGCCGATCAACGGGTGATTGTGCTGGCTCCTGTTGTGATAGATAAAAAAGGGGCTTTTGAGCACATTCCCGAACAATTTAGTCGCGCTGGTTTCGCTAGAGCAAGGGTAGATAGTATCATTTATGCGCTCGATGAATTTCCAGAGCTAGATAAGAACCTCAGACACAAGATTGAAATAGTTGTTGATCGCCTAGTACTTGATGCTGACAACCGCAATCGCTTGGTTCAAAGCGTGGAACAAGCCTTAGACTTAAGCGAAGGCAATGTCTATCTACTTAATGCCGACAGTAATGAACTTAAAACTTACAGCTTGCGTTACGCCTGTCCTAATCACCCCGAAGTCGTTATACCGGAACTTGAGCCCCGCACCTTCAGTTTCAATAGTCCGCACGGTGCCTGCCCGGTTTGTACTGGAATTGGTTCCCGCTTAGAAGTTGATCCGAACCTAGTTATTCCTAATGGTCGCTTAACGATTGCCGAAGGTGCTATCCGGCCATATAACCGCATCAATGTCGATAATTGGTACATGAAAAAACTAAGCGCAGTTGCGGAGGCTTACCATTTCTCCCTGCATCAGCCAACCGGTGAGCTAAGTGAAGCTCAACTCAACCTTATCCTTTTTGGAACTGGCACTAAAACTTACCGTATCAGCCTGTCTGCCGGACGGAGTTTTGAAACTACTTATGAGGGTGTGATTCCTAATCTTGAACGCCGTCACCGCGAAACCGACAGTGAATTTATCCGTCGGGATATTGAGCGCTTTATGCAAGAGCGGCCCTGCCATCAATGTCACGGCTTACGTTTAAAGCCCGAAGCTCTAGCGATCACAGTTAATGACGCTTCCATTATGGACGTTTGTCAATTATCCATAACCGATGCTGCCGCCTGGGTAGCCAAGTTGCAATTGAGTGCCAATGAAACTCAAATCGCCAAGCTAATCATTAAAGAAATTACAGCCCGCCTTAAGTTCTTAATTGATGTGGGCCTGGATTATTTAACCTTACTGCGCAGTGCCGTTACTTTATCTGGAGGCGAGGCGCAACGGATTCGGCTGGCAACACAGATTGGCTCTGGTTTAAGCGGTGTTTTATACGTACTTGATGAGCCAAGTATTGGTTTGCACCAAAGAGACAACGCAAGGTTAATTGAAACCTTAAAAAAATTACGCGACCTAGGCAATTCCGTAGTCGTTGTTGAGCACGACGAAGAGACGATTCGGAGTGCTGATTGGCTAATAGATATTGGACCGGGCGCCGGCATTCACGGCGGGGAAGTCGTAGCTTCTGGTACGCCTGCGGAAGTGGTTAAAGAAAAAAGAAGTATTACAGCCGGCTATCTATCTGGCAAACTAGAGATTACGACGCCTAAAAAACGGCGCCTGGGTAACGGCAAAGAACTTGTTATTAGGGGCGCCCGCGAAAATAACCTCAAGAACATCGATGTGTCAATTCCGCTTGGTTGCCTAGTCGTAGTTAGTGGTGTTAGCGGTTCGGGTAAATCGAGCCTCATTAATGACATCTTAGCTAAAGAACTGTTGGCGCGCTTGAATCACGCCAGTACTGTACCAGGAAGGCACGATGAGATTGTCGGCATTAAAGAACTCGACAAAGCAATTATTATCGATCAAAGTCCAATTGGGCGTACACCACGCTCAAATCCAGCAACCTATATCGGTCTTTTCACGCCGATTCGTGAACTGTTTGCGGCCTTACCAGAAGCCAAGCTGCGCGGGTACTCTCCTGGCCGTTTTAGTTTTAACGTCCGGGGCGGTCGCTGCGAGAACTGCCGTGGCGATGGCATCATTAAGATTGAGATGCACTTTTTACCTGATGTTTATATACCCTGTGAAGTTTGTCACGGCAAACGCTATAACCGGGAAGCTTTAGAAGTTCACTATAAGGGCAAGAATATTAGTGAAGTGTTAGAAATGACCTGCGAGACAGCCCTCGATTTCTTCTCTAATATCCCAGCCATTGCCCGCAAACTACAGACCTTAGTCGATGTCGGCTTAGGCTACATCACGCTTGGCCAGCCCGCAACAACACTATCTGGTGGTGAAGCCCAACGGATCAAATTATCGAGTGAACTTAGCCGCCGTGCGACTGGCCGCACACTTTACATCTTGGACGAACCAACTACCGGTCTGCATATGGCTGACGTAGATAAGCTCTTAAACATGCTGCATGCCTTAGTTGATGCTGGTAACAGTATGATTGTAATTGAGCACAATCTAGACGTTATTAAGAATGCTGATCACTTAATAGATATGGGCCCTGAAGGTGGCGATGCCGGTGGGTCAATTGTCGCAAGCGGTACCCCTGAGCAAGTAGCTGCCAATAAAAGTAGTTACACCGGACAGTTCCTCAAGCATATTCTTACGCAATCTGGTAAAATAGATGTTAAGTAGTCAATCAAAGCATATTAGACAAGGGAAGTAAGAGTAGTTTATGGCTCAAGATGTAATTAATTTGTCATTAGATCCGCGTAGTGTGACCGGCAAGGCCGTTAAGCACTTACGCAAAAACGGAAAAGTACCAGCGGTTATTCATGACCACGGACGCCCTTCAATTATTGTTGAAGCGGACGCTGTTAATATGCTTAAAATCTACCAGCAGATTGGGAAACACCACCCAATTAACTTAAGTGCTGGTGGCAAAACATATACGGCTATGATTAAGACTGTAGAATTTGAACCACGCAAGCATCGCTTAAATCACATTGTGTTTAACGCAGTTGCTGCCGACCAGATGGTTGAGGCAGAAATTCCAATTGAGCCACGCTATGCCGAAGGTAACGATGCCTCACCAGCCGAGCGTTCCGGTCTCATTGTCCTAAATAACCTTGAACTAGTCACCATCGAAGCTCTACCAAAAAATCTCCCAGACGTTATTTACTATGATGCTGAACGCCTGAGTGCAATTGGTGATCAAGTTTCAGTCGCTGATCTAATTTTACCTGCGGACGTTGAGCTTAAGACCGAATTAACCCATGCCGTTGCTACCGTCTATGAGCCAAGTGCCCTAGCCGCGGCTAACGAATCTGCTGGTGGTACAGCTGAGGAAACAGTCCCAGCCGAAGAGGAAGCGGGCGAGAGTAGTGAAGCCGCTAACGAGTCTAATGAAGGCGCTCAAGATAGCTCATCTTCTAAAGAAGAAGCCTAGGTCCAACCCCGTCTTTTTAAGCCAATTGGCTAAAGCAGGTATATAGATTTAGGGTAGCGGGTAGATAATGTTAAGAAGCGCTAGCTATGGAAGATATACACCTATTCCCTAAACCAGAGGAAGAAGACGACGAAGAGGAAGAGGAGACTAGTGATGAGTCCCCTAAGAAAAAGCTACCTTCATTAATCGAACTTCTAACTAAGGAAGATAAGGCTGAGGATAAAGCTGCTTCAGATAAAGCAAAGCAGCCGGCTGATGACCAGGCTAAAGAAGAAGCTTTGCTTACGCATGAAGACGCAATAAACGTTGAAGCTAGCGAGCAATCTATTGAGCTGGCGCCAGAAGATGAAGCCTTTATTTATCGCTCTATTGCCGAGGAACATTTGGCTAACCCAGTCGTTAGCGAGACTCCTGCACCAGTTGTTAATGATTACTTAGAACAAGTTATTGAAGGTATAGAACCCGATACTGCCTTCGACTCAACCAAAGCGACAATTAAGGTTGAGGCGGAAGCCATAACCGAAGATAAAATTTCGCAAAGTGAATTAGTTGAAGCTGTCACCCAAACAAAGGCTCCTAGTCACGCTGTGCCAATGATCGCCCAACCTCAAGGAGAAAACTCTTTTAATAGCGCGCCTAATAACGCACCGCCACTAAAAGCTGAGTCAAAGCCACTAGTAACGCAAATGGCCACCCATATTGTCACAAATCTTAATCTTCGCCATAGCCATGCTCCTAAAGCCGTCCACCCAAACCAAGACTTGAGGCCACTGAGCGAACAGCAAATGAAGCCAACAATAATCGAGCTGGAGAATAAATTAATTAAGCATGAGCAGACTCTCCAGCAGTTAAGCGAAACAGCACCAAGTATTGCTCCAGCTAGTCTTAGTAATATGGCGCAGCCAGAAAGATCACAACCCAGCCTAAGCGAAAGCAGACCCAACGTTAGTAAACCGGAGCGCGCAGAACGCATTGGTAAGATGCTCATTAAAAACGAGCGGGGGGCGCTAGGAGAGCGTCAGAGACCAAGCCCCTTGAACATTAAACCGGAGCAAATAAAGACACTACGCCGAGCTGAACTGATGGATCTGAGTGCTAACTTAAAAGTTGAAGGCGCTTCACTGAAGCATATGTTTGAAAATAACCTTTTTGACGAAGCAGCCCTGCGACGTTTAGTAGAAGCTCACTTAAGAGGCCAAAATATGTTACCGCTTCTAAAGCGAGAAATACTAGTCAAACAAAGTGATTTTGAGCGTGATTTACATAATCGTAACGCCGTAGCAAGCAACGTCGATCCGCTGTTTGATAAGATGCTTAGTAATCTCGAAAAAGACCAACCACAGACTAAGCCGCCCACTAGCGCCAAACTGCCAAGCATCGAAAGCGCGCCCTCGCAAGCGCCACGCCTTCAGCCAAAACCATCAGGCATGTCGCTTGCAAATGCCTTGCTCGGAGTTGTCATCGCCACATTAATTGGCCTCATTTTGTTTTTTGTATTCCGCTAAATTAGCAAAGAGATAACAAAGCCTTATTAGCCCATGGAAGACAAGCAAAGCTTATTACAAAAACTAGCAGACCTACCGAGTAGTCCCGGGGTTTATTTTTACCGCGACAAAAAGGGCGAGATTATATATATTGGCAAAGCTGCGGTGCTCAAAAACCGGGTGCGCCAGTATTTTCAAAAAAGCCGCTTCCGCGACCCCAAGACTGAAGCCTTAATTAGAGAGATTGCAGATATTGAATGGATGGTCGTAGATAGTGAACTGGATGCCTTGTTCTTAGAAGCGGAGCAGATTAGACGTTATCTGCCCCGCTACAACATACTGCTAAGAGATGACAAATCATTAGTCTATGTGCGGATTGATTACGATAGTGACTACCCGACGCTTAGTTTTACCAGGCGACCACTCGATGATGGGGCGCGCTATTTTGGGCCCTACACTTCAATTGCCGCTATTCGCCAAGCTTTAAAACTGCTCCGCCGTGTCTTTCCCTATGCCGTTAAAAGCCAGTCAAACCAAAAGCGAGCCAGTTTAAGCTATCACTTAGGCTTAGATCCAGGGCTTGAAGAAGGGCGCACCTCACTCAGTGACTATCGGGCTAACTTACGCCGTCTAATGGACTATATGAGTGGCAAGCGTGATAGTTTGCTGCGCGAACTCGAGAAGAATATGCAGCAAGCCGCAAAAGCTCAGGATTTTGAGTTGGCGGCGCGTTGTCGTAATCAAATTGAAAGCTTGAAACGACTAAGCCAACAAATTGTTTTTAGCGACAAAGAGTTCATCGACATTAGTAAAGACCAAGCCCTAAATGAATTAACGTCTCTACTTGAGCTTAAGGCCTATCCACGCCGGATTGAGGGTTACGATATTAGCCATATGCAAGGTTCGGATGTAGTGGCCTCGATGGTGGTGTTCACGAACGGGGCGAGCAATAAGACACACTACCGTAAATTTAAGACTAAGCAGAACATCAATAACGACTTCTTTAATATGCATGAGACCATTAAGCGCCGTTTTAGTGAGAAAAACTTAGCCCAATGGGGTACACCGGATTTAGTTTTAATTGATGGCGGCAAGGGGCAGTTGGAAGCAGCGCTCAATGCCAGAGATGAAACTGGCAATGGCGCAAACGTGGCTTTTATTGGCCTTGCGAAGCGCGAAGAACAAATTGTAATTTCTCTCGAGCGTAGCCAAGTAAAGCTTAATCATTATTTAGTTAAAGACATGCATGGCTACGTTGCATCAAGTGGTCACTTCATTCTCTTAACACTTCCTAAGAACAGTAACATTGTTAAACTGCTGCAACGAGTACGTGATGAAAGCCACCGTTTTGCGGTGTCTTACCACTCAACCCTTAAGACCAAGCGAATGACCATATCAACTCTTGAGCAGCTTCCAGGGATTGGGCCGCGCACTGCCCAAAAACTCCTCAAACAGTTCGGTTCAATTAAAGCTATAAGCACCGTTGCTCCCGACGAATTAGCGAAAACACTCGGTGCCAATAAAGCAGAAATGGTGCAGAATTTCCTGAAAAGCAAGCAGCAAAAGTTATAGTTTGCTAAGCTACAAGTAATTAATATTTATGTCTAAACCTAAGTTCAGCCCAGATTTCTTTATTGCCAACCGGCAACGACTTATCCGCCAACTGCCCCCGGATTTACCAATTGCGATAACAGCCAATGGTTTGGTTCAACGTGGTGCAGACTCGGCTTACCCCTTCACGCAAGATGCTAACTTCTGGTATCTGACCGGCATTAATGACCCAGACATTACATTAGTAATTGACCACCAGCGCGAATTTTTAATCGTTCCAATTAGGGAAGGTTCACGAGTTACCTTTGACGGCCAGATCGATACACTTAAGCTCGCCCAAATCTCTGGTATTACAGACATCTTAAACGAGGCAAGCGGTTGGAAGCGGTTGGATGGACTCCTGGCTCACAATAAACAGGTCGCAACTCTAGCTTCAGCACCTCCCTTTATTGAACAGTACGGCCTCTATGCTAATCCAGCACGTTCCCGTTTCGCCGACCGCCTTAAGCAACATGTTGGCGAAGAATTAAAACTAATCGACATTCGATCTGAACTTGCTGCTATGCGCATTGTTAAACAGCCAGTTGAGATAAAAGCCTTAAAAGAGGCCATCAATATTACTAACCAGACACTGAGAGATGTTTTAGCTAAACCTTACGGCACATATGCTTACGAGTACCAGATTGAAGCAGATATTAGTCACGGCTTTCGGGCACGCGGTGCATTGGGTCACGCTTTCGAGCCAATTGTGGCTGGCGGTATCCGTGCTTGCACAATGCACTACCTAAGTAATTCTGCCCGGCTAGTGCCCGGCGAGTTAGTAATTATTGATGTCGGTGCAAATATCTACGGTTATGCAGCAGATATAACTAGAGTTCTTTCTACCGCTAAGCCAACCGCCCGCCAAAAAGCAGTGCATGCGGCAGTTAAGGAGACCCAAGCCTATGCTATAAGCTTGCTTAAGCCAGGTGTAAATTTACGTGTCTACGAGGCTAAGGTTGCTAATTTTGTTGGCGCTCGTCTTAAGCAATTAGGTGTTATTAGTAACCTAAAACCCGAAACAATACGCCATTATTTTCCACATGCCACGTCACATTTCTTAGGCCTAAACGTTCATGACGTCGGTGACTACACTAAAGCGCTACAAGTCGGTAGCGTTATTACTGTTGAGCCGGGAATATACATTCCAGAGGAGGGCATAGGTGTTAGGATTGAAGATGACGTCTTAATTACCGAGTCGGGCGTTGAAGTACTAAGCGCTAAATTAGCCGCCAAATTCTAGTCTTTGCAAAGCCTAAGTTGCGGTGCATGTAACCGTCCTGTTAAACTAGAGGCTAGTAAGATCGGTTTAATCTAAGAGAGCTCATTGGCTTAAGAGATATAAAGATATGAACGTGTATGACTACATTGCCTTCGGTGCCATGCTTTTGATGGTCCTTCTTATTTTATTGCAGACCAGAGGCGCTTCTTTAGGAGCAGGTCTCGGCGGAGCCGGTGACGTCAACACGACACGCCGTGGAACAGAGAAGACTATTTACCAGCTGACCATTGTGTGCGCTGTAATCTTTGCCTTGTCGTTACTCGCTAGCGCTATCGGCTAAGTGCCAAAACATAAAACGATGCGTTACCAAACCATACGCAGAGTATTCCTCCGCCGGCGAGTGCGGGCTCTTAAGCTGTCTGAGTTAGCCACTAAATCAATTGAGAAGAACTTCTTTAACCGTTTTGAGCATCTATTGGCGGTGCGCCGCTTTATAAGTGTCTGGGTCTTGTTTTGGACAATGCTCGGATTAATTACGGTCTGGCAGCTAGTATCGCTAACGCACTATTTCCAAACTGTTCAGCCTGTTCCTGGGGGTATCTATAACGAGGGTATTTTAGGTACCCTATCTAACGTTAACCCGATATACGCTACTGGTGAGGTTGATACTAGCCTTTCGCAACTAATCTTTGCCGGACTAATGGGCTATAACTCAAATAACCAGTTAATCGGGGTTTTAGCAACCGGCTATAGCGTGGATTCCAGGGGTACCTTATACACCGTTAAGTTACGACCAAACTTACGCTGGCAAGATGGCCAACCACTAACCGCAGCTGATGTTGTCTTTACTTTTAAGACATTGCAGAATCCCGAAGCAGAATCACCGTTTTACTCGAGCTGGCAGGATATAGTAGTCAGTTCACCCTCGCCTTTAACGATTCAATTTAAGCTACCCAATCCGCTCGCCTCATTCCCCTACAACTTGACGGTAGGCATTATACCGAAGCATATTCTCGGCAATCTCCAGCCCACCGACATGCGCGCCGCCACCTTTAATACCTATAATCCAATCGGCGCCGGACCCTTTAGCTGGCATGCGATTGAGGTCAGTGGCAATACGCCCCAAAACGCGGCCGAACAGATCTCACTCCTACCTTTTAAGGACTATGTGCTTGGTGAACCTAAACTAACCGAGTTTATTGTCCACGCCTATGCTGACCAAAACCAATTGCTAGCGGCTTTTGCTAGCGGTCAACTTAGTGGTCTAGCTGGGCTCGAGCGGGTGCCGAAAATGATCACTAAAATCCCCTCGGCGCAAGTCCATAGTTTAATTCTGACCGCTGGCACCTATGTCTTCTTTAAGACCCAAAATAGTCTGCTCGCTGACGCATCAATTAGGAAAGCCTTAGTTGCGGCCGCTAATCCAAGTGCCATTATGAATAAACTAGGTTATACGACTATTCCTGTCAACGAACCACTCCTCTATGGTCAACTAGCCTTTAATCCCAAATATGCCCAAGTGACAAATGACCTATTGCAAGCCAAAGCGTTACTAAATTCAGACGGTTGGGTGGTTGGTAAGGATGGTTATGCCTATAAAGGTTCTCAGCAACTTAGCTTTAGCCTAGTTACCACCGATACGCCTGAAAACCGTTTAGTAGTTGGACTTTTAGTTAAGCAGTGGCGCCAAATTGGAGCTAACGTAGTGCCCTCCTTTGAGCCAGCCGCAACTTTCTCTACCACCTTGGCCGATCACAATTACGATGCCACGCTAGATGGAATATCGATTGGTAATGACCCGGACGTTTTCGTTTACTGGGACAGATCTCAATACGATCCCCGCTCGAGTGGCCTCAATCTATCTGAATATAACAGCTCAAGCGCTAGCTCTTCTCTTGAAGAAGGCCGGACCAGGCTTGATCCAGCCCTAAGGACAATTAAGTACCAGCCGTTCTTAGCTGCCTGGCAGAAGGACGCTCCCGCACTAGGCCTTTACCAACCACGGGAGATATATATCACGAATGGTCCCGTCTTTGGTCTTAGCAACAGTGAAATTAACGCCCAGCAAAACCGCTTTAATAACGTTGCGAATTGGGAAATCTTATCTACAGGTGTAACAAACCGCCGTTAAGCTTGAGTTTTGCCCTAAAATTCACTAATATAACCAAGCACTTTAAAGCTATAATCACGCGGATGTGGCGGAATGGTAGACGCGCTAGCTTCAGGAGCTAGTGAGCTTAATGCTCGTGGAGGTTCAAATCCTCTTATCCGCACCAAAAAGTAAGTCAAAGATACAATAGCCGCAAGCACTTTAACCTTAGCTATGGTATTATCTAAGACAAGAATTAGGTAAAACTTGACGAGAGCTTAAACTGTTATGAATAGGGTTGCACATTACTTGCAAGAGCACGTGGCCGGCGAGGTCATGACGAGCCATGATGCCAGAAAATACTTTGCTACCGACAACAGCATTTTTACGCAAATCCCAAGTATTATTGTTTACCCCAAAAACGAAAATGACATACGTAAAACCGCTCGTTTTACTTGGCAACTAGCCGAGCGCGGTCGAGTAGTACCAATCACGGCCCGCGGCAACGGCACTGATTTAACTGGTGCGGCACTGGGCAGCGGTATTATGCTGGTTTACCCAGCGCACCTTAACCAAGTTAAGAACTATGATGCTAAATCGTCCGAGATTACGGCTGATGCTGGGATTAATTTTGGTAAATTGCAGCAACTACTGCAATCTTATGAACGCTTCATCCCAGCTGCCCCTACTAGTTTTGAATACTCAACCCTAGGTGGTGCAGTGGCTAATAATGCGGGGTCTAGGCGTTCGTTTAAGTACGGTACAATGCGCCAATATGTGAATGGCTTAAGGGTGGTCTTGGCTAACGGTGAAGTCATTGAAACCGGGCGTCTAAGTAAACATGAGCTAAGTCGTAAGCTTGGCCTCTCTACCTTTGAGGGTGAAATATACCGCTCAATTGACGCTTTGCTTGAAGAGAACCACGAGATCGTCGCTAAAAGTAAACTCTTAGTAACCAAAAACGCTGCTGGTTATGATCTAGCGGGCATTGCGCATAAGGACGGCTCATTTGATCTAACCCCCTTATTTGTCGGTTCCCAAGGCACACTTGGATTAATAACTGAAGTGACGCTTTCAACTGAACCATATACCGGCAAAAGCTCTCTTATTACGAGCTACTTAAACTCTGTTGATGATTTACAGTCGGCTATTTTAGAGTTACGTGAACTTAGTGAGGTGCCAAGTGCAATTGAAATGGTAGATGAGAATTTACTCAACGCTGTGGCAAGTGAAAACCCCAACTATCTTAAAGATGTTATCCCAACGCCTTATCCAAAGTTTGTGCTGATGGTTGAATTCGATAATGTCAATGAACACGATCGTCATAAGGGAGTCAAAAAGGCACTTAAAGTTCTAGGGAAATTCAGCGAGAGTGTTTTTAGCGAAGACGATTCTGAAAAGCAAAAACTAATCTGGAAAATCAGAGATTCAGTTGCACTGTTAAGCAGTCATCCGCAAGGCCACACTAGCCCCTTGCCCTTAATTGATGATGGCATTGTGCCACCTGATAAGCTAGCTAGTCTCATAAGCGCCATCTATGAGCAGTTCAAACGTGAGCACCTAACGGTTGCCGTCTGGGGCCATGCCGGCGACGCTAACTTGCACCTCGAACCACACCTGGACTTAAACCAAGTTGGTGACCGCCAGAAAGCTTTCCGGATGTTGGAAGACTACACGGCGACACTAAAGCAACTCGGCGGGTCAACTACTGCTGCATATAACGAGGGTCGGTTGCGTGGACCATACTTAGCGAAGCTCTACCCGGATGACGTTTATCAGCTAATGGCTAAGGTTAAGAAAATCTTTGATCCTTACTCTGCATTAAACCCCGGGGTAAAGATTAATGTCAGCACTGACGCAGTTAAACCATTGCTCAGAAGTAGTTACACCCTTGAACATATCTACGATCACTTACCACTCTCCTAATTAGTCTGTTTTAGCTCTCGGCCTAAGATGTTAAAATGTTAATGAGATTGCCGAGATAGATAATAAGCGCGAGTGCTGGAATCGGTAGACAGGCCAGCTTGAGGTGCTGGTGTCCGCAAGGATGTGGAGGTTCAAGTCCTCTCTCGCGCACCATACGGGCGCTTAGCTCAGTTGGCTAGAGCGCTTGCTTTACACGCAAGATGTCGGGGGTTCAAGTCCCTCAGCGCCCACCAAGTTTTAGTCAGCTCACCGAAGGTAGTCCGATACATCGCTACTAAAACAATTATTTCTTTTTGACAACACCCACCTCTGTTAGCGAGTTGAGCTCCACAACGTGTTTTGCTCACCGGTACACGTATGAGACAATAAATCGATCATTCTCTAACAGAGGTAGATGTACCGGTGCCCCGTTTAACTCGATCGCAATATTTCATTCGCCATGGATTGCTTTCTTACATGTGGTCAACACATCCGCAGCTCTTCAGTCTGCTCAGTCCCACTGCTCAGCTAGAACTGCAT
>DAIEFN010000013.1 GCA_027325485.1 Candidatus Saccharimonadota bacterium
AATTGTTCCATCTCTTCTGTCCTGGTATCCCAGTGATGATTTTGTTGCATAAGAGTTCTAATAGTGGCATCTTCGTGCTTTATAAAGTTTGTGTAGCTCCCCAGAGGATTTAATTCAAAGTCAGTAGCAATAAAGCCAATCTCTAAAATTAAATCATGAGAAGGCTCTAAACCTGTATATTCACCATCAAACCATAGTAGATTGCTCGGTCCGGGGCTTTTATCAAATCTTGCAAATGTAACCATATCTAAGCTTATTTTCTAATATATTATGCAACATTTATTCTAATTAAACCATTTAGAAATTGATCTGACCACAATCTTTATCTATCAGACACACTATTATTATAGGTTTGCTGCCACTTTTGGTATACATCATGGCTGGGGATGAGGGATTCGAACCCCCGATCCTGGGACCAGAACCCAGTGCCTTACCGCTTGGCCAATCCCCAACGTAACGGCAAGATTATACCCTAAAAGGGTAGTCACTGGCTATTGAAAAGCGTGATGAATTAAGCAAAGTAGTCAGAGTCAGTCAGTTGATCAGGCAAGAAACTCTGACCAGATTTAAAGCCAGCCTCCCATTTGTAGCCCTTGTTATATCCCAAATCACGCATTAACTTTGTCGGTGCGTTGCGCAACCATAGCGGCACGGGAAGATTAGGGTACTGCGTAGCCGATTGCATGGCTTTGCCCAAAGCATCTGCTACTTCTCTAGACTTCGGTGCTTTAGCGAGTACCGCTGCACAATGAAACAGATTGTACTGTGCTTCAGGTAGACCAACGCGTTCAACTGCTAGGTGAGTCGAGACTGCCAAGTTTAGTGCCGCTGGTGCCGCCAGACCAATATCCTCACTTGCGAAGATAATCATGCGCCTGGCAATAAACTTAGGATCATCTCCAGCTTGCAGTAAACGAGCTAGGTAGTAAAATGCAGCGTTGGCATCACTCCCGCGCAGGCTCTTAATGAGGGCACTAATAAGGTTATAGTGTGACTCACCAGCTTTATCATGTAGTGGAACTCTAGTCTGTGCAGCAGATATGATTATCTCTTCAGTGACAGGTTTATTGCCGGCAATATCTAAGCTCAGTTCAAGTAAATTTAGTGCCGCTCTGGCATCGCCACCGCTAAGATCTGCCATGTGAGTAACTGATGTCTCGGGTAGTTTAGTTTGACTAATGCCGAGCTCCTTAGTGGCCGACTTAAGGATCTTTATTACACCTTCCTTACTTAGTGGTTCTAGCACCACTACGCGGCTACGGCTTAAGAGCGGAGCAATGATCTCAAAGCTTGGATTTTCAGTTGTTGCACCAATTAAAGAAATGGTACCTTTTTCAACATGAGGCAAGAAGGCGTCCTGCTGAGCTTTGTTGAAACGGTGGATTTCATCAACAAACAAAATCGTTGGACGGCCAAGCCTTAAGTTTGTCTCAGCGCGCGCGATCACACTCATTACATCCTTTTTGCCAGAAGTAACAGCTGACAGCTCGACAAAATCGGCTTCTGCCTCGTTCGCTATGATACGAGCCAGCGTTGTTTTGCCACTTCCGGGTGGCCCCCAAAAAATTAAACTAATTGGACGCTTTGACTGAGTTACTAAATCCAGCAGTTTGCCTTTAGCTGTAAGTTGCTCATGACCAACTACCTGATCCAGTCTAGTGGGTCGCATTCGGTCGGCTAGCGGTGTTGACTCCTGCTTCATCGTTATCTATAAGTATACCCTTAAGCTAGTCGGCATATAATGGCGCTCATAATATGAATGACCCTGATCTTATTCTTAGTAGTTTAAGTGCACCTGAAGCAGCAGCTCGGCTACTGGGATCTGATTTAATTCGTACAGTCGACGGACACATATTGTCAGGTCGGATTGTTGAGACCGAAGTCTATGATCAAGGTGACCCATCAAGTCATAGCTACCGTGGACTCACTAAGCGTAACAGTGTCATGTTTGGTAGCGCCAACCGCGCCTATGTCTACTTTACATACGGAATGCATTATTGTTTGAACATTGTAGTTGGCCAAGAAGGCTACGGTGCCGCAGTTTTAATTCGAGCCCTTGAGCCATTAAGTGGCCAGGAACTAATGCTTATAAATCGAGGCGTCAACGATCCGCATCAAATATTAAATGGCCCCGCCAAATTAACCCAAGCTTTAAAGATTGATCTAACTCTAAACGGTCACGACTTGTCTCAATTAGCGCTGATGCTGAAATTAAATCCACCGCTAGAGCCCCGCCAAATTAAGTGGGGTCCACGTATTGGTCTAAGCGAAACAAGTGCTAAAAGCCGCCCTTTACGGGCCGTAATTGCAGGATCAAAATACCTCTCTCGACCCCTGTAGCTGAACTATTGCATTTCGTTTTTGCTAGGCTTATGCTTATTGATAGGAAGTGTGAGGCTTCCTACTAGACCCGGGAATAAACGCCCGGGTCTTTTAGGTCCTTAAACGCTTTGTTCTATCTTGATTTGCGTACCAACCGAGCTCCAGTTGAATAACCACTGCGCACCAGCTAGCGGCATTTCAACACAGCCATGAGACGCATTGGGTGAGCTTGGTGATATATTGCCAAACTGAGCTGGAGTCCGCCAAGTCGCATCATGAAAGCCGTAAGCACCGTACTTGTTAAACAAGAAAGGCATCCAGTATGAGACATGGTCATTCCAGGTAGAAACACCATCACTACCAGTTAAATTAAGATCGGTCTCTTTAGCGAAAATTTGGTAATTACCGACTGGCGTAATATCTGCGGCAAGTCCGGAATATCCAGTAACTACTGGAGTTGAATAAGCAGTGACTGAAAAGGCGCAAGCCCAAAGATGCCGTTCGTTGATGCCGACAACGATTAATTCAGCTAACGTATTACTCACGCAAGGTGATGGCGCTACAGCAACCGGTGCTTGTTTATTACTCGACTGAGTGGCAGAAGTAGTACTAAGGTTTAAATCCCCGGCGGAGCTGTTTAAGTGATTGACATCAAAGACCGTCGCAGCAATTAAAATAATAAGGATAACTAAAGCTAGGATTTTGGCGCGCCTGTGATGCTTCATTCTCATTGTCTAATGCTTCGTAGGGTTTTGTTATTTATACAAGTTTAGCACTGTAGAACTTATTATACCCTGAGAGGCTT
Organism: Candidatus Saccharimonadota bacterium; assembly: GCA_027325485.1. Classification (GTDB taxonomy): domain Bacteria; phylum Patescibacteriota; class Saccharimonadia; order Saccharimonadales; family UBA4665; genus JAJZWH01. Next base: position 3,128 of record DAIEFN010000013.1, read on the forward strand.
TTTTGATAGATAGTCATTCCAAACTATAATAGTTATCAAACCATGCAGATTATTACGCTAATTGTTGTTGGGATAGTGGCGCTCCTTTTAGTAGCGCTCCTGCTAAAACGTAATCTACGCCCAGACGATAAACAAGCCAGCTTACTTTTAAAGGCGGACCTCGATCGCTTAAGCTCAGATATTGTTGCACTTAAAGACAACCTCCATTCTCAGCTGGGCGATCGTTTAGAGAAAAACCAGGAACTAATGGTCGGCTCAATCCAGAAACAGTTTAGCGAGAGTGCAAAGTTAATTAAGGAAGTAACCTCCAATCTAGTTGAGCTAAAAGAGTCAAATAAACAGGTAGTTAGTATTACTGACGAGTTAAAGACGCTCCAAAATGTGTTACAGAATCCTAAACAGCGTGGCGTGCTTGGTGAGTACTATTTGCAATCCGTGCTTGAAAACGTGCTCCCACCAGACCGTTTTAAACTGCAGTACAAAATTGGCAAAACAGACGAAGGTGCCGACTTAATTGTTGACGCTGTAATTTTTCTCGATAAAGGTATCAAGCTACCAGTTGATGCAAAGTTCTCACTTGAAAACTATAACCGCTTAATTGAAGAGAAAGACACTCTTAAAAGAGATGCTTTTGCACGTCAATTTAAGGCCGATTTAAAGGCTCGCATTGATGAAACAGCTAAATATATTCGACCGGCTGATGGGACGATGGATTTTGCCTTCATGTTTATCCCTAGTGAAGCAATCTACTATGACCTGCTTATTAATAAGGTTGGCTCTACCCAAGTGGCAGCGCGCGATCTCATCGAGTATGCCTTTAGAGATAAGAACGTCATCATTGTCAGTCCAACTAGCTTCTTAGCCTACTTACAAACCGTGTTGCAAGGGTTGCGTAGCTTGCACATTGAGGAGCAGGCCAAGCAAATTCAGTCTCGCGTTGGTGATTTGGGACGTCATTTAAATAGCTACCAAATGCTCATGACCAAGCTCGGCAACTCGCTTGGCACTACAGTCGGACACTTCAATAATGCGCATAAAGAACTAGCTAAGGTCGACAAGGACGTACTTAAGATATCTGGGGAAACTAACACTCGCGCAGTGCTTGAGCCGGTAATCTTAAACAAGCCGACACTTGATGACGACGACCAATTAACTGATCGGGTTTAGGCATAAATCTACTGCTAAAGCCGCCGTCCAGGAGAAACTAGGTGTACCGAGGCCGTGACCGTCATTGGGATCAAAATACTCACTGCAACCATAACTAGTTACCATCGCTAGAGTCACTTCTCTAAGGGATTGAGCCTCTTTAATAAAGCCGTAACGCACTAGTCCATCAATAATGAGCCAGTTAATGTTGACCCAAGTTGGGCCCTGCCAGTAGTTATCTGGCCTAAACCAAGGCGAGTTGAGTGGCACGCTTGGTACCGGGTAGGCGCTACTAAAGCTATGTTTATCGACTAATTGGTGCACTAAGCTTAGGGCGCGCTCTTCAGGAATCGTCCCGGCATAGAGAGCCAGCATAGTGCCGACGGAAGCTTCTTTAAATAACTTATGAGTTATGAAGTCCCGACTAAAGTAGCCAGCACTAAACGGGTCCCAGAGTTCTTCAAAGGCTGTTTCAGTTTGCTGCATGCTTGCGACTAGTTCATCAGGCAGCTTCTCTTTAATAGCAGTTGCGATCGTCTTTAGCTGAGCGTTATTGCGAATCAGGATGGCGTTAAAAACAACGTCTTCAACTGCAAAAAGCGAGTGGTCTAAAATACGGCGAATGTCATAGATTTTGCGGCGCAGGCGACGTTGAATATCAAAGAGCGCTAATGCTTCAATTGTTTCATAGCGCTGATTAGTTGGTACCCGCCTAGTGTCACGCCGGAAAAGATCAATTACTTTGTCGCCGTGCGTCTTTTTAGTGGCTCGAATCCACCAGTTAAGTTGGTGCTCATGTAACTCGGCGACCCAGGGTGGCGTATTGTCCATACCCACTTCCCAAGGATGTATCTGCAGGACTAAGCCTTCTTTATGCGGGTCACGTTCAGCGTATAGCCACTGATGGTATTTAAGTAAGGCCGGATAAACTTTCCGATACCAGGCGCGTCTCTCACTTGGGCTGAGTTTTTCACCCACGCGCACAATCGCTTCGGCCAGCATTGGTGGCTGAGTAATGCCAGTAGTGGCAACTTCAGATGGAGCATTCGGATTAATCCAACTGCGCCATAAGTTACGGTCGCGTTCATAGCGGTCCTCAGTTGAAAAGATAATATTGGGTAGCATGCCGTTTTGCCACTGACCACGTAGTAAACTAAGCAGTTCATTCTGAGCTCGTTCGGGATCACGGTGCCTCAGCCCAATCGCGATAAAGCAACTGTCCCACAACCATTGGTGCGGGTAAAGCTCAGCTGCTGGCTGAGTGTATGCTGAGCGGTCATTGGCGTCTAATACGGAGTAGGCTTCGCTAATAAGATTGGTTGGCGGTTGCATTTAGCATCAAGTATAGCGCTGGTGCTTAGGTGACGCCAAACTGAGCTCTAGGCTGATATACTAAATCTAACGTTATGAACCAAGAGCTAAACCAAGAAGTCGCCACCGTTCGGGAGCACTTAATGCAACAACTTGAAACTGCTATTGATAAAGCAGCCGTTTTAAGGTCGCCTGAGCTTAAGGCTCTCTACAGCCGGATTGCTCAGTTACCACAAGCCGACCGGGCCGCCTTCGGCAATGCACTTAATCAGCTTAAAGCCGATCTGATGAGGATAATTAATACCCATCAAGATTTAGCGCAGGCCTTACCTGATTTAGATGTTACCGCTCCGTTTGCCCTTAATAGTGAAGCCGCTAAAAGAGCAGGCTTACTAAGCGCCGACTTAGGTAGCAGCCACCCCTTAATGAGTGAGCTCGAACTAATTTGTGACATTTTTGCCACGATGGGCTTTAGTGCCGTTGAATCACGCGAAATTGATGACGATTGGCATATGTTTGGTGCCCTTAACTTTCCAGAAGGCCATCCCGCTCGTGACGACTATGACACCTTTATGACCGAACAAACAGACGAGAAGGGGAAGCCCTTAATTGCGCCAGCCCATACTTCTACCATGCAACACCGGGTGCTCAAGCACTACGCTGCTGATTTAGAGAGTAATAAACCAATTGCCGTTGTTATTCCGGGACGGACCTTTAGAAACGAAGATGTTGATGCTCGTCATGAGCATACCTTTTACCAGGTAGAAGGAGTCTATGTCGCTAAAGGTGTCAATATTGGCAACTTGATTGCCACTCTTAAAGTCTTTTTACAGCGTTATTACAATAACGACGAATTAAAGGTTAAAACGCAACCATTCTACTTTCCATTTACTGAGCCATCGCTAGAATTTGCCCTTAGCTGTCCATTTTGTAAGATGCAGGGCTGTTCAATTTGCTCCTATAGTGGCTGGATTGAACTTCTAGGTTGCGGCATGATTCATCCAAACGTTTTAAGTGCGGCCGGGATTGACCCTAACTCCTACCAGGGCTTTGCTTGGGGTGTAGGAGTTGAGCGCTTAGTCATGATGAAATATGGGATTGAAGATGTGCGTCACTTTGAATCTGGACGCTTAGCTTTCTTGCGTCAGTTTTCAGCTAGCAAGGATGGCCTAAACTCATGAAAGCTTCACTCGCAATCATGCGTCTTATTAGTGGCGATCCTAACTTTCCAACCGACAAAGATGAAATAGTTCGACGCATTGGCGCCCAAATTGGTGCGATTGAGGAGACGATTGAGCTTGGACCGCTATATAGCGACGCGCTAGTAGTTAGAGTCGTTAGTGCCGAGCCAATTGCTGGCAGTGATCACTTAAGCTTGTGCCAGATAGACGATAAGCAAACTCGTAAAGACGTGGCGCGTGGTGCAGACGGCTTAATCCAAGTGGTCTGCGGTGCCCCAAACGTTAAGGCAAAACAACTGGCAGTCTGGCTGCCTCCAGGTAGTGTCGTACCCTCAAGTGCTCATTCTAGTGACCCCTTCATACTTACTAATCGTAAAATCATGGACTTTGTCAGTAACGGCATGCTCGCTAGTGCTAGCGAACTAGCTATTTCTAACGATCATGACGGCATTGTAACCTTACCTGAAAAGACTGATTACGGAGTTAGCCTGAGCTCCTTACTAAATCTTGATGACACGGTTGTCGATATTGAAAACAAGATGTTTACGCATCGCCCGGATTTATTTGGTCAACTTGGTATTGCCCGCGAAATCAGCGCTGTTTTTAATCAGCCCTTTAAGAGTCCAAACTGGTATCGAGCCGACAATACCTTAACCGCAAAGCCAAGCGGTAATTTAAGCGTCGATAATCAGCTACTTTCAACCTCCTGTCAGCGTTTTATGGTCGTAGCGATCGATAAACTAAGCGTTGAACCAAGCCCGCTCTGGTTGCAGAGCTATCTCTCACGTTCTGGCATTAGACCGCTCAATAACATTGTTGATGTTACTAACTACGTCATGTTGCTGACCGGCCAACCCCTGCACGCTTATGACTTAGCAAAAGTAGGGGATGGGTTACAGGCCGAAATAGTGGTGCGCAACCCGCTCGCTAATGAAACCTTAAGCTTGCTTGACGGCTCACAAATTACACTCAATAAAGACGATATTGTGATTGCGAACCGCAGCGGCGCCATTGGTCTTGGTGGTGTAATGGGGGGACAGGATTCAGAGATTAGTGAGTCAACTACGGCCATAGTTCTAGAATGTGCCAGCTTTGATATGTACCGCATCAGGCGTAGCTCGATGGCGCACGGTATTTTTAGTGAGGCAGTTACAAGGTTTAATAAAGGTCCATCACCCTTGCAATGCCCGCCGGTGCTCGCCTATGCCTATAGCTTGCTCAAAGAAGTTTGCCCCGAGGCCGAACTGGCATCCGAAGTCGTGGACAGTAAAAATGATGCGGCACTCGAAAAGTTCCAAGCTAGCATTAGCCTTGATCTTAAGACACTTAAGACTTACTTAGGGGTCGCCTTAGATCCTAATGAAGTTATTACACTCCTTTCTAACGCTGAACTAGAGGCGAGCCTTGAAGGTGAAACAATTAGCGTCCGCCCAGCCTTTTGGCGCACCGACTTAAGTGCCCCAGTTGATTTAATTGAAGAGATTGCCCGGCTCCACGGCTTTGACAATTTACCGATAAATGTTCCATTAAGACCCCTTACTCCACCTGAAGCTTCACCACTGCAACAGCTCAAGCGCCAATTACGTCGTGCATTAGTTGCTGCCGGCGCAAACGAAGTCTTAAGCTACAGCTTTATTAATCGTGCGCTTCTCGAGGCCGCTGGCCAAGATCCAGCGCAGGCCTTCAAAATCTCTAACGCCTTATCGCCAGAGCTGGAGTATTACCGCCTCAGTCTGGCTCCCAGTTTGCTAGCTAAGGTACATCCTAATCTTAAGGCTGGCTTTGAGCGCTTTAGTCTTTTTGAAATCGGTAAGACGCATTTAGTTAACCAGCTTGGGGAAGACGGTTTGCCCACCGGTGCAGAGCATCTAGCCCTAGCAGCCGCGGCTGACGCTAAAAGTGCGAAGCTCCACTACCAAGGTGATGCTTACTACCATGCCAAGACTTATTTAGAATATTTACTAGGGTCGTTACAGCAAAACAGCCAGGAGCTAGAATACACACCCCTTAAGGACGCTAATTTAGTCAATGAGCCGTTCTTCTCAAGCGCCGCTCAAACCTATTCTGCGGGGCGCAGTGCCGTAGTGAGCCTTAATAAGTCAATTATTGGTTTAGTTGGTGAATACAACCAAAAAGCAACGCGAAGCTTAAAGCTACCACCTTATTGCGCTGGCTTTGAACTAGATCTAAATAGTCTACTCACGCTAATAAATCAGAACACAAGTCCTGCCTATAGTGAGCGCTCACGTTTTCCGCGCGTTGTGCAGGATTTAACTGTTCCTAGTAACGCTAGATCTTATGCCGAGATAGTAGCGGCTATTAATAAGTCCTTAAAGAAACAGTTACCGCCGGATGTTAGCTACAAACTCTATCCAATTGACTCCTATCTACCCAAGGATGAAGCCAATAACAGTTTTTGGACCTTCCGCCTCGAGAGTGAAAGCTTTGAACGGACCCTAACAGACAAAGAGATAGCGACAGTTATCGAACAGCTGAAAAGCGATCTTAACTAAAGATTAAAATTTAACACTCGACAGTTAGCTAACTCTGCCGTTATAATGGGCAAACAATATGGCACTCGGAGGAAGATTTTTTGCAGGTTTTGGAGCGACGCTGTTTCTAGTAACCAGCTCGGCTCTTACTATTGCTGTAATTCTATCCTTAAGCTCCGGCAATACTAATAAGGTTAATTCGTCCCTAAGTACTACGGCTAACTCAAGCAGCTGTCCAAGTGGCTATGGTGTCTCTGACGGTAGTATCCTCCAGGGCTACACCCCCCAGACTAAACCGATACCACATCTCGAAATCGGTGATTTGCAAAAGGGTACAGGCGCTACCGTACCATCAGGCGCAACAGTTGTTGCTTGCTATGTTGGCGCGCTCGCAGATAGCGGAGCCGTCTTTGACACTTCAAACGCCCACGGCGGTCCACTAACGTTTTCTCTAAGTAGTGTCATTACTGGCTGGCAGCTTGGTATTCCAGGCATGAAAGTCGGCGGTACCCGCGAGCTGCTCATTCCAGCTGCTATGGCATATGGTTCCCAAAAGAACGGCAGCATCCCAGCTAACTCTGATCTCGTCTTCTACGTTTCTGTTCTTTCGGTAAAGAAATAGCGTAAAAAGCACAATATATAGCGTATTGACGTAAAAGCTAACACTATTCTATAATACTGAGCATAAGACCTTAAATCTCAAAAACAAACATTTTTGTAGGCCTTAAACAAATTAAAACTAAGACAAAGTCTTGTGAAGGAGACTCTCGAAAATGGTCAAAAATATCACCATCTTTACGACGAACACCTGCGGCTACTGCCAAATGGTTAAAACCTTTCTAAAGGCTAAAGGGATGGGGTTCGAAGAAGTCAACCTCGATCACGAACCACAGCGACGGGCTGAAGCACACCGCATTAGCGGGGCTTTAACAGTACCGGTAACGGTAGTTACTAAGACTGATGACAGCCAAGAAATAATTGTTGGCTACAACCTAGCTAAACTGGCACCAGCCGTTAACTAGCATCAATCAAGTTTCCTGCTAGAGTGGTTTAATTAAGTTAATGAGAGATAATAAGTGAGTATTTCTATGAGTGACGATCAGCCGAAACAGTACGACTTAGTGATTATCGGGGCCGGCCCAGCCGCCCTAACGGCTGCCATATATACTACTCGCGAAGATATTAATACTGTTTTATACGAACGTGGCGTAGTTGGTGGCTTAGCGGCCGTGACTGACGTGATCGATAACTATCCCGGCTTCTCTAATGGCGTCAAGGGACTAGATTTAGCTGAAGACTTACGTAAACAAGCTGAACGCTTTGGGGCGAAGATTGAACTAGGTGAGATTACAGCCATTAAAGACGAAGGTGAGCATAAAAGACTTCAGACCGACAGTGGTACTGACATTCTCACGCGCGCTGTCTTAATTGCAACTGGCTCTGACTATAACCGTACTGGTATTCCTGGTGAAGAGCATTATTATGCCCGTGGCGTACACTTTTGTGCGACCTGTGACGGTGCCTTCTACCGCGACAAACGTTTAGTTGTCATTGGCGCTGGCAATTCCGCGATTCAGGAGACTATCTTTTTAACACGTTACGCCAGCCACATAGATATCCTAGTGCGTTCAGAAGTAAAGGCCAGTGAAGTCTTAATTAAAGAATTGCAACCCTTTATCGATAGTGGCAAGGTGAGCTTGCAGCTGGGCATTACACCTAAGGAAATAATTGGTGATGGCCAGGTAGTTAATAAAGTCATTGGTAGCAATAAAGACAATCAGGATGTTGAATTCATCACTGACGGCGTATTTGTGTTTATCGGGCTTAAGCCAAACACTGCTTTCTTAGCTAAGAGCAACGTTAAGTTAAACAGTGTTGGTTTTATTGTTACGGATGCCAATCTTGAAACATCAGTCCCTGGCGTTTTTGCGGCCGGTGATGTTCGCAGCGGCGCAACAATGCAGATTGCCAGTGCCTCCGGCGAGGGTGCCACAGCAGCGCTTAAGATAAGAGAGTACCTAGAAGGTCGCCTGCACCAAACCGAGCTACAACAGCTCGAAGTCATGCCTTGAATTTATTGCTACAATTAAAGCAGAAGCTAAACTTTAAGATCCCGTTAAGGAGAGAGTGAACAAGACATGCCAGACTTTAATAAAGTGCTCGACCCAGGTGACATCGCTAACGCTAAGCTGAATGCGGTAATTGAAATACCGATGAATAGCCATTTGAAAATTGAGTACGACCGCGAACGGGCTGCTTTTATGCTCGATCGAGTTGAACCAAGCATTTATGCTAAGCCAACTAACTATGGCTTTATTCCTAAAACTAAAGATGAAGACGGAGATGAGCTGGACGTTCTAGTCGTCAGCAGCGAGCCAATTCCTACTGGTATCTGGTTATCTTGCAAGATTGTCGGCGTACTGCACTTTGAAGATGGTGGCGAAGGTGATCACAAGATTGTTGCCGTGCCAGCTGATGACCGTGACAGTGGCGATAGCATCAATTCCTTGGCGGACTTAGGTGAACGTTGGCAGCAAAAAGTAGCTGAACACTTCACGCACTATAAAGACCTTAAAAGTCCTGGTACGACCAATGTTCTAGGCTGGGGCGACATTGAAGCTGCCCAGAAGGTAATTTACGAATCGATTGAACGTTACAACAAAGCTTAAGCTAGAGCTGGTATAGTAAAAGTATAGCTAACACTTAAAAATTAAAGGGAGGGCATAAATAAAAATGATTACAAAAGTAGCAATAAACGGCTTCGGTCGGATTGGCCGGATTGCCTTTAGAATTGCCCGCGATAGAGACGACTTAGAAATTGTCGGCATTAATGATATTACCGACACTAAGACCTTAGCTTACCTCTTAGCGCATGACACTAATTACGGTAAATACCATCTTAGCGTCACCTATGATGAGCACAATATTATTATCGATGGTAAGCCAGTCCCAGTGTTTGCCGAGAAAGATCCGAACGCTTTGCCGTGGAAAGATCTTGATGTTGACGTAGTCGTGGAATCGACTGGACGCTTTACTACCACTGAAGGAGCCGGTGGACACATTAATGCTGGCGCTAAACGGGTTATTATTTCCGCACCGACCAAGAGCGACGACATCCAAACGGTTGTCATTGGTGCTAATGACGATGTACTTAAAACCTGTGGCAATATCGTGTCTAATGCCTCCTGCACCACAAACAGCATTGCGGCCATTATGGACATCCTCGATCGTGAATACGGAGTTGAAAAAGCGATGCTTACTACTGTGCACAGCGACACAGCAAGCCAAACCTTAACCGATAGTCCATCTAAAGACTTGCGTGAAGGACGCGCTGCACCATCCAATATTGTGCCAACAACGACTGGCGCAGCGATTGCCGTCGCTAAGACTGTACCGTCACTTGTCGGTAAGTTTGACGGCTTAAGTGTGCGCGTGCCCACCCCAGTCGTTAGTTTAAGTGACGTCACCATGCTACTAAAAACTAACGTATCAGTTGAGGCCGTTAATGAGCTGTTAGTTAAGGCTTCCAAAGAGCCTTATTACCAAGGCATAGTGGCTGTCTCGGATGAACCGCTTGTTTCTTCAGACTACATTGGTAACTCTAACTCCGGCATAGTCGATCTTGTATTAACTAATGTCGTAGCTGGTAATCTGCTAAAAGTCGTAGTTTGGTATGACAATGAGTGGGGCTACTCTAACCGTTTGGTTGAAATGGTTGCTGACACTGGCCGGCTTTTGCACACCCAGCAGGAAGCTTAAATTAAGAGAGTAGTAGCGTTAGGCTAATAACATGAAAATATTCCTCGGTTCGGATCATAACGGGCTTGAACTTAAAAATGCCCTTAAAGAGTTTCTAGAGCGTTCTGGGCATCAAGTTATTGACGAAGGTAGTACTAAGTTAAATCCCGAAGATGACTTTCCAGTCTTTGCTGCTAAAACGGTTAACGCCATGCTAGGTAGTGACGAGGCTGATCCCTTAGGCATTTTAATCTGTGGGAGCGGACAGGGGATGTGCATGGCAGCGAACCGCTATAAGGGTATAAGGTCAGCACTGTGTTGGAATGTAGCTGAAGCCCATGCCGCACGCAATGACGATAACAGTAATATCCTTTGTCTGTCTGCTCGCTCAACGAGCGTAGCTGAAGCCGAAAAAATCGTAAGCGTTTGGCTAACTACACCTTTCGCTGGAGCGCCACGCTTCATTCGGCGCCTTAAAGAGCTGGATCAGTTAAGCTAAGCGATTGAAGCGCTAAGAACATGTCAAAAGTCTTTGTCTGCCCAACCATTACAGCCACCAGCAAAGAAGACTACCAGCGCCAACTTAAGAGTTTAAAGCGCTTTGCGACGCGTTTGCATCTTGACATATCTGATGGCACATTGGCGCACCGTGAACTACTTGGTTTAGGTAGTATGCGTTGGCCAAAGAAAATCCAAGCCGATATCCACGCTATGAGCCGCCATCCGCACGCCGAGATGGCAATTGCCCTCGAGCTTAGACCACACTTGGTGATTCTTCATGCGGAGGCCGAAACTGACTTAAAGGCGGCTGCGCAGGCGCTACGGGCCCACCATATTAAAGCCGGGTTGGCGCTTTTGCCTGAAACGAGCGTGCATCAGTTTGCTCAAATAATTCATGACTACTTTGATCACGTCTTAATTTTCTCGGGCAATTTAGGCTACCAGGGCGGTTCCAGTGCCGATTTAAGCTTGCTACCTAAGGTGCACGAATTGCGTCAAATGAAACCAGCGCTTGAGATTGGCTGGGATGGTGGCATTAATGAACTTAACGCCGCTCAGTTATTAAGGGCTGGTGTCAACGTCTTAAACGTGGGCGGATATATCGCTCGGGCCACCAAACCGAATGTTGCTTATGCTAAACTGGAAGAAGTTATAAAGAGCCATTCTTAAGATGCCCCAAACACACACCATTAAACAGCTGGAGCTTATCGCTAATAATATTCGCGAAGATATTATCCGGATGCTGGAACACGCCGGCAGTGGCCATTCGGCTGGACCGCTCGGACTGGCAGATATCTTTACTGCACTTTACTTTGACGTTTTAAAACAAGACCCCAAAAACCCGGATTGGGAAGAGCGCGATATCTTAATTCTCTCAAACGGTCACTGCGTGCCAGTGCGTTACGCCACGATGGCTAACGCTGGCTACTTTGAGCGCAAGGAGCTTTTGACCTTACGTAAACTGGGTAGCCGTTTGCAGGGTCACCCTGAGCGCAGACGCTTACCCGGTCTCGAAACCACCTCCGGCCCATTAGGTAGCGGTTTAAGCCAAGCCGCCGGTATTGCACTGGCACATAAAATAGATAACATCTTACACCGTTGGGTGTACGTTGTGATCGGCGACGGCGAAACTGACGAGGGCAATATTTGGGAAGCCGCCATGTTTGCGGCTAATAATCATTTAAATAAGCTGATCGCCATCATTGATCGTAATAACATCCAGATCGACGGACCAACCGAGCAGATAATGCCACTTGAGGACTATCGTGCGAAATGGGAAGCCTTTGGTTGGCACGTCATTGAGATTGACGGCAACGATATTGAGGCGGTCATTGACGCTTGCGCCATGGCAAGGGCGATTGTTGAAAAACCAGTGGCCATTATTGCACATACCGTACCCGGCAAAGGAGTCGATTTTATGGAATTTGACTTCCACTGGCACGGCATGCCACCCAATCTTGAGCAAGCAAATAAGGCCTTGAGCGAGTTACGGACCCTTGGCGGAAAGATTAAAAGCGAACATGAGTAAGACTGCGCCCTATCTAGATGTCACGCGTAATAAGCTACTTAGTGAGCCAATTCGTAAAGGTTTTGGCCGTGGACTGGAACGCGCTGGTCATATTTATCCAAATGTCGTTGCTGCCTGTGCTGATTTAACTGAATCAACCCAGATGCATCTCTTTAAACAGTCTTTCCCGGAACGCTTTGTTGAAGTTGGCATTGCCGAACAAAACCTCGTGACCCTTGGTGCCGGACTGGCAGCTGGTGGCAAGATTCCTTTTGTCAGTAGTTATGCAGCATTTAGCCCAGGGCGTAACTGGGAACAAATCCGCACTACCATCTGCTTAAATGACCGTCCAGTAAAGATTATTGGCTCGCATGCCGGCATTAGTGTTGGCCCAGACGGCGCCACGCACCAAATGCTTGAAGATTTGGCTTTAATGCGTGTCCTGCCAAACATGGTTGTGATTGCACCAGCCGATAGCGTTGAAGCCGAAAAGGCCACTCTCGCGATGGCGGCTGATCCGCGGCCAAACTATATGCGTTTAGCGAGAGAAGCGACGCCAATCTTCACTACCGATCAAACACCATTTGTAATTGGTGATGCGCTGCTTTTAGAGTCGGGCAGCGATATTACCTTAATTGCCACTGGCACAATGACCTACCACGCCTTAATGGCGGCCGAATTACTGTATAAAGATGGCATCGAGGCTGAAGTAATCCATGTTGCGACAATTAAACCGCTTGATGATGAGCTCATCCTAAAAAGCGTTCGCAAGACTAAAGCGGTTGTTACAGCTGAGGAAGGTCAAATTAACGGCGGCCTGGGCGGCGCAATTGCTGAGCTTTTAAGTGAGCATTACCCAGTGCCCATGCGTCGCATCGGCATGCGCGACCGTTTTGGTGAATCCGGGACCCCAGAGCAGTTGTTAAAGCACTTTGGCTTAGACGCCGAGCATATTCGTTTAGCAGCCCACGCAGCATTAATTGATAGAGAG
>DAIEFN010000014.1 GCA_027325485.1 Candidatus Saccharimonadota bacterium
TTTTTGCGTTGCCATTTATGCTACCTCTTTCTCGTCGTCAGACGTTGTTTGGGCTAGAACTTCCTCATCACTACTAGCGTCAGACTCGGCGCCGGCAGCTTCGGAAATCTCTTCTTCAATACTAAAGTCGTCACCGATTGTTTCTTCACTCACATCAATGTCAGATATCTGGTCCTTAGGAACATCAATCGTACTCTGGTGAATAGCTTCTTCGTGCACGTTAGTAGCTAAGACTGCTTCAGCGTCAACGACGGAGCTTTCCTTAATTAAGTCAACTTTTAGACCAAGGCCCTGAAGCTCCTTAACGAGCACGTTAAAGCTTTCTGGTACTTTAGGCCCAACAATTTCAGTGCGCTTAATGATTGACTCATAGGCTTTGCTACGACCATAAACATCATCTGACTTTAAGGTCAGCATTTCTTGTAAGGTCGTTGCGGCACCAAAGGCTTCTAGCGCCCAGACTTCCATTTCACCAAAGCGCTGGCCACCGTTTTGGGCTTTACCGCCCAGCGGCTGTTGCGTCACCATGGTGTATGGGCCAGTTGAGCGAGCGTGAATCTTGTCGGCCACCATGTGGTTCAACTTAATGATGTACATGCTGCCAACTGAGGTACGTTCTTTAAAGGCTTGACCGGTGCGGCCGTCATAGAGTTGTTGCTTACCATCTTCAGGTAAACCGGCTTCTTTTAAGAGTTCTTTAATTTTGGCTTCTGGAACACCGTTAAAGGATGGGCTAGCAACATGGAAGCCAAGCATTCGAGCTGCCATACCAAGGTGCGTTTCAAACAACTGTCCAACGTTCATACGTGATGGCACGCCAAGGGGGTTAAGAACGATGTCTAGTGGTGTACCGTCTTCCATGAATGGCATATCCTCAACCGGTAGAATACGGGCAATTACGCCCTTGTTACCGTGTCGACCACCTAATTTGTCACCAACAGAGATCTTGCGCATCTGAGCCACAAAGACTTGGATTTGCATGATCACGCCGGCCTTCAATTCGTGACCGTTTTCGCGGGAGAAGACTTTAACGCCAACAACTTTACCGTGCTTACCATTGCTCATGCGTTGGGAGGTATCGCGGACTTCTTTAGCTTTTTCACCAAAGATGGCCCTTAGGAGTCGCTCTTCTGAGCTTAGTTCTTGTTCACCTTTTGGTGTAATCTTGCCCACTAAAATGTCACCAGGGTGGACTTCAGCACCAATCCGGACAATGCCGTCTTCATCTAAGTGACGAAGTGATTCTTCTGAAACGTTAGGAATATCTCGAGTTACAATTTCTGGACCGAGCTTAGTCTCACGGACTTCAATCATGAAATCGACAATGTGAATTGAAGTTAGGGTGTCGTCTTCAACTAGCTTGCGCGAAATAATGATTGCGTCTTCGAAGTTGTAACCAGACCAGGGCATAAAACCAACCATTAAGTCTTTACCTAGTGCTAGCTCACCACCTGAGATGGACATACCTTCCGCTAGTACATCATTAGCCTTAACTTTTTGGCCACTACTAACAACCACTTTTTGGTTAATTGACGTACCTTCGTTACTACGCACGAAATGCTGTGGTTCGTAACTTACACTTTGATTATCTTTGTACTTAACGGTAATTAAGTCGGCGGTGGCCTTCACGACTTCACCATCATCTTCAGCAAGGATGACCTGACCAGTGTTTAGAGCTGCGGTACCTTCAAGACCGGTGCCGACTATCGGTGCGGCAGGTTGAATTAGAGGCACTGCTTGACGCTGCTGGTTACTACCCATTAAGGAGCGATAGACGTAGTTTTTCTCAATAAAAGGAATTAGTCCGGCGCTACTGCCAATAATCTGATTACGAGCGGCGTCCATGTAATTTGCGTCATTAGCGTCAACTTCACCTGGGTTTAGGCGATTACGAGCACTGATACGCTCTTCGATAAAGTAACCATTGTCGTCAACGTCGTTACCGGCGCCAGCAATAATAGCTGACTCTTCCTCGGCGGCGTCTAGATAGACTACCTCATTAGTGACTTTGGCTTTAACTGGCCAAGTAGCTTGGTTTTTTACGCTTGCCATTTTTTCGGCGTCGGCTTTAGTGATTTCTTTGTTTGCTTTAACGATTACAGTGCCGCGTTCATTAAGGTAGTCACTGGCTGCAATGTGACCAACGGCATTCTTGGCGCTAACGGCGTTAATGACCTTACGATAGGCTGTCTCAATGAAACCGTACTCATTAACACGGGCGTAGTTAGCTAGGTTTAGGACTAGTCCAATGTTGGCACCTTCAGGTGTTTCAACAGCACAGATCCGACCGTAGTGAGTAGAGTGAGCGTCACGGACTTCAAAGCCAGCCCGCTCTCGACTCAATCCACCTGGGCCCATTGAGCTTAAACGACGTTTGTGTGCTAACTCACTTAATGGGTTAATCTGGTCCATAAATTGACTTAACTGACTTGAGGCAAAGAATTCACGCACTGCAGCGACTACTGGTCGCGCGTTAATGAGCTGGGCAGGAGCAACCGTTTCAATGTCACTCATGCTCATCCGGTCCTTACTGTTGCGTTCCATCCTAAGCAAACCAATTCTAAACTGACGTTGGACTAATTCACCAACGAGTTTAACTCGTCGATTAGCTAGGCTGTCGATATCGTCTGCTAGTTCCTGGGTATTATTTAAGCGAATGATTTCAGCAACGATTGCAACTAGGTCTTCAAGGCGTAAAATCCGGTTTTCGACAGTATTTGGCACATCTAGGTTTAATCGCTTATTAATCTTGTAGCGACCAACACGGGAGAAGTCAAAGCGCTTAAAGTTATAGAACATGTTCTCAATTAAGCTCTTGGCGTTATCAACAGTTGCTAAATCTCCTGGGCGCAAGCGACGATAAACCTCAATTAGGGCGTCGTTTTGGCCACGACTTGGATCTTTTTCAAGTGTTGCATCGAGGTAATTAATGCGGCCACTGTCCACATGAGCGAATGCTTCACGCATGCTAGACTCGGTCATGCCAAGGGCTCTAAATAAAGTGCTGACCGCAATCTTACGCTTGCGGTCAATTTTTACATAAATCGAACCATTGACGGCGGTTTCAAACTCCAGCCAGGCACCGCGTCCTGGAATGACCTTTGCTCCGTAAATGTAACCGGCAGCATGAAGATCGCGTGTAAAGAAAACGCCAGCGGAACGAATCAGCTGGCTGACAACTACTCGCTCGGCACCGTTAATAACGAAGGTACCACGGCTAGTCATCCATGGGTAATCCCCGAGGTAGATTTCCTGCTCTTTAATCTCACCCGTAACCTTATTAGTTAGAACAACTGTCGCTTTAAGCGGAGCGTCAAAGCTAACGTTATTCTCACGTGCTTCTTGTTCACTTAATTTAGGCTTTTCAAAATGATAATCTTTAAAAGATAGGGAGAGTTTTGTGCCGGTGTAGTCATCGATCGGGCTAATTTCGGCTAATAGCTCACCGAGACCTTCCTGGACGAACCAGTCAAAGGACTTGTTTTGGTGATCAACTAAATTTGGAAGCGCGATTCCTTGGTCTTGTTTACTGAAATATACTCGTTTTTGTTTATCGTTAGTCTTCGCTTTAACAGCCGTAGTTTTTGCCACTGATAAATTATCCCCCTTCGCTTTAGCTAAAGCCTTGGTTAGTGATTAATTACTTTTAGTGTGTTTTCGAGCGAAGGTACCTAAGCTGGATGATTTTGATGCGGTTTTAGCAACAAAAACCCCAGTTTACACTACTTCTTATAGAGTAGTCTGACAGATGCATAGCACAACTGTCAATAGTAGATTAAATTACAATCTTGAAAGAAGTATTATTTTTTGATTGGTTTGAAGATTGAATCGACAATGCCGTACTTTTTAGCTTCCTCTGCTGAGAGCCATTTGTCGCGCTCCATATCGGTATGTATCTTGGCGACCGGTTGGCCTGTATTCTTAGCCATAATCTCTTCTAGGACCTTCTTGAGTCGCAGCCCTTCTCTTAGGGTAATCTCTTGATCTGTAATCTTACCTTGAGTACCGCTTGATGGTTGGTGAATCATGACAGTTGAATTAGGCAGTAATGAACGCTTACCCTTTGTACCGCTGCTTAAAATAAAGGCTGCAGCTGAGGCTTGAACGCCGATACCGACCGTTTGGACGTCATTGCTGACATACTGAATCGTGTCATAAATCGCTAAAGCGTCGTAAGCCGATCCCCCCGGTGAGTTAATGTAGAGAAAAATATCTTTTTTAGGGTCACTAGCTTGCAGAAACAGCATTTGGGCAACAACGATGTTAGCGCTAGCCTCATTAATATCGCTACCAAGAAAAATAATGCGTTCTTTTAAGAGGCGTGAGTAGATATCGTAAGCCCGCTCATAACGGCCTTCTTGCTCAATTACTGTTGGAATTAAGACCTGTGCTTTAACGTCGTCATAGTTTAAATTCATATGTTATTTATATTAGTGTTCTGGCACTCATTAGTCAAGAGTGCTAATTAACTAAAAGTAAAAGGAATGAAATCGGCTTTAGCTCTATTATTGATTTTGAGCATCAATAGTTATATAAGTTAATTAAATAGTTATCTTTTATAAATAAATATAGAGAGGTATTTTAATGCTTTCTGAATGGCAACAATCTCGATTAAGTGAGCGCTTAAGGGGCGATAACGATATCGCAAACGCCAGCGAGCTTCAGATTAATAAAATTCGCGGTCTTGTTTTAGATGTTGAATCGCTACCGCTGGTTGATTCAGTTGATCATATTTTAGATATACTCGGTACAGAAAATACTAACGACCCCTTGCTAAAACGTGTCGCTGGACTTTGTCTTGAAGTTCTCTGTGAAGAAAACGTTAGCTTAATAGAGGACTAAGTAACTTAACTAGGGTTGTTGGGCTAGTTGTTGCGCAGTCGTCGACCAGTTAGCAATTTTCTCTATATCGGCTTGCTCTTGCGGCGTTGCACGGATCGCAATCTGAAGGTAGCCACCATAACTACCAATTGGTGCATAGCTAAAGCTTGGATAGAGCTTACTTAAGTGACGCGCTTGAGCGAGGCTTAAACATTGCGCTGTGTCGCTATGACAGAGTTGTCCGACGTCTAGCCAGTTAGCTACATTAGTTGAGTATTCGAGACTTAGATTCATTTCAAGATTAAGTGCAATCCTGCCATCGTAATCGAGTTGATCAAAAATAAAGTTACCTAATGAGTAAGCAATTAACTTGCCTTTATAGACCTCTGTATTCTGGACCCAATGCGTCCCGTTGCCGACTACTAACGAGGCGCCTTCATCAACCATTTGGTGTGCAATTGCGACTGTTTCGCTACTAGCCGTATGCGAGTATTCGGGACCTTCATTTAAGAGCGCAATCACCGGCATAATTTTTGACCATCTAGCAATACTTTCAATCTCTCCTGGAGCGGGCGAAAAGAGCGACTTATAGTTATACGAGCAGAAAGCGACGGGTAGGAAGGCGTCAACTGCTTGCGCGCTAGACATAACAGCATGCACTGGCAAGACGACGCTTTTACAGTCATCTGGTTGGATGTGGGGGTTATAGTTGCCAACCGTTTGAAAACCAGCGCTATTAAGACGTGACACGGTTTCATTAAAGCCACTGACACCTTCATCATAGAGATGGTTGCTCGAAAGATTGATAATTGGGTAGTACTTCAAAAGGTATGGCAGCCAGTTAGGCGAACAATTAAATACTAAGTTATTAACCTCATTGGCGTAACTATCATAATTTGTCGTAACGGGACATTCTAGATCCCCGACTCGAGCATCATAAGAGCCAAGCGAGCCCATACCGCTAAAAGGTTGAGCGTAATTGCCGTTCGCGTAGGTTTCAACCCCCCGACTCAGTACAATTGTGCCACTAAATAGATAACTACCGTTAACGCTAACGTAAGCAGGGCTATTTTGGCTCACGTTATTTGTTTTTGCTTTTGAATTTAATACTTTAAAACCAACGAATTGCCAGGCACCAAGACTAAGTAGGATTATCCCTAGTACACCAAGCACAAACCACAGTTGATAACCTCCGTGGTGATGATGTTTAGGGTATTGCCTCTTAAATAACATAGAAACGCTATTTAGCTTATGCTATCTCAACTATAGCCTAAGTGGTAAGCTTAAAGTAATTTATCTATGGTGTCGTTTTTAGCTATAAACTAAGGTGCATTCTACACTTGACATGTTTATGCTTATATTATAATCTATGCTCTTACCTAAGGAAAGGTGACAGATGGAACATCAAGAACACTCAGATTACTACATGCACGTGCACCCAATTGAGATGAATCATGAACGCGATTTAGAAGAAACTCGTAATCGTATCCAGAAAGAACATTCGCAGGTCCACAATAGTCTGCGCAATACGCGCATTTTTAATTTTGCCGGTGGCATAGCCGCAAGTAGTTTAATTATTGGCGCTGTTTACGAAATCGGCACTAATCTAAACGAAGGCCTCGATCTTGCTAAATTTGGCATTGTGGCCGCATTTGCGACAGGTATCGGCATGCTTAGGCAGGATCGGCTAGAAGATCGTGATACTCAACTTAGACTGCATGAATTAAACTTTCCAAACCCAAACCACACAGATCAACTTTAATTTAAGGAAACTTTGATTTAAAAACATGAAGCACGACGAAAATAGTCCTATACACTCCCATGAACTCTGGAATGAATCTAATTTCTTGAAAATGGGCGCACTTTCATTAACCGCTGGTGGCTTATTCGAAGCTAATGCCATCGCGCACATCTATGAGTCCGGACTAACTAATGCTCCCGGCGTATTTGCTTTAGTACTTGGTGGCTTAGCCTTTAAGACCGCTGCTGGAGCATTTAGCGAAGCAACGAAGCTGAGACAGAGCGCAGAACATATAACGCCACCTAATTTCGAAGAGCTTTAACTTATTTCCTAAAAGCTTAGCTATTAAGCTGAATTAAACGCTGAATCGTCTTCTCGACCATAATCCGGTTGCGCAGATCAGTTTTGTTTTGTTCCTTGTCCAGTTCTTTTTGCATCGCTTGATCATTGGCATATTGCAGTTTTAATGCCGCTACTCGCGCATCGACTTCTTTAGATTCGATACTAATCTTCTCAAGTGTGGCAATTTCGCCTAGTACCAAGCCAGCCTTCACTCTTTGTTCGGCTTGCGTATGAATAAAGGAACTAAAATCTGCTTCTGTTTGGCCTTGGTCTTTTATGTACTCTTCCCAAGTTTGGGAGCGATATGCGGCATTCTGTCTGGCGTCACGCTCAATACGTTGTGCCTCATCGGTAATCAGTGATTTTGGAATGTCGACTTTCGAGGCGTTCGCGATCTGCTCAAGGAGTTGATTTTGATACTGCAACTCAAGATCGCTCTCTTTACCTGTTAAAAGCTCACGTTTAATATCTGCTTTTAACTCGGCAAGAGTTTTAAACTGACCAACTTGCTTTGCGAAGCTATCATTAAGTTCAGGTAGCGCTAACGCATTAACGCTTTTGGCCTTAACTTCAAAGATTGCTTTCTTGCCACGGAGAAACTCAGCCTGATAATCATCCGGAAAAGTTAAACTAATTTCTTTAGTTTCACCGGCCTTAATGCCAACTAACTTAGTTTCAAAACCAGGAATGAATGATTCACTACCAAGCTCAAGTGGATAATCCTTACCGCTGGCACCGTCAATTAATTCGTTATTGTCTGCATACTTACCACTGAAATCTATTAATACTTCATCACCAATCTTAGCGGCACTCTTGCTTGAGGATCGCTTAGCGAGTTGCTTTTGGAGCCGCTTAAGGACAGTAGTTATCTCAGTCTCGCTAACTTTAGCTTGTGCGCGCGGAACTTTTAAGCCACTGTACTTAGCGAGCTGAACCTTACCAATTACTTCCAGTGTAGCCTCGAAAGTAAGTGTCTGGTTTGGGACATAGCTCTTAACACTGATTTCTGGATTACTGACTGGACGGAGTTTATTTTTAATTAGTGCTTCGGAATAGGCTTCACTTAAAGCAAGTTGCAATGTTTCTTCAGATAAGACATTCGGGTCAAGTACTTTCTCGACAGCCGAGAATGGCGCTTTACCACGGCGGTAACCGGTTACAGTAACAGCAACAGCCAATTTAGCAATTGCCGCCTGCTTTGCTCTTAGCAAATCGGACGTCTCAACATCAATACTAATTAAGACTTTAGTTGGTTCGAGGGTTTTAACTTTCGCTTGCATAAGCGACTATTCTATCATCTTATGTTCAGCTTGCAAAAGAGGGTTACCTTTGTTTGGGACTAAACTTAGCTACTAGTTGTTCAATTGTGCACTGCTCTTCAGCAGACGACTCTAAATTCTTGAGGGTATAGAGTTTGGCTTCGGCTTCCCGCGCACCTATGATGAGCACAAACTGAATCGTCTTTTTCTGCGCAGCCTTGATTTGATCACCTAGTTTTCGCCCACTGTAGTCTACTGCCACATTAAGACCCTTAATGCGTAGTTGATTAGCGACTTCGGTTGCAGTTTCTACTGTTTCATTTAGCGGTGCAATATAGATATCTACCGCACTCTTAAACTCTGGCATCAGGTGGTGCTGCTCGAGAAAGTTAGTCATTGTTGCGTCACCTAGTCCGAAACCAACAGTTGGCAAAGGTTCGACACCAAACAAGCCAACGAGGCCGTCATAACGCCCGCCGCCCAACATCGAACGGTTATTTTCTGGATTGTTATCATATAGCTCAAACACAATGCCGCTATAGTAGTCAAAGCCACGTACCAAAGATATGTCAAAAGTAACATTTAAAATACCACTTTTCTTGCAGGCTTTAAGCAAATCACTTAGCTCTCTGGCGGCTGAACTGTCCTTTAGCTGGGGTGGCAACTGATCAATAGTTTTGATGTCTAATAAAGTTAGCAGCGTTTCAACAACTGCTCCCTCCCTCTGTTTTGACGTTAATATTTCGTCAACTTTGTCTAGGAATAAGGAATGATCCATTTTGGCTCTACGGTCAATTAAATGCGCCATACTGAGGGCTTGCTCTTTAGAGAGTCCGAGTAGCGTTTCAAACATCTCATCCAGTAACTGGCGGTGATTAATTCGATAGGCGTACATCGTATGGTTAGCTTTAAAAGCTTTAAAGATACTGTCCGCAATCATCATTAGTTCAAGCTCAGCGTTAATTGATGCAACACCAAACAAATCGACATTTAATTGCCAGTGCTCACGAAAACGGCCGCGTTGTGGTCTTTCATAACGCCACAAGTTAGGAATTGAAAACCAGCGTAGTGGATAGGCCAATTGCTGGCGTTGGGCTGCGACCATTCGACTGACGGTTGGTGTCATCTCTGGTCGAATTGCTACCTCACGTCCGCCACGGTCGGTAAAGCTATAGGTTTGCTCAGAGACGATTTCCGAGCCGCTTTTAGCCTGATAAATTTCAATTGGCTCAATTAATGGTGCGTCATACTCTTCATAGCCAAAACGACGCACGCATTCCCTCATCGTATTAAACATGTAATCACGCTCAGCCTGCTTATCGGGATAAAAGTCACGTGCCCCTTTATATGGTTGGGTTGAAAGTTTCATGCTTAATTAGTTTAGCTTTAATAAGTTATTGGTGCGCGGGAGAGGAGTTGAACCTCCATGGGTTGCCCCGCTAGCTCCTAAGGCTAGTGCGTCTACCATTTCGCCACCCGCGCGTCGCTTTTTTCTTTATTGATAGTGTTTTTATTAATTATGCCTTTTTATTCATTCTGCTAAAACAGGCATCTCTAGTATTGTAGCGTACCAGATTGAGTTAAGGTATGTAATAGTTAATTTTGCGTGACACCGCTTGGAGTAATAGAGAGATAGCGCCAGACTTGGGTTATGATGATAAAGATAAAAATGAATATCTATCAGAACTTAGTTAAGGCCACTCCTAGCTGGTCGTTGCTTGGCCCAAGCTACCGCTTAGCGATAAAAAATTACGAGGCCATCGCGATACTCTTTTTTATTCCAACACTACTCCAGATATTAGGTGGCTTTTACGTTGGCTCAATACTTAGCATTAACAAGAATCATCCCTCCATCCACTTCTCGAGGTTTAGTACTCATAGCGAAATTGGCCTACTACTACTTTTGCTTTGGCTAATTATAAGTATTATTAACTACCCACCTGCGATTTATTTTCGACTTCAAGCCGTTACATCTGAAAAGATACCCTCAATTGCCGATTGCTATCGTCAGGGGTTTAAAGTCTTTTATAAAGTCTTACTCTCGGAGCTGGCTTTTCTTCTAATTGTTACTATTGGCCTAGTGCTCCTAATTCTGCCTGGCGTACTGCTGTTTAGGCGTTACGTTTTAGTGCCTTACTATGCAGCTCAAAACCCTAGTCTCAGCCTTCCTCAAATATTTAAGCTCTCTGCAGAGCAAAGCGCTCCTTTCATGTTCTATATTTACGGTACGTTCTTAGTCATTCTAGCGGTTAGCCTCGTCGCTGAAACCGCCTTTGGCAATTTTGTAATCGGCTCAGTTATTACGACGCTGATCACCTATAGCGTGCTCTTTTTGCCAGTGATGCGCTATTTAGAGATAAGCAAGCACTTTAATAAGCAGTCTACTATTCGTGCCGGTAGTAAAAAATTTGAGCATCATTAAACGATTTAGACTTTAATAACACTAGACCGTTTAGCGTCGGCGACTCATGCTTACCCGGCCAAGACAGTACTACTAAACCATCCTTTGTTAAGTGACTGGCTAAAAGAGATAATGTTCTTGCTTGAGGTAAATTGTCATACGGCGGGTCAGCTAAGATAACATCGAATTGAGCTTCGCTATAAGCCAACCAAGTTTCTACCTTGTTTTTAACAAGCTTTATCTGATTATTTAGACCTAGTGTCATTAGATTAGAGCCAATGGTTTTAACTGCTCTAGGGTCAGCTTCAATAGCAATAGCCGATTTAGCCCCACGGCTAATGGCTTCGATTGACAGGGCGCCACTACCGCTATAGGCATCACAGATTGATAATCCAGAGAGATCGCCTAGAGTTGAGAATATGGACCCTCGGACTTTATCACTCATCGGATGAACCCGTTGTGAGGCCGGTGCAGCGAACAATCTGCCACCTAAGGAGCCGCTAATTACACGCATTGTTAATTAATACCTCTTTTGCCTTAGTTTAAATATGTCATTTGTTGGGCCGCAGCGACAGCCTCAGCTAGGTTTTTATACTTCGCTAATGGCTCTTTCTTGTCTATAAATAACTGGACGGCAGACTTAACCTGCGTAATTAATTCGTGGTCATCTAGGGTTAATAGTCTCGCGAAGCCCTTACCGTGTTGTAGCTTGCCATAAATCGCTCCCGGCCCTCTTAGCGTTAAATCTAGTTCACTAAGGGCAAAGCCGTCACTTAAGTTAACAAACTGACGCAGGCGGAGTGGCGGATCAAGAGTATCGCTTAGTACGATGAAGCAATAGCTTTGATATTGGCCACGGCCAACCCGGCCACGCAGCTGGTGGAGCTGGGCTAAACCATAACGTTCCGGACCATAAACGACCATTACGCTAGCGTTAGCGATGTCTACACCAACCTCAATGATGGTCGTAGCAACGAGGATATCGAGCTTATGATTAACAAAGTCCTCCATGACACTTGCTTGCTCGAGGGCGTTTAGCTGACCATGAATTAAACCTACCTTATACTGCTTGAAGCGTTTTCTATATTCTTCATAAATTGTCTCAGCGCCAACTTGGTCACCCTTTTCGGTTGGATGGATATATGGACAGACGACATAAAACTGACGACCAGCTTTAAGTTCATCGTTTAAGGTTTGCCAGAGCTTTACCTGATCGGACGGCGCGATTAACTCTGACGTAATGGCCCGTCGACCTGATGGCATTTGTTTAAGCCTTGAGATATCTAAATCGTTAAAGATTGTGAGCGCTAAAGAACGCGGTATGGGCGTAGCTGTAATACTTAGAAAATGCGGCAAGTGGTGCGCTTGTTTCTGAAGTGCCATTCTTTGATCGACTCCAAAACGGTGCTGCTCATCAATTATTAATAGTGCCAGTTTGCTCCAATCAACCCCACTCGTTAGTAGACTGTGCGTACCAACAACTAAGGCACCATTAAGCGCATCAGCAGTTTTAATAGCAGCCTTTTTAGTAGCGCTTTTCATACCACCAGTTAAAATCACTAAGTGATTATCCCAGCCAAGTGGTTTAAGCAAGCTTGCAATTGTTTTCGCATGCTGGCGGGCCAGCAATTCAGTCGGCGCCATGAAGGCTACTTTGTAGCCCTCCGCCATAGCCATTAAGGCACTCATCACCGCGACTACCGTTTTACCACTACCAACATCTCCTTCCACCATCCGGTTCATTGGTAGATCTGAGCCCATGTCCTGATAAATTTGCCAAATCACCCGGCGTTGATCGTCAGTTAATTTAAAGGGCAGTTTTTCAACAAATGTTTTAGCCAGTTCAAGCTTAAAGTCGACCCTTAAAGCCACTTCTTTTTGACGTTCGAGTTTACTTAATTCATTAGCCAGTAATTGCGGAAATAATTCATCAAATTGAAACCGCTTCTTGGCCTTTGCTAGCTCACTAGCTGAATCTGGAAAATGAATCTGTTCGACTGCTTGGGCTAGACCTAACAATGCTAGTTTTTTAATGATGTAGTTAGGCAGATAATCTTTCAGACTGCTTGCTAGCGGTAAGGCGACAGCCACAGCACGCCGAACTGTCCAAGAACTTAATGTTTTACTTTCACTATAGGTTGGAATAATTCGGGCCGTATTGAGCGCCGTATCACTAACTAACTCGGTCATTGGGTTAATGATTGTTAAATTGCGGTTGGAAAGTTTAAAGGTGCCGGAGAGATAATAGTCGACATCACTTTTAAGTGACGTTTGGCGGTAGG
Source organism: Candidatus Saccharimonadota bacterium (assembly GCA_027325485.1). GTDB lineage: Bacteria > Patescibacteriota > Saccharimonadia > Saccharimonadales > UBA4665 > JAJZWH01. The sequence continues at coordinate 12,847 of DAIEFN010000014.1, forward strand.
GTTGATTAAACCAGACAATCCGTACGCTACCACTCGCGTCGCTAGCGATAGCTTCAGTAATAGCGAGACCACGGCGCACTCTTCTAGTTTTAATATTGTTTAAATGCGCCTGAATAGTTACTTGACCCGGTTTTAGTTTGACGATCTCTAGTACTTGAGAATAGTCCTGGTATTTTCTGGGTATAAAAAACAGTAGATCTTGAATTGATTCGACATTCTTTGCAGCCAGTGCGGCACTTAGCTTTTCGCCAATTCCAGGTAGGGTTGTTAGGGCATCATTTAGCCTGATCTGAGACTTTTTAACGGCTAAGGCTGCCATATTATATATATAAAATTAATAACTAATTATTTAGGCGTTCGCTAGCTCGACAAGTGCGCTGTCGCGATAAGCTTTGCCGCGCCTCATTAAAAGACGTCCTTGCGTGAAATCGTCTGACTCAAAGTGATCTTTGGTGACGCGCTGGTTGTTGATATAGACAGCACCATCTCCGATCAACTGTCTAGCAGCGGTGTTAGATGTCGCTAAACCACTGGCCACTAAAGCGCCAATAATACTGCCGTCTAAACTGCTTTTTAGGAACGGTATTTCCTCTCTTAAACTTGCTAGGTCTTCGCGACTCGCCGTAGCAATATCTAGACTGCTAGTTAGATACGAGGTAACACGACGTGCGCTGGCCGCCAAACTCTCACCGTGAACCAGTGTGGTTACTTCGTCGGCTAATTTAAACTGGGCAGGGCGATCTTTCTTTTGCTCACCGTTCTGCTGCTTCATAACCTCTTCAATTTGAGCCCTATCAAGCAATGTATAAAGTTTGAGGTACTGCTCGACGGCTGAGTCTTCAGCATTCACCCAAAACTGGTAAAACGCCGTCGGGGATGTGAGCTTTGGATCAAGCCAGATAGCGCCTTGTTCACTTTTACCAAATTTAACACCCGTTTGGGGGTTAACAACTAGCGGACCGGTCCAAACATGCGTAACGTCACCACTAAGGCGTCGGATTAGATCGACACCGGCTATTGAATTGCCCCACTGGTCGGAGCCAGCTACTTGCAAATCAACCCCATGCTTTTTATGCAGGTAGAGGTAGTCATAGGCCTGAATCATGACATAGCTAAATTCAGCATAACTAATACCACTGTTCTCGGTCTTCAGACGGGACTGGACAAATTCGCGGCCAATCATTTGACTAAGTGGAACGTGCTTGCCAATATCTCTTAAAAAATCTAAGTAAGCGTAGCCCTT
>DAIEFN010000015.1 GCA_027325485.1 Candidatus Saccharimonadota bacterium
CACCAACCAAGGCCCCCTAAAGAGTCTTAAGAAAGTAGCTAGCTTATCCCGCGTTCCAAAATTAGAACGCGGGATTTTCTTATCTCAAGACCTCCTAAAGAAGTGCCTATATAGAGCGTAAAACACAAATAATAAGCTTAAGGTTGCTAGCAGGACAGTTACTAGTAGTAGCCAGCCGGCTAAGTCTGGGCTCCAGCTAGGTGAGACGAAGTCAAACTCATAAAGAGCCGGCGAAATTGTTGGTAGCTTAGTGCCATTTGTGCCATGAGTGCTGACGTAATTCTCTATGCAAGGCACTCGGTTATGGCCGGAGAAGTCATATGGGTCCAGCTTCTGGCAATAGGCCTGTGCAGCCGTATAGAGCCCGCCGTTGCCGCTTAGTGCTGATTGAGTCTGGGCTTGGACAAGGCGCAAGTAGGTGTACTCTAGCTGAATTGGCGGGTAAACTGAACCGGCACCGTCAGATAGGTTAGTATTCATGTGCGCTGTAACGTACGCTTGCAGGTTCTGGAGCGCTTTTGGTACCCCTATCCCACTTTTATCCGCCTGATAGACGTTAGCTCGCAAGCTTGCCATATGTTCGTTATTAGAGCGAAGTGCTGTAACTGTAAACGCCGCACTGGTAATCGTTAAAAGCACGCAAAGGATTAACCAGGTTCTAATGGAGCGTACGATTGGTTGATGAGTCGACATGTTTACTACCTTGCTACCATTCTATCCTAAAAGCTACAGCTTAAAGTGCATGCTAGACTAGAATTATGCACATCTACTTTTGTGGTATCGGGGGCGCCGGCATTGGTCCATTAGCTGAAATTGCGATGCAATCAGGGTATGAGGTATCTGGATCGGATCAACAAAATTCTTCTTACATCGAAAGCCTAAAAAAGGCGGGCATAACAGATATATCAATTGGTCAAAGCTATGAACAAATCGCTCAAGTTCATGGCGCACATCCAATTGATTGGCTGGTTTATAGTTCAGCTATTGCGCCAGATGCTCCAGAGTTACGTTTTGCTTCGGAAAATCAAATCCGACAAAGCAAACGTGATGAGCTAATTAACGCCATTGCAAAAGACAAACAGCTCTCTATCATCGGCGTCGCCGGAACGCACGGCAAGACGACAACAACAGCCATGATTGTCTGGCTTTGCTATCAGCAGCAAGTACCAATTAGCTATATTCTGCCGGCTAAGACAAGCTTTGGGCCAATGGGACGCTACTTAAGCAATAGTCGCTACTTAGTGATTGAGGCTGATGAATTTGACCGCAACTTTCTGCACTTTGATCCCTGGCTAAGTGTCATTTCGGGTGTTAGCTGGGATCATCATGAGATCTTCCCAACACGGGAAAATTATCAGCAAGCTTTTAGGGATTTTATCGCAAAAAGTCAGCAAACTATAATCTGGCAAGAAGACGCTAACTATCTTGGGCTGGCGCAGGATAGCAAGATTATGCTTCAGGATGCAGCCAATCCAGAGATTAATAAAATACAGCTAAAAGGTCTCTACAACCGGCTCGATGCCTGGTTAGCCTTAAACGCCCTGCTAAAAATAAGTGATGCAAAAAGTAGCGAACTAATTGAAAGCTTAAATCTCTTCCCAGGTCTTTCTAGGCGTATGGAACAGATTGTCACTAACCTCTATAGCGACTACGCTCATACCCCCGAAAAGATTAGAGCGGCTCTGAGCGTGGCTAAAGAGATGGCCTTGCCCGACCAGAACGTCATTGTCATCTATGAGCCCTTAACCGACCGTCGGCAGCATTACATGCTAAACGACTACCGTGACTGTTTTGCAAACGCCACGCAGGTTTATTGGCTACCAAGCTACTTAGCACGCGAAGACCCAAACTCACGTGTCTTGCCACCAGCAGAGCTAATTGCTCATCTAGATGATCCAACCATTGCCCTGCCTGCTGAGCGCAACGATGACTTAAAACGTTTAATTGATGCTCATTTAAGTAAGGGCGATATGGTTGTTTGTATCGCCGGTGGAGGCGGTGGTAGTTTAGATGACTGGCTAAGGGAGAAGTACTTCCTTAAATAGCTAAGAACAAAGCTACTTGCTCTTAGTGTAGGCAAAAACTATTAGGGCTGCGATAACGACAACAATAATAACGGTTGCCGTAATGGCAGCGTTATATGAAGCTTTGTCCTTGGGCGTTGATACCTTTTGCGGTTTGGGCGAAGGGGTTGGCGCAGTGGACTTATCGGCTTCGGGTTTATCCATTGGCGGTGGCGTTTTAACAGGTGGTCTGACATCATTTAGTGGCGCTTGTTGTGGAGGCGTTTCAGCAGGAGCTTCTTTAACTACTGGTGGCTGGGCCGGGTTGTTATCGTCGTTCATGTTAATTACTTCTCTTTATTATATACCTTACAGATGGCGACGGATGGTGTTCCAGTGTAAATTGCGAAACGGCGTATGGATGGAGGGGTTAATAATGAATACCGCCATCGCGATTGCTACGAGGCAAACGATTGCAACTAAGGTCCAGAAAAGATGATGCGTGTGCGCCTCAGCATGATGTAAACTTTTTAATTCTGCGTCAGCCTGCGTGGCGTCTTGAACCGAAAGCGCAATATCACCCTCGTGTGCAACAATATCTTCAATAGCCTCAGCAATCACTGGATCGTCAAAGTTCTCTGTCCTTACGGCACTTGTGGCGCTTGGTGCTTCAGCTTCGTCCTCTATGTCGGCTTCAGTTTCAGCTTCTTCTTCAGGCTCAGCTTCAGTCTCTACTTCAGCCTTCTCTTCTTGATTAGTTGGCGCATCGTCCGAGTTATCCACTACCGCAATTTGAGTAGCCTTCTTTGGTGGGCTTGCTTTAGCCTCACTCTTACCCGCAAGTGGCGGCGGACCTGGTACGTCAGCAAAAATATCGAGCGCCGGCGGACTGACAGGCTCTGAGGACTCGCTATTCTCGGTGGTCGTAACTTCGTCTTTTACCTCAACTTTCTTAGCTTTGGGGTCTGGGTCAGTGATTTTGGTTGCGGGTTCGTAGTTCGGTGTCATATCCTGATGTTCAGTTGCCATCATCTGATCAACTTTAACAACTAGTTTCTGCTCTTCGCCTGAGCCGTCATTATTATTTTTCGTAGCCGTTTGTTTTTTAGCCATATTGTTCCACCTATTATCCAGCCATAAGCAAGATTAATCAAAGGTGAAAGATTTTAGCATTAATAAAAGTGGGGCGGAAAAAGTCGAGTCACTCCAAACAGCCGAATCAATGGTTAACGGTTGACGCGAGGTTAGTGGGCACTGTGCATTAGCGCAGGAGTAAAAAGATATGTAAGTTAACGGATCGACTGTGGATAAATCTGAGGCAGGAATTGTCTGATCTTGTTGATAACCAAAATTACCACTTAGATAAATGGCATCTAAACCACCTCTAGCTACAGTTGTTGAATACTGCACAAAACTGATATAGCTTTGAGCCGCTTGGTTGGGAGAAGGTTGAGTATAGCTAATCTTCTGTGAAGTTATAACTGCAACTGTTTGAGTTCCAAACTGTTGCGGTAGTGTGCCTTTGCTCGATAAAGACAGCACGATCTGACCGAGTACGTTTGAGCCATTAGCGTTCTTTAGCTGCAACACTGGCGAGGTGACAGTTAGGGGTGCATTGCCGCTATCTGAAACCGTCCAGGTACTCGGGTAGTTAAAGCTGGCATTGTAATTAGTCGTGGTATAACTTGTGGTTGCAATTTGCTGGGGCGCTGCAGCAGGTGCTGTGTTATTTGTTGGCGCTTGAGAAGTCGTTTGGGTTTTGGACGGCGCTTTTTTGTGATGAGTTAAGAAAAGGAGAGTTAGGCTACCGGCCACAGCGATTAGAAAGATAATGAACGCAATAATTAAACCAAGTTTATGCTCACTCTTAGCTTTTGGCCGAGAGCTGTACTTGTGTGGCGGAGCCGGGGGCAAAATCGATAAATTGTCCTTGGGCGTAAGCTCAGGAGTCGAGAACCCTCTAAAACGCTCTGGATCCATCTCTCTATTTTAATCCAATAATGCTTAAAATCGATACCGTTTAGGGTGTGAGGCGGTTAATGTCGCGCGGAAAGAGGATTGCTTCTTTAATGTTACCTAGGCCAATTACCTTCTCGACAAGACGATCGATGCCAAAGCCGCAGCCACCATGCATCGGTAAGCCGTGTTTAAACGCCTGGAGGTAGAACTTATAGGCTGGGTCGTCCACGCCAATACCAGCTGTCTTCATTTGTTCTACTAGCTGGTCATAGCGGTGCTCTCGAACCGGCACTGTTGCAAGCTCAAGGCCCCGAAACAGCAAGTCAGCACTCATTGCCGAGCGATCATCCTTGGCCATATGGTAAAACTTCATCTTGGAGCGTGGTAGGTCGGTTGCAAAGACCGCTTCACAGCCGTCATGCGTCTTAGCGTACTCGCAAATCCAACGTTCTTCGTCAGGAGTAAGGTCAACTTCATTACTCATGTCCTGGTTATTAGCCTGACCGTAGAGTTCATGGATTTGGCTCATGCTGTAGCGCGGGAAATGGTCTTTTAGTACTGGCTGTGTTGCCTTTAGGTCATTTAAGATCTCACCCTTGTCAGCCCAGATCTTATTCAGTACAAAAAAGAGCATGTCCTGTAGCATGTTAAGGACTTCATCGTGGTCTTTAATAAAGGCCATCTCAATGTCTAGCATCGTCACTTCGGATACGTGGCGGGTAGTAGCACTTGGTTCAGCCCGAAAGGCTGGACCAATCTCAAAGACGCGCTCAAACACCCCGACCATGACTTGCTTATACAGTTGAGGGCTTTGGGCTAGCGACGCCTGCTTACCAAAGTAATCCAGTTTAAATACTTCCGCCCCACCCTCGGCTGCATTAGCGACTAGTTTCGGTGTTTGGATTTCAACAAAGTCGTGTTCATAGAGAAATTCTCGAATTAATCGAAGCAGAAAGGAACGGATTAAAAAGATTTTGGCTTCGCTCAGATTACGCAAGCCAATGGCTCGATGCTCAAAAAGCGTATCGAGGTTTTCTGGTTTATGACTGAGTGGTTTGTCGAGCTCGATTGGGGGTTCATATGTAACCGGCACCAGCACTTCTAGGGTGACATCATGCAACTCAACTCCGCCTGGTGCGCGCTCTTCACTCACAAGAGTGCCCTCAAGCGCCAGCACCGTACCGATCTGCAAACCTTTTAACTTATCGACTTCTTTCTTGTCCTTCAGTACTGCCTGAACTATTCCGCCCCGGTCACGCAGGTTAATGAAAGTCAGGCCTCCCAGTAAGCGTTTTTTATGCAACCAACCTTCAAGATGGACTTGCTGACCAACTTTAGTCGCAAGTTCATTAGTTATAACTCTCATGCTAGTACTTCCTCCTCTGTAATTTCTGGATTGGCTTCAGTTTGGGGCTCTGCTTTGCTTTCTTTCTCTTGAATGCCGTCGTCTAATACTAACAGAGCATCGAGCGCATCACTCAAACAGAGAGTACCAATTGCTTCATTTTCTTTATCTAGAACCACCAGCAGTGGCGTTGAGGTGTGCGCAAAGCGCATCAGCGCTGCCTCAACTGGTTCGTCGCGACCAATTGACTCAATGTCAGTACGCATAAAGTCACTCACCCGACCTTCACTTTCAAGGCTTAAGGCGTCCCTACTTAAAGCACCAATAATCTGGTGACTGTTTTTATGCTTCGTTACCGCAAAGGCAGTTTGTTTCGAACGGTGCATTTCATCCAGCAATTTAGGTCCAACCATATCTGTTTCAACCAGGCGCATGCTAGATTTCCAAGGTCTGCTAAAGTGCCCGACTTGGGCTTCCTCAAAGGCAACCAATTTACCGAGGCGCATTAGTTGTCGGGCGGAGATCCGGTTATCCGCCTGACGTGCTTGGTGGCGCAAGAAACGGCGCAAATCATCAATCTCATAAAGTTGGGTATGCGTTGGTTCATAGTGTTTTTGCAGGCGCTCAAGATGTTTGAGGGCTGGGTGTGACCAACTAAACAGCCATATAAAGAACGGTGCAGCAAGTCTTGCAAAGTAGCGGCTAACTTTAGCCACCGGCCGGTTAGGGATCCATGAATAAACCAACCACAACCAAATTGAGGCGACTATGAGGCCATAGACTAACGCAATGTGACGGTTGAGCAAGATTAAGCCAAGCGCACTAAAGAAAGCTAGGAGTAACCCAAGCAATCCCCGTAGCGATGGATAGGCGACCGCTGGGTAGATAGTATGAGCAAAATTATCGCCACCTGCTGCCCGGCGTTTGAGCTCATAAAGTGGCAAATCATAGTAGGTTCGCCTGAGAATTGAGGCGAGTAAGGCCAGCAGCAAACAAGCTAAAGCGACAAACAGAATATCCATATAATTAAATCTTAACACTTTTCCGTAAGCTGGTATTTGCTATACTAAAGCGAGTTTAATTGAGGATCACTTGTATGAATAAGGGCTTTTGGGGAATCCTTGGCGGTATTGTCATCATTTTCGGTCTGTTTGTCTTTTTCACACACCAAAACAATAACAATAGTAGCAGTGGCACTCCTTCTCAAAACATCGAAGGACTTGGCAAGGCCAACGTAAAGTTAGTTGAATACGGTGATTACGAATGTCCCTACTGCGAAGAATACGCCTCAGTCGTTAGTCAAGTAGTAAGTGACGAGTTTAATAACATTACTTTCCAGTTCATCAACTACCCCTTAACCAGCATTCACCCGAACGCCTTCCCTGGCGCCCGTGCGGCCCAAGCGGCTGGCCTTATGGGTAAGTTCTGGCAAATGCATGATGCGCTCTATAATCCAAGTAATTGGAACCAATGGAGCACGTCTAATAACCCGATGCCCTACTTCCAGACTTACGCTTCGCAGCTAGGGCTCAACGTCAATACTTTCATTAACAAGTACAACTCAAATCAGGTTAACAACATGATTGAGGCTGACATTGCGCTCGGCAACAACTTAAACATTCAGGGTACGCCAACCTTCTATCTAGATGGTAAGCAAATCCAAGTTAGCCCACAGGTGAGTGCCTTTGAAAAGCTAATTAATGCCGCCATTGCGTCACATGGTAGCGTTTCAAACACCTCGAGCGGTAACACCACTCAAACTAAGAAGTAGAGCTCTTAGTAAACGATAAACTCTTGCCAGCTCGGTCGGCGGACCTGAACTTCAATGGTTTGTGCATCAGGACTGTTTGTTTTGACTGTGATCGACATTGCGATACCCTTTCGCGATCCTTTGATTTAGTTCAGGCTTTACCTAAACGCTATCTTGGTTATTATTTTTATGTTATTTTTGGTTTTTATCTTTTAAGGCGCTGAACGCTTTAGTTAGATTACGGCTGATTGTAGCTAAGGCTTAACCCCTTTGTCAAGGAGTTAATTTGTGTACTCGACCACTTGCCTAAGCTAGCACTGGCTTACACCTTAGCGCTAGTGTTAAAAAGAGGCTGAATAAAAAATTAGGCTAGTGAAATATATAACCAATTGCGGTTACTGTAGCGGCGGACGCTGGGTAAAATACCCTCAATTTCTTGATCTAAGCGCAGAGCTTCCCGAATTTTGGTCGATGAGACGGTCGGCCTTAAGCTATCGATTAAATATGTTCTTAATGGCTGAGGCTTGAGCGCCTCCAACCAGGCCTGAACACGCTCGTTATCTCCTTCGCGGATACCAATTACCAGCTCGCTTGATTTAAGCAGTTTCTCTACGTGAGGCCACTGGTTAAGATGCTCGAGGCTATCTGAACCGATTAAAAAGACTAGTCGTGAACCATAAAATTGGTTTTTGAGCTTTGGCAATGTTCGAGCCACGCTGAAAGTTACATCACTGTTTTCAATCAAGCCTAATTTACGGTGGGGACGGATTGCCTGCCTAATCATTGCCACCCGGTGCGCAAAATGGGCCACATCAACCTTATGGCGACGGTAACGTTCCGGCATAAAGTAAACATGATCAAGCTTAGCCTCGCTGATGGCTTGCAAAGCAAAACTAATATGACCAGCATGCACTGGGTTAAAAGTTCCGCTGTAGATGCCAATTCGGCGTTGCTTCATAGCTTTATTTTACTATCGCAACCTTAACTTAGCTGCACTTAACGCTAATTTTACATACTTGGCAACGCTCAATCAGGTGATTCTTGGGCCTGGTGTTTAAATGTCCTTTCGAGCAGTAGAAAGATAACGCACCGTACTTATCTTCTTGCTGATCGGTTTTAGTTGCGTCTTTAGTTAGGCCCTCAATGGTAGTGTTAAAACCGAACGGGCTGACTTGGGGTCCGCCAGGACAAGAGGTTGAAGTATCATGACGCACGGCACTACTCAAAGCTTGTGCTAGCTCCTGCATATCCCCATTTGCTACTGCGAGCCTTGCCTGGTCTATGTGGTGGGCAGCTACTGGCCCAAAAACTTGCGCATCAAGTTGCGGGTTATAGGCAGCCATACGGAGGCTATAACTTCTAGATAATTGGTCTAGACGAAGCGTTGCTTTAAGGGGAGTATCAAGCTGGTCGGCTTCACTAATTAACTGAGTTGAGATTGCTTCACACGAGCCTACGTAGTCCTGCGTGCGGGCTAAACACTGCGCTTGATGCGCTGAATAGTCCTGTGGCGCCTGGTTTTGGCCATAGAAAGTTCCGTTATTCAGCTCGTCATACTTCGCTACCAGATCAATAACACCATTTGGTAATAGGCTGTTATGAATTAGCCAGGGTTGATCGATCAGCTCAGCATTACTTGTTTTTCTACTGTCTTTCTCTAATCGAGGCGTGGTCGTTTGAGCGTCTTGGCTCTCGCTTAAATAGTCAATAATCTGCCCGACCGTAGCCGTGTCATGCACTTTCCCATCCTCACTCTTACCAGCGACAAAGGCCGTTTGTGTTAATAGCGTGTCACCTTCTTGACGACTAACTTGGATGGTGAGGGTTTGGGTATCCGCAAAAAAGTATTCAGGCAGGTCCGGCTCAGCCAATGAGAAAACCACAAAACTATATTCATTTAGAATATCTCTTGCTACCAGCTCCTCTAAACGAAAACAGTTTTTGGTCTCCGCCCAGGTGCGGGCACGCATCACAGGATGAGTCATGTAACGTAGACTGTTGGCTTGAACTGATTGATAACTTTGGTTATGCTGCCGCAAATGGCCGTACTCATCAATCTCCATGCGGCTTTCACTGACAAAGCCCGCTTTAATCGTGCGCTCCATGAGATCTGTTGCCACGTTGCTGCGCACTAAAGAGGTGGCCGCTTCGCTACCATTAGCAGCTTGCCTTAAAGCGTCCATGAGCGAGTTAAGCGGTTGAGTTTCGAGGCTATCAACTTCCTGCTCAAGCAAGACGGAGCCAGCAAAGCGCATCGTCTGGGCTAAGACTGTATGGTCATCAATCAGCTCGTTAACTGGCACAGCAAGAGAGGGCAACTGTTCCGCCCAGACTGTCTCCTCACGCCTGACTAAGGCCTCAACTGACATAAAAATACCCTCAAATCTCTCTTTCCTAGATTGAGGGTTTAAGCCAGTGTTAGAAGTGGCTTAAACGTCTCTTGCTCGAGAGATTAATCGTTTAATACCCCGTGTCTGGCTTACTGAATTAATCAGTTTACAGTTGCGGCACAGCTCAGGCTTCTCACCTGCTTCCGGTTCATACTTACTCGTATTTGTTAAAGTGACTTTAGTGTAGCTTATTAGTGCATTGAGCACATATGGTATTAATTACTGCGAATTAACTTTTGTTATTAGGGATCAGTTTAGCTCTGAGTAGCTTAAGGCGAGGCAGATAGCTCTGAGCAGCCCCATCTAGCCCTAGCACCTTAAGCGCACCAATTAGAACCATTAAGTTATCTAACTCAATACGATCTGGCGCCAAAGACTGTTCGGCCTCTTTAAAGAGATGCTCAACCTTTTCAATCAACCATTTCTCCTGCCCTGGGGCCACTTCATTACTAAGCAAGTTTGTCTTAGTTATATCGTTAACTACTTCTAGTGACCTGGCTGAGCGATCGCGTTTGTTAAGCTGTCCGCGCTTAATTAAGCTGTTGACGTGCAGGGCTACAGTTGCAACTGAGTTGTAATTAAGTCCACTCATAATTTCGCGGTAACTCGGGCTATAGCCATGCTCAGCTATAAAGGCAGCGATATAGGTCAGTAGCTCCCTTTGCTTCTTGGTTGGGCGAATCGTCGGCTGAGCTTTTGGCTGGTTAGTTTTGTCCTCAGGCATGCTTAGTCCTCCTTAACTTTACTCGTCTTAAGGGGCGGGATAACCATCGCTAGCCCAGCTAGCCCCCACCAGATATATGAGAGGGTGTCGTCGTCCCAGCCCGGCGCAAGCATGTTAACAAATGTAATACCGACTAGGGACGCAAACAGAGTGAGGGCAAAAGGCGAACTGCGCCTTAAAAAGAGTAGCCAACCAACGTAAGCATTGATAGCCAAGAACAGAGCCATTCCAAGCCAACCGGACTCCTCGCCAATCGCTAAGAAATAGTTTTCAGCAATCCGGGCGGGTTTGTAATGATTGTAGACACTTGCCGGGCCAGATGAGCCTGGACCCTCACCAAATGGCTGAGCCACAACTTGTTTAAGTCCTCCCTTAAGAGCGCTTAAGTGAGCCTGGTTGGAACTAACTACATGATACGAGTTAGAGGAGGTGTGAAAGATAATGTTTTGGAAGCGTTGGCTCGGCAATAAAAGTGCAGAGCTAACCCCTACAACAATTAACAAACCCAGCGCTATAACAGATAAAGGTTTACGGTGCAAACGCAACCAATCTTTGTTAATTAAGACTAAAGCGATAACTAAAACTGAAAGCACAGCACCTATCCAAGCGGCCCGAGAATAGCTGCCGAACAGTACTATGAACGCACCGATCAGGAAAGCGAGCAGCAGCCAGATCAGTTTTCGCTTGCCTCTAAATTTAACCAGCAAGACTAGGAGCGCACTAATAGGCAGAAGCAAGTAGGCGCCAAGCGGATCTGCGCCCCTTAGTGTCGAGAGAATCCGCACATAGTGGGCATTAGCGTTAATTGTTTCAAAAGGGAGTATTGTTTTGGCACTGTAGCCGAAATGCTGGAGCACATTGCTTGGCAGGATGCTCATTTGCAACAAACCAAAGATCACGACGATTGCGGCAGGCCATAGGATCAGCTGCTGCCAGTAATTACTTAAAAGCTTGGTTTTAATGGCGAGGGCAAAACAAATTATAAACATCGCCAGGAACCGTAGATCCACTAACAACCCGTAAGCCAGAGCCTTAGCGCTGACTTCCTTACGCTTATAGGCGACGACTGCTAGCAGTAGATCTAAGACAACATAGGCTAAAATGAGCCAATTAATCTTGGCAGAGAATATCTTAGTACGAACTCTCTTATCTGTTATGAGCCAGTAAATCACTACCAGTCCGGCAATAAAGACGAGACCTTCTTTCCAAAGTCTGGCTGCTGTGTAATGGCCAAAGTTAGAGGCGAACCAGACCGTTAAAAAAGCATGGAATGGCAGTAGCAGGATAACAGCAGCAATAATAAAGACTAAAGCAAGGCTTAATTTACTTTGTTTTACGCTTATGGCTCTCACTGCGAACTATTATACCGATTGTTAATTAGTCCCCTATGCGCTCGCTGTACAAATACACCCTTTAGCAGGTATTCTTAGAATACGACTGGATTACTTACCCCTTATTTACGTGTTCAGCCCATAAGTAGCAATGAAGAATAACGCCTCTCTTATTTACAATGTCTTATTGATTATCGGCGACTTCTTGGCGTTGGTGGGTGCCTTTTCAATCGCCTATATTCTACGTGTTAGCGTTAGCCACCAACAGATATCGACCCCCATTCGGGCCCTTGCTTACCTCGAAACATTCCTAGCTATTCTGCCCTTTTTCATTTTGTTCTTCGGCCTACTAGGTCTTTACTCACGCGAGATTTATGAACAGCGCTTTAGAGAAACGGGTCGCTTAATTGTCGGTGTCTTCTTGGGCATCTTGTTCATCATTAGCTACGGCTATGTT
>DAIEFN010000016.1 GCA_027325485.1 Candidatus Saccharimonadota bacterium
GCAGTTGCAATTAGCAAGGTCGCAACGTTGAATAAACTGCTCTGCTTTTTCTTGGGTGAGGATGAATCCATGAACTTATATTCTCGATGCTTTAAGAGTTTTTAGCACTTCGCTTAAAGTATAGACTAGCAGCCGTCACGTTTGAAGAGTAAAACTAAGTCTCTAATACAACGCTGCGGCTTTAGGCATGTGTGAGCCTTTGAGAACTTCGGCCACTTCGGCGGCTTCAACCGTTTCTTTGGCTAACAAGCGATCCTTTAAGGCATCTAATTTATCGCGGTTAGCCTTAATAACAATCCGCGCTCGGTTAGCAGCCTCAGTAATTAAGGCTTCGACCTCACGGTCAATAATTTTAGCGGTTTCCTCAGAATACTCACGTTCATGCACTAGGCGATCAAGCATCATGCCATCATCACTCTTAAAGACCTGGTCGCGCAGTTCCTTACCCATGCCTTGATTAACAATCATGTCACGGGCAATTTCAGCTGATTGTTGCAAATCACTGCCGGCTCCAGTTGTGATGTGATCGGCGCCAAGTACTACTTCTTCAGCAATTCGCCCACCTAGCCCACGGGCCAACATATCCTTAAACTGAACCAAGGAGACATAAATTCGATCCTCGGGAGGGATAAACCAAGTTACTCCACCGGTACCACCGCGCGGAATGATTGTCACCTTATGCACCGGATCGCTGTCGGGTAGTACGTGCCCGACTAGGGCGTGACCAGCCTCGTGGTAAGCGGTGGTCATCTTATCCGCTTCCGTCATGACTTTGCTTTTACGTTCCGGTCCAATTGCAACCCGCTCAAATGCTTCTGTAGTGTCTGACTGGGTAATTTCATGGTGATTATTGCGGGCGGCGATAATTGCTGCTTCATTTGCGATATTAGCTAGATCCGCACCTGAACTACCGACACATTTTGCGGCTAGTGCATCTAAATCAACACTCTTATTTAATGGTTTTTTAGCAAAGTGAACCTTTAGAATCGCCAATCTATCTTTACGGTCTGGCAAGCCAATATTAACCCGACGGTCGAAACGACCGGGGCGCAATAAGGCGGGATCAAGCACGTCTGCACGGTTGGTAGCCGCAAGCACAATAACGTTCTGCCCTTGCTCAAAGCCATCCATCTCAACCAGTATCTGATTGAGGGTTTGTTCGCGCTCATCGTGTCCGCCACCCATCCCAGAACCACGGCGTCGTCCAACAGCATCAATTTCATCAATAAAGATAATGCAGGGAGCATTCTTCTTAGCCCGCGCGAAAAGATCACGCACCCGGCTAGCACCAACACCCACAAACATTTCAACGAATTCAGAACCTGAGATACTAAAGAATGGCACATTGGCCTCCCCGGCGACTGCGCGCGCCAACATTGTCTTTCCAGTACCAGGAGGACCGATTAAGAGAACTCCTTTAGGAATACGCGCACCGAGACTAGAAAACTTCTTAGGATAACGTAAGAACTCAACGACTTCCGAAAGGTCTTGCTTAGCCTCTTCTGAGCCAGCAATATCTGTAAATGTCGCCTTGTCTTTCTCGTTGCCATAGACTCTCGCCTTGCTTTTACCAAAACTAAGCGCCTGATTGCCCTGTCCTTGGGCACTTCGGAACATAAAGAACAGTAGTGCACCAATTACTAGAACCGGTATAACTGACTCGCCAATTGTCACCCAGGCTGAAGTCGTACCGCCCTGTGATTTGTAAGTTATCTCAACTTTAGAGAAGTTAAAGCCTAGGGATTTCAGACTAGCGTTTGGGTCAGAAAAAGTTTTAAGGGTGGGTGAGGCTTGGCCTTTTAGGGTAATGTCGAGCTCGTTGCCACTAACTTGGATTGACTTATAGGCACCAGCGTTTTCTTGAGTAATGGCTTGGGTTAGTGGAATTGCCTTAAGATTACTGGGTTGGTGATAGGCTGAAAAAATAATTAGAAACAGTAGAACAATGATGGCCGCAAAGCCAAGATTTTTCACATTACGACGGTTAGCCGGTGTGCCGGGCTCGGGTCTGGTAGGCTTCTTTTTCTCCATATGTAGCTCCAATTATATACAAGCTGCAACTAGTTTGCTAGCGCTCTGTGTTGTAGAGTGCCAAGAAGTCTTTTCCAACTTTGACGTTCGTCTTTCCATAGACGTTAATTAAGGTTCCCGCACGCTTGGTCTTAGCCGCAACAGTCAGTCGCTCAATTGTCGTCCGGTTAAAGCTAAACAGCTCGTTTCGCCGCAACCAGACACTAACTAAATCACGGCTCTCTTTATAAGATAGCTGGTTAAGTGCCTTCAGGCTGAGTTTAGATAAGTCTTTCTGGTCAATAAAGCGCATGGCCAAACTATCAATTTGGGCATTTAGTTCAACCTGACGATTCATCAGTTGTACCAAATCTGCTTTATCTGAATCCGAAATCTTAGGCAGAATGTGATGGCGGATATAATTACGTAAATATTGGTCACTATCGTTAGTTGGATCTTCTCGCCAAACCAGTGTGTGAGCTGAGGCGTAAGCTTCTAGTTCTTTCCGGCTAACATTCAGGAGTGGTCTTTTGATATCTTTACTGATACCAATTGAAGATACACCATGCCTTCCGGTACCCCGGATCAAATTAATGACTAAGGTTTCTAAGCGATCATCTTGATGATGGGCAGTTAAAATTGCAACGGCAGCAGCTTGCTTTCGTGTTTGGCGCAAAAAGCGGTAGCGCTTAGTTCTAGCATCAGCCTCACTAGCAGAAGCACCTAGCTCCACTCTGCTACTCACAAATGGCAGGCCGTATTGAGCAGCCAGGCTAGCAACAAACTTAAGATCATCTTTACTTCCCCGCCTCATGCCATGATCAAAGTGTGCAACAATGAGCTCATACTCAGGTCGGCTAGCTAGTAAATCAAGTAAACAGATCGAATCTAAGCCACCGCTGACGGCAACTACATAACGACCGGGTTTTGGTAAGATTAGCTTCATTTAGGTATATTTTATAAGGACAAGGCTAAAAACATGAAACAACTTTATTTTATGCGTCATGGTTTAAGCGAGATGAATAAGCAGGGGCTTTTCTCTGGCCAGACTGATACACCACTAGCAAAAGAAGGTCGAAAACAGTGCCTTAAGGCCGGTCGCTCCTTAAAAAACGCTGGTATTGAAGTCATTGTGAGCTCGCCAATGAAACGAGCTTATGACTCAGCTTTAATTGTGGCTGAAGTTATTAGCTACCCCAAAGACGCCGTTATATTGAGCCAACTTTTTACAGAGCGTAATCTTGGTTCACTTGAAGGTAGCAGTTATGTTAAAGGGCTCGCATTGAATAATTTTGATGGCGTGGAACACAGCACAGACTTAATTGAGCGCGCAAAAGAAGGCCTGGCTTTTTTAAACAGCTTAGAGGCCGATATCGTCTTAGTGGTCAGTCACAGTGCAATGGGTCGAGCGATAAAGCATACGATTGATCCAAGCGTAGATTTTAGTCAGATCGGCACATTTAATAATGCCGAAGCTATTCGGTTAATTTAATATGATATCTCCGCAAATTACGGTGGCGGCATAGCTCAGCTGGTTAGAGCACACGACTCATAAGTCCGGGGTCAATGCCTAGCAATTTCTCACCGCTACCGATGTTATTCTTGATTATTCTTAGCTCTATAATATCGCTATTGGGATAGGTTAGGTAACCTAGAGGCTCATGGCTTCCAGCCAATCCACCTTCACTGGCGTAGGGTGAAGTGTTGCTCATCTACTACTATTGTACGAGTAGCTCTGTAGGTATGAATAGCGGCGCAAATAAATTTGAACAATGCTGTGTTGCAAGAGATAAATTCAACCCAAGTATTCAGCTATAATGTACAGGTATGAAAGTAGCAATTCTTGGATTTGGAGTTGAAGGCAAGTCGTCAGCCGATTATTGGGCTGAGCTTGGCAATAAAGTGACCATTTGCGATAAAAATCCCTCTCTTAACATACCTTCCCGCTTTGAAAGTAAGTTAGGCGACAGTTACCTTGAAAACCTTTCAGAATTTGATTTGATAATTCGTTCGCCTGGTGTTCACCCAGCCCAAATACAGAATGTGCCAAATATGGTAACTTCAAATACCAACGAATTTGTTTCAGTCTGCCCTACGACAAACGTCATTAGTATAACTGGTACTAAGGGCAAAGGAACAACTTCCAGTTTGATTGCGCACATATTAGAAACTGCTGGTAAGCGAGTCCACATAGGGGGCAATATAGGTCTGCCGCCACTGGAATTGCTAAAAAAGAAAATAGAGCAAGATGATTGGATTGTGCTAGAGCTATCCAATTTCCAGTTGATTGACCTTAAACGCTCTCCACGCATTGCAGTGTGTTTGCTTGTTGAACCTGAGCATCAGGATTGGCATGGCTCAGTTGATGAATACGTTCAGGCAAAGCAACAGTTATTCAGGTGGCAGTCAGAAGAAGATATAGCAATCTACTACTCCAATAATGAATTATCCAAAAAGGTGGTATCGGTCAGTGCTGCTAAAAAGATTCCCTATTTTTCTGAACCAGGTGCCTACATTGAAGGTGGCAAGGTTATTATTGACGACACAATTATTTGTGAGGTCGGTGACATCAGACTGCTCGGTAAGCACAACTGGCAAAATGTATGTGCAGCAGTAACGGCAGTGTGGCAAGTCACCAAAGATAATAAGGTAATCAAAGAGGCTATTTCTTCTTTTGTGGGGCTACCGTTTCGTCTAGAGCTTCGCGGCAAGTACAACGGCGTTAGTTACTATAACGATTCATTTTCATCTCAGCCTGAAGCAGCCATTGCTGCAATTGAAGCCGTAACTATGCCGAAGGTGGTGATATTGGGAGGCTATGATAGGAATCTAGACCTTACGAAACTTGCCAAGACGGCTATTGCAAATGATGCTGGAATTAAGAAGCTAGTTCTTATTGGAGCTTCCTCTAAACGCCTTGCTGACGCTCTTAAAAACGAAGGTTACGAAAACTACATAGTGGATTCCAGTAAAAGCCTGGCCGATATTGTTGCAACAGCCAAGCAGTACGCCGTGGCAGGTGATGCTATCGTATTATCGCCAGGATTTCCTAGTTTTGATATGTTCAAAAACTTTGAAGATCGAGGGATACAGTTCAATAAGGAAGTACCGAAACAATGAGTAAATACTCTACATTCATATTCAAAAACTATGACTTTATCCAGAAGGACAAAATGCTCTCCTTAACATATGGCTATGACGATAGTCTGACGTTTGTTGAGCAGTATCGTTTTGATTTTCCATTTGCGGATAACATTGATGATGGACTGCTGGACGTGGCATTTCAGACACTTTTCTTTATGGCTGGTGTATCTTATTACAAAATGTACCTAGCACCCCGAATAGTGGTTAGTAATGGGGAGCTAGACGTTAGTAGTGCGAATTTTTTCAGCAAAACATACCAACGTGGACTAGGAGAACTATTTTATAAAAATAACCTAAGCCCTACTACAAACATTACCTTTCCAGTTACTGATAAATCACCCTCAACCCCGCCTACGTACATCACCGATGGTAAGCTAATAGCCATTGGTGGAGGCAAAGATTCACTTGTTTCAGTTGAAGTATTGCGGGAACAAAATGACGTAGCAGTTTGGAGCTTGGGGCATAGAGCGCAACTCGCTCCACTTATGGAGATAATCAATCTCCCAAGCTTATGGGTTGATCGTCGCCTTGACCCAGCGATCGCAACCCATAATAAAGAAGGTGCCTATAATGGGCATATACCTATCTCGGCGATATTTGCTGCTGTTGGTGCGGTTGTTGCAGTATTGAGCGGTAATAGAGATGTCGTTGTATCAAACGAGAGTTCAGCCAGCGACCCTACATTGGAATATCAGGGAGTACAGATTAACCACCAATACTCCAAGTCACTGGAATTTGAAGAAGACTTTCAGCAATATTTAGCTCACAGGCTGGGAGAAAACGTACATTATTATTCACTACTACGCCCATTTACAGAACTTAGAATTGCCGAAATCTATTCACACTACTTTGATAAATACAATAACGTATTTAGTTCTTGCAATAGGGCTTTTACCCAGAATAGCAATACCTTATTTTGGTGCGGGCACTGCGCAAAGTGTGCTTTTACGTTCTTGATTCTTACACCTTTCGTCTCCAGAAGTAAGCTAGAAACATTATGGGGTAAAAATCTACTGCTTGAGCCTGATCTTGAAACTACCTATAGACAACTCTTAGGCATTGAAGGTGATAAGCCGTTGGATTGTGTTGGCGAGATCAAGGAAAGCCGTGCTGCAATGCGAATTGCCCAAAAAGAATACCCAGAATTGGACAAATATGAGTTTGACTTGCCAGAAGACTATGATTATCGCAGGGTAAGTAAAAATGTGATGCCTCCAGAGATATACAAAGTGCTTGAAGCTTTTACGAGTAAGATTGGCGATACGAGTCAACTAAATAGGCATATCTAGCGGTCAGGTTCGTGCATCACATTTAGATTGCTATATCTCAAGAAAAGATAGCACACACTAATGGTAGCCAACAGGGGCGAATCATGCTATATTAGCCCAACGTGGCGGCATAGCTCAGCTGGTTAGAGCGTCGGACTCATAAGCCGAAGGTCAGTGGTTCAAGTCCACTTGCCGCTACCACGAATTAGTAGTCTTGATAGTTAACTAAACCTAAGGGTTTGACCTACCCACTAAAATGAGAATTAACTAGGACAACGGATGCATTTGCTGTGTTGTATTTATCTTCTTGGATCAAAACAATGTTGCCAGGTTGAATTTGAGAAGCAGTCGCCTTTACACCGTTAATACTGATTAGCGTCTTAGTCGTTATTGCAAATGTCTGATTGAAGTTAGATTCCTCATTCGAGATTGTAATAGACGTTGCACTAATATACACGACCAGTCCGACTGCATAATGACGATGCGCATTATTATTCGCGATTACACTTGCCTTAATAGATGAGTTGCGAACCTCGTTGTTATATAACGCTCCTCCCCAGAAACTCAAACCAAGCAGAATAACGACGAGGATAACCCATACCGCAATACTGAGCCGCATGACAACAATTCGGTTTGACCCAACCGAACTGACGGATGAAGCTTTGGTTTCACTGTGATCTGCCATGAACTTTGAACACTTTTACTAACCTTATTATTAACATATCTTCACTTAAAGACAGCTTAGGTTTTAGCTAAAGGAATCTTTAGCTTAAACACAGTTCCGGCTTCAGGGTTAGAAGAAACCTCAATTGTGCCATGGAAATCTTGCTCCACGTAGTTTTTAGTTATATCTAAGCCAATGCCTAGCCCACGCTTTCCTTTATGCTTTGTGGTATAGAACGGCTCAAATATCTGTTTAAGCTGTTTCGGTTCAATACCAACTCCATGATCGGTTACGCTTAGAACAATTTTTTGCTTGCCTGAACGTTCAACTTTTACATTAACTAAACGACTAGTGGCGTGACTAAACTCATAGGCCTCAATGGCGTTATTAATTAAGTTGGATAAGATCTGCTGGAACTTTACTTGGTCGCCGTACAACCTAACACTACCGATGGAATTAATTAACAGTTTTACGTTAAAGGACTTTGATTTTGCCGAAAGTAACATTGCTACCTGATGAATAGCAACCGTTAGTGAAAAGCTCGACGGCTGACTGTCGCCACTTAATTGCTGGCGTGCTGCCACAACATAGCGCTCGAGCGTATGTAAGTTGCGCCTCACTTGACTCAGATTATGGTCGCGTTGTGCACCATCAACTTGATCTAGCATTATCGAAGCAGCTGTTAACGGAGAGCTCATCTCGTGAATTAATGCAGCCCCAACTCGACCAAACTCAACTAAACGCGCTAGATCAGGTTGTTTAGAGGGTCGCCGAATTCGGTTACTCCGCAGTAGAAAGCGATCGCTGATTTGGGCCATTATTTCCATCCCCTTATGCTTTAGAGTTAGTTGGTGCCGAGAAAATATAGCCGATTCCCTGGACTGTCTTAATTAGCTCATGTTGTCTAGATATATCCAGTTTGTCGCGGAGCATCTTAATGTGTACATCAATTGAGTTATCTTTAACGGAGCAATTAGAGCCCCAGACATATTCCTTAAGATAGTTCCGGCTGACTGTGATACCAGCGTTGCGCATCAAACACTCAAGTAGTAAAAATTCTTTCTTTCTGAGCCGAATAATGCGACCAGATAGGCTGGCCTGGTAAAGATTGGGGTTTAGCTCCAAACCGCCACTGACTAATACTTCTCTAAAAGGCAAATGTCCGTCACGCGTTAAAACCCGAATCCGCGCTCTTAGCTCTGCTAAGCTAAACGGCTTGGTGACATAGTCATTAGCGCCACTATCGAGCAAATCTACTTTACTAATTAGCCCCGATTCGGCCGTTAATACTAAAATCGGCGTCTGCACGCCGATTTCTCTAAGCTTTTTGGTGACAACCAGACCGTTATGATCTGGTAAATTAAGATCTAAAATTATTAAGTTAGGGCTAATACTTTGTGCTTTCTTTAGTCCGCTCAGCGCAGACTTGGCAGTACTAACCTTATACGTATGGCTCAAAGCGCTGTATAGCGCCAGCGTTAAATTCAAGTCGTCTTCTACGATCAGAATTTGTTTAGCCGCTTGCATTAGTGCCCTACCTACCCAAGCATCTAAAAGGTGATGCTTAAACCCCTCCACCCCCTTGAGCGTAGAGCGTACAATATATTGTTATTTTATGCAAGTATTATTTATAACTATTTTATTACGCTTGAGCTAATCTTATTTATACTGAAATTAGCAAAGTCACTTAAATACAGGGGTGGATATAATCAAAATATCCAAAGTCTTGCTAACGAGAGGATTATATTTTATCTTAATTTTTTATTAACGACGTTCTTTAGAATTATTGGTTTTAGACGTTAGCAACAGTAAGTATGGTTCGGCAGATAAACTTAGCTAAAGGAGGGTGGAGTTGGTATTGCATATTGACGAGTAAATCAGTGTCACAATGCGTCTACTCCACCCCGAACTAAAACTGACACTTGAGCAGTAATAGCCTCTTTTAGAAACAGAGGTCTAAGATCTTAGTGAACTACAAGGTTTCCACTAGTAACATTGAAAGGCCCGTCTGATGGGTAGCTCATGTTTGCCACGCCCACCTTGGCTGAATATTCTGAAGTAAAACTACCCCAAATCAAATCACCTTTACTGCCTGGAGTTGAGACGTCCTTAACTTCTGCGAAGAGCCAATTCCCGGCCCCTACGTTTCCAGATGTAACTGGACCAGCAAACCATGCTTTATTACCTTCTACCTGGACATTCTGAATATTAACTTCGTACCAATCGCCGTTTACGTCCGAATAGCTAAATGTGCCCTTGCCCGTGCAACCAGTTAATTCAGCAGCTCCAGTAGTGGTCGACCAAGTCCCGGTTCTTGTTCCACCGTAATTATCGTCCCAGGTTCCAGACATCGAACCATTAGGGGCAATTACTCCGTTCATATGCATTATTGTGCCGATTGCGCCGAGGGTGTAAGTATCAGTTAAGGCAATACTATTATCTGATACGGTACCGCTAACGCTCCAAGCGTACTGATAGTTTGGTCCCGGTGAAGGATACTGCCCTTCGCCACTAACGCTTGATCCGGTCTGGAGTAGCGTTAAATCGTATGGGTATGGGTTATGTACTCCGTTCCACACAAAATCAACCTTATAGTTGCCTGTCACATTCCAGGCAATTGTGCAGGTTTGACTTGTTTGATGGGCATCAAACTCAGCATAACGTTGCACGCCATAAGCTGTATATCCTACTCCACCGGTCGCTTTTGGAGCCGCCTTGCTGGCCGCAAAAGCTGGAAACGCAAGTCCAGTAGCTAAAACAGCGCTAGCTGATAGAGTGAGCAATAATCTTTTTGCTCTAGAAATAGATTTCAGGTTTTGTTTGTGCTGTTCGAATCTTTTTCTCTGTGCATATAGATTGTTCCTAGACATCTTTCTAGCCTCCTTAGTGAGTACTTGCTATTTTAACACTGCTCGTACAGCACAAACATGTAAGAAATATCATACTAGGGTTTATTTAACAGGGGTAAATAAAAAGAGACCGGTTGCATAACACGATCTCGTCTTGTTTGGGTCACAATCTGGTTGAGCATGTCGGTCTGGAACCCCACGAAAGGAGTTAATGGGACAGAATCGGACATTATAAAAAAGGGGTGTCCGATTATGGCATACCTATCTAAAAGCCGAACAAATCCC
>DAIEFN010000017.1 GCA_027325485.1 Candidatus Saccharimonadota bacterium
GCCAGCCGCAAATCTTAGAAGCACCAGGGTTGAATAGCTCAATTATGCCCGTGGCATCAATGAGCATCACACCGTCTTCAATAGCATTTAGAATAATGCTTGAGGCTTGCCGCTCATCGCGAGAACCGTTGTCGACGCTACCTGCTGCGGAGCCACTATCTTTATGATGCCCAATGCCCAACATTATGTTCTTTACTCATTTTTATTACGCGTCTAGATAGCTTCATTATCCCTGTTTAGTACTTCTTAAGCAATAGAGGTATTAAATAGTAGTGGCTTTCTAGATGGACGCTAGATGTCTGATATGTTAACATGCAGCAGATAAATGATTGGCCCCTTCGTCTAGCGGTCTAGGACTCCGGGTTCTCAGTCCGGCAATCGCGGGTTCGAATCCCGCAGGGGTCACCATAATCATTAGCCAAAACTATTTTCTATATACGTCTTTCCGATGTTGAACACGAAGAAGCATTATTACATCACCCTTTACATCGAAGACCAACCTATAGTGTCCGACACGCCATCGGTAATCACCCCCCGAAGTATCAAAGAGTCTTTTTGAAAATTGCAGAGGGTCTGGTTGCTCAAGAAAGAACTTTAACTTTTTGGCAATACGTTTTTGAATAACAGAGTCTAAGGATTGCAAATCCTTTTTAGCTCGGCTCTCAATCTTTAGGTTGTAGTGCATTACTATTTAGTCCAGATATCTCCAAAAACTTCTTCTGGTGTGTACCACTCTTTGCTGGCGCGTGCCTCAGCAATACTTTTTACATATTCAGGATCTTGCACCGCCAATAAATCCTCTAGGGTATCTATATCAATTAGAGCCGATTCTACATTGCCACGCCGTTTTACAAGGATAATACTCTTACTATCGCGTACCGTGTCAAGTGCTTCTGATAGATTTTTACGCATCATAGAAGCGTCTATAGTTTTTGTGCTCATCATATTCTCCTAACGTAATATTTATAATTACAATCAAATTGTACAACCTTAATGACACCTATGTCAAACACACCTGTTGTTATACTAATTATTTTAAACAAGACCATTGAATTTCAGTCAGCACTTTGTGCTATCGTAGCGTCTCCCCGAGCATATAAACTTCCAATTCGATGGCAAGTAATTCTTTGCTAGTTTGCTATTTACGTATAATTGCCAAGTTGTTTTGGTGTCGAGTGCGGATGGGGCTGTTAGCAAAGAAGTCATCTACTGCGCGTGTCGCTCCCGGCAGGTGGCTACGCATATAATCATCAACGATAATTACTCCGCCTTCACTTAACCTAGGCCAGACAATCTCCAGACTGTCTAAAATTGAGCGGTAGAAATCACTATCTAGGAAAGCAAAGGCTATAGTTTCCGGCAATTGCTTGGTCTTTAATTCGTTGAACCAAGCTTTATGAACGATTGGTGGTCGTAAACCGGCTTTCTTGAAATTGAGCAGCAGGTCATGCTTACTAACTTTAAGCTCACCTGCTTTAAAGTCTGACCCGGAAACTGATGCGTCTTCTATCGTTTTAGCAGGCAGTCCTTCAAATGAATCGTAGGCGTAAAATTGTTTCGTGCTAGCTTTACTATTGAGTAGCCTACGGATAAATAATGCTGTAGCGCCAGCGTGACAGCCAAACTCGGCAATATCTCCTGCAATGGCTTGATCTATAACAGACTCTAATTGAGCCAGAATAATTTCCAAACGTTTTTTGTCTATCTGCAGCGAAATAATGGGGTATGACCGAATTAGCATTGAAGCTGATTGAACTGCAGAAGTTTTCAACTGATGCTCGCTTGCTTGAGTGTGCTCTTAATCTAAAAAGATAATTTAGGCGATGTTGTCGAGGAACTCAACTAGTTCATTAGGCGTTAACTCGGCCTTAACGATGTAGCCGTCGGCCTGCTTTTCAATATCTTCGCGTACATCCTCGCGTTGCTCAAGGTTGGTGGTAATTATTATCTTACCCTTAAAGTGTGGCGTCTTAGCTGGGTCACGTAGTGTTCTGAGGATTTCAATTCCGGTCACGTTGGGGATCATTAGATCGAGCAGAATAATGTCATAGATGTCAGTCTGAGCCATTTCGAGACCCTTGGCGCCATCAACTTCAAGCGTCGCATCATAGCCACCTTTGCGTAATGCGCGCTGGTAGAGCTCACCAATAAAGCGCTCATCTTCAATGCACAATACCTTCTTCTGTGGTCTGGCTCCTGCTGGTTGAATGGTCTGGCCCGGTTCGATTGTTGGCTCCATAGTTTGTCTTATCTCCTATACATTGAGTGGTTCTTAATCCAGCCGTGTGCTCCGCGCACAATTTCCTTATTATCGCTGTTTTTTAGTTCTGCCGCAAGTTGCGCATATGGCAGGATGGTAAAGCCAAAGGTGCTACCCTTGCCTTGTTCGGAACGAACCCATATGTTGCCACCGTGTGCGCTAATAATCGCTTTACTTAAATAGAGACCGAGTCCAGTGCCACCGATCTGTGAACGGTTACGGTGATCACGGTAAAACTTTGTAAACAAATTGGGCATGATCGCCGGATTAATGCCTAGGCCAAAGTCCTGCACTGTAGTCTCAACCAGACCTTCTCTGGATAGATGCGTGTCTACCTTAATGACGTTGCTGGTACCGCTATACTTAATGGCGTTATCTAGCAGGTTGTTTATGACCTCATAAATGCTGAGGCGATCCACGCCAACGGTTGGCAGATTAGGGGCGATGTTGCTTTCGATCGTGATGCCTCTAACCTTGGCGCGTAAACCGATGGCATTGACGGCCGATAAGACAATCTCGCCCCAGGATTCCTCATGTAGTTTAAGCTGCAGCTGGTCGTTATCTACGCGTGCCACGTTTAGGATGTTGTTAACGAATACAGTTAACTGTTGAGCGGTGGCGTTCATCTTTAGCATGAACTCCTGTAGCTCTGGATCGGCACTATCTTTAAACTCACTCGTTAAGGCTTCAATATATCCACGCAGTAAGGTTAAAGGTGTCCTAAGTTCATGTACGCTGAGAGCAATAAAGCTGACTGCTTGATCATCCTGTGAATATTGCTTAGTGTGGTCGAACAGCACAATTAAAGTTTCCATATATTGCGGGTTATCTTTGTTGTAGTAGGCAGCGAGGTCAAACAAACGCGTCGGGTGGTTATCTAAAACATT
Organism: Candidatus Saccharimonadota bacterium; assembly: GCA_027325485.1. Taxonomy (GTDB): domain Bacteria; phylum Patescibacteriota; class Saccharimonadia; order Saccharimonadales; family UBA4665; genus JAJZWH01. Next base: position 3,148 of record DAIEFN010000017.1, read on the forward strand.
GAGGCGTACTCGATCCCAGCTCATAACTGATGTTGCAGCGGTACCCTTAGCCTCTTTTAGCCATTTATCGAGTGTATTCTCGCTCGGGAAAGACATGTCCATAATCATGTAAAAGTTTTTGCCAATAATATCCTTGGGGTTTAGGCCAATATATTCGCCGGCATGAACGTTCGCAAAGATTACTGTCTCTTGGTTGTCTAATATGAAAAGCGGTAACGGCATGTTATTGGCGATAAAGTTGTGATTAATGTCACTAATTGGTGTCTGGCTTTGCTTGTTAGCGGTGGCGGTCAGTTGCAACACTTGGGCGGATAGGTCAGCAACTAGTTCATGGCCGATTTTTAGCGAGTCAATATTAGGTGGTGGCAGTCCCCCGTTGGGCGTGATATGAATAATTAATTGCCACAGAGCTTTAACTGGTTCAATTAAGCGTTTACTTAAAACGAGGGCTAAGACCCAACTTAAGATAATAGCCGTTCCAAACACAATTAGACCGATATAGAGTTTGGAAGAGATATTGAGATAGTAGGTGGCGGCTACCCAGGCGGCGGTCAGAATTAAGCTAGCACTTAAGAGTGCGAACAGGACTACACCAAAATATTGATGTTTAGTGCGGCTGAGATAATCTGAGTTTTTGCTGGCCATGTTTATGTTATTTACCCACCACGGAAGATTATTAGTAGGTTACCTCACTGCTGCTCGCGATGGCTGTAATCCATGTTTGGCCGGCGTTAAGTTTAAGCGGTTGGTTATTCGCGGTCGTAAACACTAACGGTGCGCTAGATGAGGCTTTACTCCACTGGCCGAGAGTCATCACGCCGTCCTGGAAGACATAGGCGGCACCACTGCCAATGTCTTGGTAGACTGAGTAATAAGCGTTGGAACTATCGAGTGCTCCTTGTGACCAAGGCACCACCATGCCAATAACTACTTTTGGACTTAATTGTTTGCCCGTATTAGTGTCAACTTGCGGTGCACCATCTTCACTGCGATCATAACTGTTTGTCGCCGGGTTATAGGCGAAGCTTGAGTTATAGGTCGAATAGGAGAGATTAAAACTAATAGCTGCGGCAGTCGGTTTAGCTGCGGGCGCGTCGGCTTTGCGTGGCCACCCACTAAAATTACTGCTGGTCCAGTTACGGCTAGCTTCTAAGCTAATTAAACCAGGAATTGAAGTGTAAACGTTGTGTGGCGCTAAGCGGCTTGTGATACGCGTGTAATAACTCGGGTAATACATGTAGTCGAGGTCTTTAACGTTTAGTGATTGGATCTCACTTAAGGCTTCTGGACTTCCGCCAACGTGAGCGTAAGGAGCATCAAAGCCTAGTGCCCAGTCAATATAGTAAGGACGGGCGGAGCGAACTGGTCCGACATAAGTAGGCAGCTGGTCTTGAAACAAAGCCATAAAGCGAGTGACGCCACCCTCGGCTAAGGCCTCAAATACTACCCCTGCCTGCCCTAAGCCGGATTGCGGGCGGGCTTCGGGGGTATTTTCAATCATAACTGCCGTAATCGGGCGCTGGTTGACTGACGGCGCTACTGCTAGACCTGTGAGGGTTGAAGGTACAGTTGTAACGACTGGGGTGGTTTTAGCTTTGGGTTTGCTAGAAGCGATGTTTAAGGTCAGCGGTTTATGGTTGGCAGCCAAATAGATTAGACCACCGGCTGCAGCCATGACGATTAGCGTAACACCACCGGTGATATACCAACCCTTCTTGCTTAAATGCCAAAATTTAGATTTAGCTTTGCGCTTAGTTTCGTTTGTGCCAAGCAGAGTGTGAGCCGTGAACGCTTTAGTTTTCATACCACCTTCTTCTGTGGCTGCGCTTTCGTCCTGATTAGGGGATTGATCAGCAGGCACATTATTAACTACTGGAATATCACTATCTTTAGTTGCGGCCTCTTCAGGAGTCACAAAGTCATGTTTTTCTTTTGGCGGATTATTTTTGGGTACCTTTGGTACCTCCCGAATGTCATCGAGCATATGCTTAGTTTACCATGCTTTAAAGTGCATCAATCTGCTGTTTTAATCTGGCTAAGCTGCGTTCCTTGCCTATCACTTCTAGACTTTCAGCTAAGGGTGGACTTGCTGGTGCTTGAGTGCTTGCAATACGGATTAGACTAAATAAGATTCCGGCCGGTTGACCACTTGATTCGAGCAGAGCGTTAAGTCTGCGTGTTAAATCATCAACACTAAAATCACTTTTTGAAAGTTCAGTGTAGGTTTGCGTCAGGAGTTGTTTATGCATTGCACTGCCCAGCGCTGCAAGTTTGGCGTTATTAGCAATTAGGTTTGGATCAAGTGGCAAGTCAACAAAAAAGAAACGACTGAGCTCGCCTAGCTCTGCAAAGTATTTCAATCTTTCCTGGACGAGAACTAAGACGCGGCGGCGGTAATCTGGTTCATATGCCCCGGCTTCTTCTGGCCAGAATGGTTCTGCCCGTTTAGTTAGTTCTTCCAAATTAAGATTACGGATATAGGTTCCGTTCATCCAAAGTAGCCGTCGTTCATCAAAACGTGCCCCACTCTTTAGGATGCGCTCTAGTGAAAAAGCTTTAATTAACTGATCAACGCTGTATAGTTCCTGAGTCGTACCGTCGTTCCAGCCGAGTGAAGCGATGAAGTTAATGAGAGCTGGCTCAAGGTAACCTTCCTCTATGTAGCTTAGGACATCCTTAGCGCCATCACGCTTACTTAGTTTCTTGTTGCCCGAGGCACCTAAGACTGGTGGTGGCGTCGCAATAAGCGGAGGTTCAATCGCTAAAGCTTCATAGAGATTAAGATAGTTAGGAGTTGAAGCGATAAATTCCTGACCACGGATAATGTGACTAATCTTCATTTCAAAGTCGTCAATAATATGGGCAAAGTTATAGGTCGGGTAGCCGTCTGATTTTATTAAGATAAAGTCGTCTACAGCCTCTTCCCCAGCCGATAACTGGCCCATTACTTGGTCTTGCCAGTGATAGGCTTTTGGCTCAGATTTAAAGCGCAGTGGAGTCACGCCGTATTCCCAGACCGGTGGATTGGCTGGGCGATGATTACGGAAGAGGAATGGTTGATGGTTGCTAGCGGCAGCTTTGCGGAATTCATCGAGCTCTGCTTTAGAGTAAGGATCGGCGTAGGCGCGGCCTTTCGCGACGAGCTGATCGGCATAGCTACGATAAAGCTCTAGGCGTTCACTTTGACGGTAAGGACCGTCTGGGCCGGGTTGATCAGGGCCAGCGTTGTAGTTAAGTCCAAGCGCCTTAAGGCACTTAATAATATGTTCAATACTTCCATCCACTTGCCTGTTCTGGTCGGTGTCCTCAATGCGTAGAATGAATTGACCGTCATTTTTTCTTGCTAGTAGCCACGCAAATAAAGCCGTGCGGATATTACCGACATGGATAAAGCCGGTTGGGCTGGGAGCGAATCTGGTTCGAACTGGTCTCATAAACTACCTTAAGTTAATACCAAACAGTCCCTCTAGCGCAACCTAAAGAGTAGTTGCAAGTTTAAGCATTTGGTTTGTGCTTAAGCTATTGTTTCCGTTTACTTGGTAGAGGATACCGTTAGATACCCAGCTTGCTTGATCGCTACCGTAGAGGTATACACTTTGACCACTCAGGGTTAATTCTTGGTAGTTGCTACCTTCGGCCGGCACAATCGCGCTAGCCAGTAATGTAGCGCTGTCCCAGTTAGAGCTGTGCTCAGTCAAGGTAAACTTACGGCTATCGATGTTGCTAGTGAAGTTAAAGCTGACGGTACTCGGCTGGTAATTAACCGAAGTTAAGCTGTAACCGCTAGGTCTGTAGCTTGGCATCACGGCTGAGAAACCGGCTCGTACAGAAGCGACTTTGACCATTACGTTCGGCATGTTGGCGTAGATGCCATAAGCTAAAGTTAGAACTCCCATAATTGAAACAAGGATGATGGCGGAGCTTCGCCCATGCGCCTTTCTTTTACCGTGAACTGCTTTTAATTCCTTGCGACTTAGCTTAGGTTGCTCATGGCTGGTGGCGTTATCCACTGCCCGTTCGAGTAGCGTTGCGCCGGCCGTTTGCGCCAAGGCGGTGGCGCGATCAGCGATTAAGTCATCGTTAGGCTGAAGTGTCGGATCTGTTAGATAGGTTGGAGTTGCAACGCTTTTTAGAGTGGCGCCAAAACGAGATATCGCCTGACTAGGGCGAAAGGACTGCGCTCTTTTCGCAAGCTTTGGATCAACCCGACCAACCATCGGCGGTGCCGTAATGAGAGGACTCTTTAGTGGCAGGCTGACGCTTTCAATTAATTTGGCTGATTTAGCTGGCTTCACTACCGCATGACGCATCAAGGTGCGTGAAGGGAGTGGTTGCTGGGTGGCGTGTTTAACTGCGCGTAATTCAAGCGGTCGCGGCTTTGAGATAACGCCATCAATGTTAGCCGGGGCCTGAATTGGCGCCGGGTTGCTGCCGTCGTAATCTTGTCCGTTCAGTTTAATGCTGGCGTGTTTTGCTTGGTGCACTTTTATAATTGCCTAAGTTGCTCTGATATATATAACATAACCGCTTTCAAAGCGTTGACTTCATCTTAAACCTACTTGAACTTGCCTGCAAGAGCGCTGTAGTATATGAATACCAACAAGGCCATTAACGCGGCAACGCTAAACCGGATAGAGTTATCTGCCGGCATGTAGTACCGCAACCATTAAGGCGTGGGACAAGATATATGGATTTCCTCGATCCGAAGCGACTTAAAAGGCACCTTATACTGCTGCGCTTTGGCTATGCTCTAACTGCGGTTGGCATTGCTATTGGCTGTGTCATTTTGTTGTGGCAAGCCTACGGCTATAGCGTTAAGAACGGCAAGGTCATCCAGGACGGCATGATCTTTATTTCGTCACAGCCTAACCCGGCGTCAATTTACATTAACGGCGTCTTAAACGCTGCGACTACTAACACCAGACTTACGATTCCTGCCGGTGCTTACAATTTTAAATTAACCTTGGCCGGCTACCGACCGTGGCAACATGTGATAGTTAACCTAGGTGGTCAAGTGGTGCATTACGATTACCCGTTCTTATTTCCAAACCAGCTGAGCCAAACTAAGATTAGTACGTTTAGCGCCGCTCCGGCTTTTGCTAGTCAGAGTTTATCCCAACAGTACTTAGTTGTTGCCTCGCCTGATAGTTTCGATTCCTTTTTGCTCTTTGATTTAACGAGTCCAGCTACACCCCCAACTACCCTCACCTTGCCGGTCGGTTTAGCAACTCCTTATTCAGGTGCTCAAAGCTG
>DAIEFN010000018.1 GCA_027325485.1 Candidatus Saccharimonadota bacterium
ATAGAATTATTTGCAGCAATCACTAATGGACCATATCAAGATATCGTAGTGGCATATAGACCGAGCCATGCCCAATGCTTAGGTGTAACTGACATATTCTTTCCTGATACTGGCAATGGCGTCATTGCAGCCCAAAAAATCTGCGCCACGTGCATAGAACAAAAAGGATGTCTAACTTTTGCACTAGAAAACCATGTAAGTAATGGGGTGTGGGGAGGAGTTAGCGAGAGGGGTAGGCGCAAACTATTAAGGATGATTAAAGTTAGCGGTATGTCTATCGATAAGATGGTCGATGAAGTAGTTTCGCTAGATCCTCATATCTCAGAACTTATTTCTCCTGAGAATGAAAGTAATGATGTGCCTAGAGTGCTGGCTAAGAATTTTTCTTCTGTTGGAACAACACAGCAATTCAAGAAATCACCTACCAAGACTAGTGATGTTGAGCACGGGATTGAAGAAACATATCCTCTGGCGTATGCCGATACGTTGCACGAATATTTCGTGGATAATACAGGGCTATCTACTCGCAATGCAACAATCCTTATAGGCCATCTCATACTAGGCACTCTGCCTTTAGAACGCTTATCCCGCGAAAATATAGACTGGGTAGACATTTCCATCGTTAGGGATAGAATACGATTGGTCGAAAGTGGAGAGCGTAGATTCATAGGATTACTGGAGCCTAATAGTTGGGATGCTGTGGCAAGTTTAAATAATAGACACGAACAAGATCCTGCCAATCTTATACTGCCCTGGAACGCTACTATTCACCCCTATTTATTCGAGCAATCATTATTAAGAGCCAATATGCGATCTTATGCCATTGCTAAACTTGAGCAACTATATCTTGAGCTCAAGCAGGGTAATAGCTAAAATATACGCCCTTGTTAAAAGAAAGCGGTGGGGTGCAGGAGTCGCCATAGCAACGTTGGCTTAGTAGTCGGTTGTAGCGTAACTAATGGGAGTGAGAGGGCGTCATTTAATTGATTGGCTGGTACGCTAATACTTCCTACTAAAGCACCACGCATTGAAGGTACTTTTAATGGTGTTATGTAGAGTTTTGCGCTCTGCGTCTGAGCTGGAAGAGAAAATAGGCTTAGGTTATGGCTAGAAGTGAACTGGATGGTACCACCCCAAGGTTGCCTATATTCACCCAATATTTCGCTTTGGTTTAGTAGCACACTTTGCATAAAACTGTGTTGTAGCGCAGCAACAAGTGGCAGTGAATCATTTAAGGCATTCTTTAAGCTTGGAGCACCCATTATGGCAGTTAATAGAGTCACCGTCTTGTGATTTACGTTTGCCGTTGAGGCACTAAGAAATACGCCACCATCTTGGTTAGAGTTACCGGTTTTAATGCCAATAATCCCATCGCTACCAAGTATGTTGTCATAGTTGTTAAGTGTGCCGACGTTGGGTACAAATACCGATTTTGAGCCAACAATTTGGCTCAAGAGAGGACTCGCCATCACCTTACTGCCTAAGATAATTAAATCACTGGCAGTAGATGTTGTGAGGGGCGAAAAGCCACTGGCGTCACCACCAACACTCGTATGAGTCATACCTAGCTTATGCACAAAAGAATTAGCGTAAGTGTCATAGTTTGCAATTGAACCAAAGGCCCAGCGGGCAAGCGAATCAGCAATATTATTACCGGATGGCACTAACATAGCTTGGAGCATCTGGTACTCGCTTAATTGCTCGCCACTATATACTGGCACGACTGAGCCTTGCTCGGCGATATATGACGTGTAGTATCCGTAATCAGTCGCATCTAGCGTAATGAATGGTCCTTGTTGCCCTGTAGATAGCGGATATTTAGTTAGTACCGCTAGCGCTGTAATGAGCTTCGCGACACTAGCTGTAGGTAGCGGAGTTTGCTTGCCATAAGTTTGAGTTAAACCAGCCCCCACCATACCGACAGCTGCTTCGCCGTAGCTTGGCCAAGGTAAGTGCGCCGGAGGTGCTTTTAGCCGGAGCGTGACACTACCAACATTAGCTTTAAGGGCAGGCAAGGGTAGGAGAATGCATAACGCGACGTATATGAAGACAAAAAAGACGATGCCTAGACTAATAAAGCGCAGGCGCTGTGAACTTCGTTTATCTAGTGATGGCTTCATTTAACTTATGATACACGTTTAATAGCGCTCTCTAATGTATAATTAGGGTTAGTATAACCGAGGAGTAATTTATGGATTTTCTGATCGTGGCCATTATTGTCGTAGTCTTGATTGTTGCTTTTGCTTTCTTCATTGCTTATAACTCCTTAGTCCGACTGAATCAGCAGGCTAATGAAGCCTGGAGCGACATAACAGTCCAGCTGAAGCGTCGCTATGATTTAATCCCCAACCTAGTAAATAGTGTTAAAGGCTATGCTGCGCATGAAAAAACTGTTTTTGAAGATGTTACCGCTGCCCGATCAAAAGCCTTAAGTGCCACTGGTCCCGCCCAAACCGCTCAAGCTGAGAATCAATTCCAATCAACACTAAAAAGTCTATTCGCGGTTGCTGAGAACTACCCGGACTTAAAAGCAACCCAGAATTTCCAGGAACTTCAGAATGAACTTGTTGATACCGAAGACAAGATTCAAGCTTCACGCCGTTTCTATAACGGAGTTGCACGAGACTTTAACTCTAAGCGACGCACTTTCCCAACTAAGTTCTTTGCTAACATGGCTGGCTACAAACAAGATAAGGAATTCTTCGAACTCGATGACGCCCAGACGACACAAGTCGCCCAACCAGTTGACGTTAAATTCTAAGATAGACAACCTTAAAAACGACAATGTACTCTGAAATTGCCCACAACAAGCGCAAAAGCATTCTAATTATTAGCCTTTTTATATTAATTATTGCCGGCCTAGCCGACGCTTTCGATTACGCCTATGGTGGCGGTAGCCCCGCCGTCTTAATTGGAGTTGTAGTTGGGGCGTTTATCTATTCAACGATTAGTTATTACGCTGGCATGCGTTTTAGTCTGGCTATTAATGCTGCACACGAGATACAGAAAAAGGACAACCCAAGATTATGGCGGATCATTGAAAATCTCTCGATCACCGATGGCCTTCCGATGCCGAAAGTTTATATTATGAACGATCCAGCACCGAACGCTTTCGCAACTGGGCGTGACCCTAAGCATGCCGCTGTCTGCGCTACCAGTGGGTTGCTCGAGATCATGGACGACAATGAGTTAACTGGTGTTTTTGCGCATGAGCTCGGGCACGTCAAAAACTATGACAGCCGGGTTAGTATGATTGCCTTTGCTCTAACTGCAGCTATCTCCTTAATCGCAGATATTTTACTAAGGATGAGTTTCTTTAGAGGCGGCGATCGTAACGAGGAAAACCAAATTACTTTAGTACTAGGCATTGCGGCGGCAATCATTGCGCCACTTTTAGCATTCTTAATTCAAATGGCGGTTTCACGCCAGCGCGAGTATTTAGCTGATGCCACCGGAGCTTTAACTACGCGCTACCCAGAAGGCTTAGCTTCAGCCCTGCGCAAGATTGAAAATACGGGCAGCGTTTTAAAGCATCAGAATACTGCTACGGCTCACTTCTTTTTTGCCAACCCTCTAAAGGCGCATAGCATATCGAATCTCTTTAGTACTCATCCGCCTATCGCTGAGCGTATTAAGAGACTCGAAAACATGGAAACTCATGCCTAAAAAAGCGAGTGTCAAAAAAACGACCAAGAAGAAATCGGCTGTTATTAAAACCACCGCCATAAAACGCTTACCAAATGTCTGGCAATTAAGTCAAGTTGCACTATCTGTCCTTTGGCGACAGCGCTATACAATACTTGGGATTGTCCTAATTTATGGTTTGGTTAATTTAGCAGTGGCGCAAGGTTTTTCAAGTGGTCTAAGTGTCAGTTCAGCCAAAAGTCAACTAAGCAGTATCTTCCACGGCAAGCACTTGAACCTAGGTGGCAACCTGACAATTTACGCCCTGATGTTCGCCTCAATCGGCGGATCCGGCTCAAGTAGCAACGGCTTCGGCTACTCGCTAATTCTAGTCGTCATTGCGAGCCTGGCTATTATCTGGGCGATTCGTAATAGCTCAAACAAAATAGGCGCAGTCCGGATCCGCGACGCCTACTACCGCGGCATGTACGCCCTTATCCCGTTTATAATCATTCTGCTATTAATTGGCGTCGAACTATTGCCGACGGTGGCCGGGATATCAATATACATATCTGCAATCAACAATGCTATTGCCGTTACAGCAATTGAGAAACTGGGTTTCGTAGTCTTAATGCTACTCTTAACTTCCTTAACCGTTTATTGGCTTAGCAGTTCGATTTTTGCCCTCTATATTGTTACTCTGCCGGACATGACCCCCCTAAAGGCCCTCCGTTCCGCAAAGCAACTAGTCAAAAAGCGGCGTTACGTAATCCTGCCACGTCTACTGTTCTTGCCTGTCATGCTAATTGTCATCTCGGCCGTTATAATGTTGCCCTTCATTAGCTGGGTAGCACCCGCTGCGCCGTGGGTACTCTTAGTCTTATCGCTGTTGCTTTTAGCAATTACGCACAGTTATTTGTATAACCTTTACCGGGAACTGTTAGTATGAACCACGCTCAGGCTAAGGATCGGATTGCCAAGCTAAAAGAGCTAATCAACGATTACCGCTATCACTACCACGTTTTAAACGAATCGCTGATGAGTGATGCAGCCGCCGATAGCTTAAAGCATGAACTCGCGCAACTGGAAGAGGCTTATCCTGACCTAATTACCCAAGACAGCCCAACGCAACGGGTCGCTGGTGCGGTATTACCAGGTTTTAAGGAGGTTGCACACCGCACTCGCATGCTAAGTCTCAATGACGTCTTTAGTAAGGAAGAGGTCGAGGCTTGGTTTAAACGGATTATTAAAGCTGAGCCAGATTTTAAGCCTGACTTTTTTGCTGACATTAAAATGGATGGACTAGCTTGTGCCTTAGTTTACGTCGACGGTTTGCTGCAAAGCGGCGTTACGCGTGGTGATGGCTTTGTTGGTGAAGATGTTACCGCTAACATTCGGACCATCGAGGCTATCCCGCTATCGCTACGGCGCCAAGCAAAGTACCCAACTTTCTTAAGTGGGCGCACTGAAGTTCGTGGTGAAATTGTGATGTACAAGGCCGACTTCGCACGCTTAAACGAAGAACGCACTCAAAGTGGCTTGCCGCTATTTGCTAACCCCAGAAACACTGCTGCTGGTACAATTCGTCAGCTTGATTCAGCACTAGTACGAGCGCGCCGATTGCACTTTAGAGCCTACGATTTACTGCGCGAAGATTCTTTGGATGTGCCAACTAATGAATTTGCCTATCAGGTACTGGCTGAGCTTGGCTTTAGCGTCAACCACCAAGCCAAACGGCTGAGTAGCGTTAAGCAAATTATGGACTTTGCCGCTGAGTGGGAGCATAAACGCCAAAAGCTTGAATTTAATACTGACGGACTGGTTGTGAAGCTAAATGATCGAAGCCTTTTTGAGCGCCTAGGAATTGCAGGCAAGGCACCAAAAGGAGCAATAGCCTATAAGTACGCCGCTGAGCAGGCAACAACGACCGTTAAAGATATCTTTATCTCAATTGGACGTACTGGTGTGGCAACTCCAGTAGCAGTACTCGCACCAGTTGTTATTGCCGGAAGTACCGTACAGATGGCGACTTTACACAATGAAAGTGAAATTAAACGCAAAGACATTAGGATTAATGACAGTGTCATTGTCCATAAGGCCGGCGATATTATTCCTGAAATTATTGAGCCACTTATTAAGCTACGTACTGGCAAAGAAATAGAGTTTCAAATGCCGTCGCATTGTCCGATCTGCAAAACAGCACTCGTTAAGCAAAAAGCAGCCGATGCCGCCTGGCGTTGTCCAAACCGTTCTTGTGCGTCACGTGCCTGGAAGCAGATTCAACATTTTGCATCTAAAGAAGCAATGGATATAGAAGGGCTTGGCGAGAAGAATACCATCGCCCTATTAGACGCTGGACTGATTAAAGACACAGCTGACCTATACAGTCTAAAGAAGGAGCAGATAATGGGCCTGGAGCGCTTTGCGGTGGTCTCCGCGCGCAAACTAGTTGAGGCTATTAATGCTAAGAAGGATCCGACCCTACCACGTTTTATTTATGGCCTTGGTATTAGACAGATTGGTGTCCAAACGGCGATTGATCTAGCAACTCACTTCAAAAATCTTGAGGCGCTCATGAACGCAACGGGTGACGAACTGGATCAGGTTGAAGGCGTAGGAGGAGTTGTTTCTGAAGCGGTGATTGAATATTTTGCAGAACCATATAATCGTCGTCTACTCGAAAAGTTTAAGCGGCTAGGTGTTTGGCCCAAACCGGTTATTCAAACTGCCACTAATAAGTTATCTGGAAAAAGTTTCGTGATTAGCGGTACGCTAAAAGCTATGTCGCGTGAAGAGGCAGCCGATAAGATACGCTCTCTTGGTGGAAAGTTTCAATCGGCGGTCGCAAAAGACACCAATTATCTTGTTCTAGGTGAGAACCCAGGTGGCAGTAAACTTGATCAGGCCACAAAACTAAATACCCCAACCCTTACTGAGGATGAGCTACTCCATCTCATTGACTAAGTGCCATTATTATTGTTATGCTTTTCATGGAAGGTGTCGTGCGCTAAGGCTCTTGGCGTGACGCTAAAACAAAAACCATTTAAAAGCAAAACAAAAAGGGCCCAGGGTGGGCGCGCACGTCCTCCCAAACAACCGGCAGACAGGGCCGGTTTTTGCTTACAGATCACAAACTGATATGATTTAATGG
>DAIEFN010000019.1 GCA_027325485.1 Candidatus Saccharimonadota bacterium
TTTGAGCCGTTTCGTAACTCCAACACCCTTATAAATTAACGGCAAGGCGACATTGTCTAAAACGGTTTGCTTAGGCAACATGTTATATGACTGGAAAATAAAGCCGATAGTATCGCGCCTGAGTTTGGCTGAGCGCGCCTGGCTCAGTCTTTCAACAACACGGTTTTGTAATTTGTAGATACCATTAGTCGGACGATCAAGCAGACCCATAATATTAAGCAGGGTACTTTTACCGCAGCCACTAGGGCCCATTACAGCAACGAACTCACCTTTATCGATTGAAATACTAACTTCATCAAGTGCAATAGTAGTGGCGTCACCAAAGCCATATAGTTTTGAAACCGCTTCGAGTTGGATTAAGGGCATAGCTATTATTTAATTTTACTTGTACAGTTTGCGTTTTAACAATATTTATTGTAGTAATTTAGTGTTAACAGATTATGTATAATATGTTAGCGGATGGAGGGGTCGCCTAGTGGTTTATGGCGCACGCTTGGAAAGCGTGTAAGGCCTCACGGCCTTCGAGGGTTCAAATCCCTCTCCCTCCGCCAGATAAAGCGGAACCTTATATGAAATCAACGCAATCAAAAATCTACCAATGCCCAGTTTGCAATTTACACTATTCTAACCGCTCAATCGCAAAAAAATGTGAGCAATTTTGTAAAGAGTACAAGGCCTGTAGTCTAGATATTACAAAGCATTCGCTTGAAGCAAAACGAAAGCCTGTCGCTTAGAAAGCTCTACATGATTATTAGAAAACTTAATTAAATGCCTAGTCGTACTGATTAAAGTTTACTTTTCGTTTCTTTAGGCACTATAGCTTTTGAGCTAAAACCTAAGGTGGCCTAGCCGATTGCAATACGCGCTATTTGGCCGTATTTGATACTTGATGGGAAGATACCAGCGCCACCGTCGATGCTAACAAAGGATTGCGGTACGTAGCTGATACCCTCTAACTGGACAGTTGGAAGATCAAAGTGGCTAATGTAGGTCCGTGCATATGCCGTATCATCAGTCAATCGATGCCCCTCGGCACGCAACGTCTGCCAATAAGCAACTGCGTCCAAAAGACTCGGCACTTTCAAAAACGGGTGCTCAGATTTTAAGTGCTCTAACTTGGCGCATTGCTCATCTACCGTTCCGTCCATATCATTAGTCAGCTGGTTTGGTATCAAACTAAAACTCACTGCCTGATTATTCTCAGGATGAGTGTTCGAAAGTTGCTCGGCTTGGTACTGCTCAAGGAGTGACTCAAAGACGGTGGTTGGATGGGGTTGACCATCACCAAAATCTTGGGCTGCTTTTTCAAGCTCTTGGCTATTAACCAATCGATTCGGCGTCATAACTAGGCTGAAACGCAGTGTTGGATTAGCTGCCAGTGCCTCCTCGGCATAGGCCTGTTTCGGTGCCGTATACCAGTGTTTAAATTCAGACAGTATCTCCTCTTTGGAAGCCAGCGCGACTCGCTCCGGACGACTACGACTGGAGTTTAGACTACCTAGCACCGCCCGATAGCCAAGCATCGAGGCTTTAAAGTTTTGGGTAATTACTTCCTGCGCAGAAAGACTTGGCGTCTCTTTAGTAACCATTAGTTGTTGCGCTTCAGGCTTATACCCCTCAAGCGCAAGCCCACCACTAAAAGCTGGCAGGATTAAGCCGCGTGCTTCAGCTGCTGCAGCAATTTCTTGTGCAGAATCGAGCAGCCACTTATCTGGTTGCTTCTCCACTTGAACTTGGATGATGACACCTTTTGACTTAATTTCCATAGTTATCGCCTGATCAATAGATATGTATATTATACTATCAGTAAGTCAGTTTGTCAAAGTTGTGACAACGTTTTTAAGATTGAATGAAAGTACCAACAGACTCCCCAGTGGCCGCTTTATAGATGTTGTTGGCTTTTAAGGCGTCAAAAACAATTATCGGCAGGTGATGCTCAGCCGCCATACCAAGCGCTGCCTTATCCATGACTTTTATATTCGGGTTACTAACTGCTTCATTACCACTTAGATGATCGAGCTTAACAGCGTTAGGGTTAGACGCTGGGTCAGAGTCAAAAACACCGTCAACTTTCGTCGCCTTTAAGACTACGTCACAGGATAATTCAAGACCCAAGCTTACTGCCGCCGTATCAGTTGTGAGATAGGGCCGCCCGATACCACCAGCCACAATTACTACACGACCTTTTTCTAAATGCTTTTCAGCCAAGCGATGGATAAACGGTTCTGCAACCTGTTCGGCAAAGATGTTGCTCAGACAACGTGACTGCAGTCCCTTGTTTTCAAATATGTCGTTTAGGGCAAGGGCATTCATCATCGTTCCAAGCATGCCAATTTGGTCAGCCGTAACCCGCCGGATGCCATGACCAGCTAGTTGTGCGCCACGGGCAAAGTTGCCACCACCAACCATAATTACCAGCTGCACGCCACTTTCAATGACTTGCTTAATTTCGTCTGCCAGCCAAGCACCTAACTCCGCATCAATACCGCCTTCATACTTACCCGCTAACTGTTCGCCCGATATCTTGAGCAATATACGTTTATATGCCATGGTGCGCTGCCCCCGTCTAGTAAATTAGTCTAGTACTGACTATACTCTAGCCTAAGTCATGTTGTCCTTGTATGCGTGGAATGTTAACGGTATCCGGGCGGTAGTGAATAAAGGTGCCTGGGATTCTTTCCTGGCGACCCACCATCCAGATATTGTCTGTTTGCAGGAAATTAAAGCTAAGCCGGAACAGGTCTCCCTGCCAGACGACGGCTATAATACCTACTGGTATCCAGCCGAAAAGCCAGGCTATTCCGGTGTCGCAATCTTATCTAAAATAGAGCCACTCAAAATTATTTGTGGCCTCCCAGACGAGATCATTAAGCGCTTCAGTGTATCTGGTGACCTATATGGAGACCCGAACTTAGAGGGCAGGGTGATCTGCGCTGAGTTTACCGATTTCTTTCTAGTCAACGTTTATACACCTAACGCCAAAGATGATTTAAGCCGTCTAGAGATGAGACACAAACACTGGGATCCAGCCTTTTTAGCCTACCTAAAGCAACTCGAGAACACTAAGCCAGTAGTTGCTTGCGGTGACTTAAATGTGGCTCACACTGAAGATGATCTAGCTAACCCGAAAGCCAATAAAGGCAAGAAGGGGTTTACCTTAGAGGAACGTTCTGGCTTTCAGGCCTTTATTGATAACGGCTTCTTAGACAGTTTCCGCTTATTTCATCAGGGCAATGGTTTCTATACCTGGTGGAGTCATTTTGCTAACGCGAGGGCACGCAACGTTGGCTGGCGGATTGATTATTTCCTCATCTCAAAAGCACTCAAACCATTGCTTGCTAAAGCTGAGATTCATCCGTCTGTAACTGGTTCTGACCATTGCCCGACGTCCTTAACTCTTAACCTTTAGCCATGAGTAATCGCCAGCGTCCTTACGCCGTTTTTGACATCGATGGGACACTTATTCGCTGGCAGCTCTACCATGCCTTAGCCGATAGATTAGTCAAGCACGGTGCGATTGAAGCCAGTGCCTACCGCAAGGTCCTAGAAGCGCGCCGGAACTGGAAAAGCCGGCGGGCGACAAACTCCTTTAGTGAATATGAGACGGCCATGATTGACCTCGTCGGTCGTTCGTTGCCGGGTATGGACTATGCTTTATTTAACACTGCTTGCTTAGAGGTCTTTAAGCGCTACCAGG
This sequence comes from Candidatus Saccharimonadota bacterium, assembly GCA_027325485.1. GTDB lineage: Bacteria > Patescibacteriota > Saccharimonadia > Saccharimonadales > UBA4665 > JAJZWH01. Next base: position 3,698 of record DAIEFN010000019.1, read on the forward strand.
ACCAGGTGTATACCTTCACGCGTGACTTAATTACCGAACTACGCCAGCAAAACTACCTAATCTTTGCCTTATCCGGGTCACCAGCTGAGCTTGTCGGGATGGTATCTGAATACTATAACTTTGATGATTTTGCCGGCTCAACTTACTTTGTTAAGGATGGCTCTTTAAGTGGCAGAATAAAACCCTTGCTCGGTCCTGCAAAGCCAAAACAACTACTCAATTTAATTAAGAAACATGACGCAACAGATATTGGCAGCATAGCCGTCGGCGATACGGCGTCAGATATTGGCATGCTTGAGCAAGCTGAACGGGCAATCGCCTTTAATCCAGCCCAAGATCTATTTAACAAGGCGCTTAGTGCGGGGTGGGAAGTAGTAGTAGAGCGCAAAAATATGGTTTACCATCTAAACTATGAACAGGGAGGCTACGTTCTTGCACCAACAACAACACGGCAAACCACTATTCTCTAACGTGCTCTGGAGCCGTCCGGAACAAAAAAATACTGCCGGCAAGCTTGCCATTATTGGTGGTAGTAGCAGTGGTTTTAATAGTGTCTCAGAGACCTATACGGCAGCCAATCAGGCAGGAGCCGGTACAATACGCGTACTTTTGCCAGACAGCCTTAAAAAGACTCTCTCTAAATTTTGGCCAGAAAGCGAATTTGCATCAGCTAATAAAGGTGGCAGCTTTGCAGCCAATGCCCTAGCTGAGTGGCTTAATCTAGCCACCTGGGCAGATGGCATTATCTTATGTGGCGATCTTGGCAAGAACAGTGAAACGGCAATATTATTTGAGCGTTTCTTAGAAGAAAACAAAAATTTAGTAACCATCGCCGGTGACAGCCTGGCTTTAGCACTCGATACCCCGACTCAACTGTTTGAACAGAATCAGCTGACGCTCGTTCTCGAGCTAGACATGCTTCAGCGGCTACTCAACGCTATCCGCTACCCAATGACCATGCGTAGCGACCAGAACATTTACCAACTAGCCGACTTACTACACGCTCTAACTCAAAGTTACCCTTGGGCAGTTATAACTCAGCACGAGGGGTTCTTTTTTGTGGCTTATGCCGGTGATGTATCAACAACCCCAAAAACTAATCAAAGCCTGCTCGCCGCCGGAAGTGCTGGTTCACTCTGGCGGATTCAACAACCAGCTAAACCTTTTGCAGCCATTACAAGTGGCCTCTACGATCTAACTTACAAGCAATAATTTAACTATTGCGCCGAATCGGCATTAGTACGGCATTACAAGTTATTAAGGACGCACTTTGGTTTAGGCTTAAAAGCGTATTTGGATTCTTAAAATAGCCAGCGTTAGCTGTGATATGAGCCAAACTGCAATGAGCGTGGAACTCACCGTCGCCCGGATAGTTTTGTAACTCGATACCACGGCTAGCATATTCACTTTCGTAGCGCCGTGCTTCTTCATACAACTCATCACTAATAAGTTCGACTGCTAACTTTGCCCCCACTATGGTAGTAAAATCTGTTTCATCTAGGTTACTGAGTTTCTTACTGAAAAAGGCCAGTCGACCTAAGCGTACTTCCAGCTGGGTTGCCGTTGAGGCAATGAGTTCAGTAATCGAATCAGTTGGAGGCACATCTGCAATATGATTTAAACGGTAGAAACTTAAGACGGAGACCCCTAGATTATGGCTGTAGCTGGCATAAGCAACTTTACTCAGCTCTGGTTTAAGTTCGCTACTTAAGCGATTAAAGACAAAGTAGCTGTTGGGCGAGACCATTCTTCGGGCCGCAACGATGCCATGCTGCACCCCATCGCG
>DAIEFN010000001.1 GCA_027325485.1 Candidatus Saccharimonadota bacterium
CGGCTGCTGGCACGAAGTTAGCCGTGTCTTGTTCTAGCGGTACCGTCACGCCCCATGATTATTCACCACGAAGCCGTTCTTCCCGCTCCAAAGAGGTTTACACACCGAAATGCTTCATCCCTCACGCGGCGTTGCTCCATCAGGCTTTCGCCCATTGTGGAAAATTCCCTACTGCTGCCTCCCGTAGGAGTCTGGGCCGTTCTCAGTCCCAGTCTGGCTGATCATCCTCTCAGACCAGCTAATGATCGTCGCCTTGGTGAGCTATTACCTCACCAACAAGCTAATCATGCGCAGGCCGTTCCCAAAGCGCGTAAAGCTTTAGCCCTAAGGCCACATGCGGTATTAGACACCATTTCTGGTGCTTATCCCTCACTTTGGGGTACGTTCCTACGTGTTACTCAGCCGTCCGCCGCTCGTGTACCCCCGAAGGGGCCTTACCGCTCGACTTGCATGTATTAGGCACGCCGCCAGCGTTCATCCTGAGCCAGGATCAAACTCTTCAAAAAAAGAATCTGTTCCAAAATGCAGCATTGCTGCAAAACAGTTTCAAAAATGAACTGACGTTGATTTGCACAACCTAATTTTTAAAGTACCGTGTTTCGGAGATTTACAGACACTTATAGCAAGCCCTCCGCCGAAACTCCATAAATATTATCTGTTATTGCGAAATTCGTCAAGGATAATTGGAAATATATGTTGTACTAATAACTACTGTTTAGCGTCTTCGTCAGTTTCAAGTTTTGGTGGCTCGTCTTCATCAAGCGGTTGCTTGTCTACTAAGGCGAGCGATACTACCTCGTCACCGTCGTTAAGGCGCATGATACGGACCCCCTGGGTGGCACGACCTAGTTCTGATATATCTTCAAGCCCGAGGCGAATTGTTTGACCCTGCTGGGAAATAATAATTACCTCTTGTTCGCTGCCTAAGAGTGTTTTCACACCTATCAACTCACCAGTCTTGGTATTAACGACAGCTGAGCGGATTCCAACGCCACCACGCGCATGAGGAGTAAACTGTCCAACCTTAGTCCGTTTGCCATAGCCGTATTTACTAATCACGAAGATGTCTGCACCGGGCTCGACAATATCCATCCCAATCACCCGATCGCCTGGACGCAATCGAATGCCCCTTACGCCACGACTGACTCTGCCCATTGGTCGAGCATCCTTTTCGTGAAAGCGTATAGCTTGACCTTGAGAGGTGGAAATAACAATCTCATTATCACCACTAGTTTGACGAATCCACTTAAGTTCGTCGCCATCATCAAGGTTAATGGCAATAAGCCCACTGTTGCGCACATTTTGGTATTGCTCGAATGGTGTCTTCTTGACTACTCCTCTGACAGTACACATGATTAAGTTTTGACCAACATTAGTGTTGTTAACATTAATTACTGCACTAACTGTCTCTTCAGGTTGTAGCTGAAGCAGGTTTACAATTGCTACACCTTTAGCGCTTAGTCCAGTAGAGGGCAGTTCATAAGTCTTTAGTCGAAAAACTCTACCCTTGTTAGTAAAGAAGAGTAAGTAGTCATGAGTAGAGGCATTTACAACATGTTCAATAACGTCTTCTTCACGAGTCGCCATGCCACGCCTACCCTTGCCACCACGGTTTTGCTTCTTGTAATCAGCAATGGCGGAGCGCTTAATATAGTTTGCAGACGTAAGGGTTACAACAACCTGCTCTTCAGCTATTAGATCTTCATCAGTCATCTTGCCTAGTTCGCCAGCAACAATCTTAGTGCGTCGTTCATCACCATAGGTCTTCTTGATTTCAAGCATTTCATCTTTAATAATTTTTAGAATTTTCTTCTCATCTGCCAGTATGGCCTCTAGAGAGGAGATGGTTTTTAGCAACTCTGCAAGTTCATCTTCAATCTTTTTACGTTCTAGCCCGGCTAGAGTTCGAAGCTGCATTGCTAAGATAGCCTTGGCCTGAATCTCGCTAAGCTTGAACTGTTTCATCAGCGCGATCTGAGCTTCGTCGGTCGTCTCACTAGCGCGTATTGTCTTTATGACTTCATCAATATGATCAAGCGCAATACTTAACCCCTCTAAAACATGCGCCCGTTCTTTAGCGCGCCTAAGCTCATATTCAGTGCGACGACGTACGACATGTTGTCGATGTTTAATATGCTCTTTAATAATGTCCTGCAGGCCGAGGATACGTGGTTGAATTCCATCAATCAGCGCCAACATATTGTAGTGAAAAGTGCTTTGTAAAGGTGTTAGCTTATATAGTTGATTTAACAACTTCTTTGGAAAAGTATCTTTTCTAAGCTCAATGACAATTCGAACATCACCTCTAGCACTTTCATCTCTAAGATCAGAAATACCACTAACTTTTTTATCGTGCACCAAGGCTGCAATCTTTTCTAGAAGGCCTGCCTTATTTACACCGTAAGGTATCTCGCTAATCACAATTTGGAAGCGGCCTTTATTGGTTTCAACGATATCGGCAACACCTCGGACTATTACACCACCCTTACCGGTTGCGTAAGCGGTACGTAAACTTTCCTTGCCATAAACTACGCCAGCTGTTGGGAAATCCGGACCCTTCACGAAGTTAAGTAGATCATCTAGCGTAGCGTCGTCGTGTTCAATTTGATAAATAGTCGCATCGATTAACTCTGTTAGGTTATGCGGTGGAATATTTGTAGCCATTCCTACTGCAATACCAAGTTGTCCGTTCAACAACAAATTTGGTAGTTTAGCTGGTAGAACAGATGGCTGTTGTAATCTACCGTCATAGTTTTCGACAAAATCAACTGTGTCTTTATCGATATCTGCCAGTAGCTCCTCAGCCAGACGTGTCATTTTAGCTTCGGTATAGCGCATTGCAGCAGGCGGATCGCCGTCCATGGAACCAAAGTTACCCTGACCATTGACTAATAGATAGCGCATTGCCCAGGGTTGAGCCATGCGCACCATACTGTCATAAATTGCTACGTCACCGTGAGGGTGGAAGTCACCCATAACAGCACCGACAACGTTAGCACTTTTACGATGTTTAGCCGATGCGCGCAGTCCATCCCGGTTCATCGTAAAGAGAATGCGGCGATGGACGGGTTTAAGACCGTCTCGCACATCTGGCAACGCCCGTGAGACGATAACACTCATCGAGTAAGTAAGGTAGCTATCCTCCATGACATTCTCAATTGTCTGGTCTTCTACGCTCCGAGAGTGATCTTGAATAACATTCCCTAAAAGTTCGCCTTGAAGAACTTCTTTAGGAGCGTCGGATGGTAAGTTTGGGGTGTTCTCTTCCATGACTATACGTCCAAATCCTTAACAAATTTAGCGCGTGACTGGATAAAACTTTTGCGCAGCTCAACTTCTGTACCCATCAATTTATTAAAGATAGCATCAGCTTTTTCGGCATCTTCGACTCTAACTTTAATCAAAACGCGCTTTTTGGGGTCCATCGTCGTATCGAAAAGCTGTTCGGCGTCCATTTCACCTAAACCTTTGTAGCGTTTCATTTCCACAAATCCAGCTTTTCTAAAGCGCTCATCTTTACCATCTTCCTGCTCTTTGCCGCTATCCTGACGCGCTTTTGTCTCTCGTTCTAGGATTTGGTTTAGTTCTTCATCACTGTAGGCGTAAACGCTTTCCTTGCGACCTTGGCGCACTAGTTCGTAAAGTGGCGGTTTGGCTAGATAAAGGTGAGCCCCGTCAATTACTGGACGCATAAAGCGGAAGAAGAATGTCATAAGTAGTGTTGAGATGTGCGCGCCGTCGACGTCAGCGTCGGTCATAATAATAACTCTTCCATAACGTAGGCCAGAGATATCGAATGATTCTTCGATACCAACACCAAGAGCCTTAATAAGACTTAGGATTTCGTTGTTGGCAAGCATCTTATCTAACCGCGCTCGTTCGACGTTTAATACTTTGCCTCTGAGTGGCAGAATAGCCTGGTTGCGACTGTCGCGACCGGATTTGGCAGAACCACCGGCCGAATCACCCTCAACTAGAAATAGCTCTGAGCTCATCGGATCTTTGCTCGAACAGTCTGCCAATTTACCTGGCATGCTCGCACCATCCAAGATACCTTTACGAATAATGTTTTCCCTAGCTGCGCGGGCCGCCTTACGGGCTCGGGCGGAAAGTAACGCCTTACCTATAATCTTGCGCGCAATAGCCGGGTGTTCTTCTAGATAATAATTTAGGTATTCGGATAATACCGATTCAACGTATCCTCTTACTTCTGGGTTGCCAAGTTTGTTTTTAGTCTGACCCTCAAACTGTGGATCGGGTAGTTTAACTAAGATGATGGCGGTTAGTCCTTCTCTCGTGTCCTCTCCGCTCAAGTTCTCTTCTTTTTCTTTAAGAAGCCCCTGTTTACGAGCATAGTCATTAATTACCCTGGTTAGTGCCGCTCGAAAGCCAGTTAGATGTGTGCCGCCATCTGGATTGAGCACGTTGTTGGCGAAAGTCTTAATGGTTTCAGTAAAGTTCTCGCTATATTGCATCGCAATTTCAACTTGAGCGTCTTCGATTGTTTTATCAACATAGAAGATATCTTCATCAATGACCTCTTTGCCAATATTGAGATGCTTAACATAACTTTGGATACCACCTTCAAAGTAAAAACTGTACTTTAACTGATCGGCTTCATTAATAAGGGTGGTTCTAATGCCCTTGGTGAGGTACGCTGCATGGCGCAAGCGATCAATGATAGTCTCATAACTGAAAGTAGTCGTCTCTTTAAAAATACTGGGGTCGGGATAGAATGTAATGTCAGTGCCAGTTTGATCACTTTTGCCAGTAACTTTCAGCTCATTAATGGGAGCACCTAATGCATAAGTCTGCTCGAAGGCTTTTCCGTCTCGGTATACCCTAATAATAAGCTTGGCTGATAGGGCGTTTACAACGCTAACACCGACGCCATGCAATCCTCCGGAAACTTTATAGCCACCGCCACCGAACTTACCGCCGGCGTGCAATACAGTTAGAACGGTCTCGACAGTACTTTTGCCGGTCTTAGGGTGCGTATCAGTTGGAATACCGCGCCCATTATCTGCCACCCTGACGCCACCGTCTTCTAATAAAGTAACTGTTACTTCAGTTGCGTAACCTGCTAGCGCCTCATCAATTGCGTTGTCTATAACTTCCCAGACTAGATGGTGCAGTCCTTCAGCCCCAGTGCCACCAATATACATACCAGGCCGCTTACGAACCGGCTCTAGTCCCTCTAGTACAGTGATTTGATCAGCGGAGTAATCGCTTTTGTTACTTTTGTTTGCCACTCAATACCCTCTTATAATAAGACAAGCTTCTATTTTCCCACTTGTTCGTATTATAGTCCATCTAACAGATATGTACAACCATTTTTCCAGATTAAACAGGCTTATTACGCCTGGATACATTTATTTATTAGTTGAAAGTTGTAGAGTAGACACTGCTTATGATTAAATATGCACGAAGGCAGACAAACATGTTCGAAAAAATTATTGCCAACCTGCCGTATAACCCTTCCTTAATCAAAGACTTGGGTTTTTATGTCAGGCGAATTCGGCAAGAGGAGTCAATCCGCCGTTTGGGGCTAGTGTTTATTATTCTGGCGTTTTTTGTGCAGTTTTTCGCAGTCCTGAGCCCTCCAACGCCAAGCGTAGCAGCTTCTACTAATGACATGATTAACGGCGGCTTCTCAAGCAAAACTGAACTGGTGGCCGATTGCCAAGCTAATATTAAAGATTACCGCGCCATAATTACCTACTACGGCCTTAACTGCGGTGAACTAGGCGCTGGACAGAATGTTTCTTTAGTCTCAACTAGTTATAGTAAGCGCTTATTTTCAATGGGCTGGAACCCTCAGGGTCAAGTAAACCCAATCTCCAAAAAGCCGACTGACGAACAGCCAGTTAAAATCCCCGGCTTGTCATCCCCACTGTATTGGCGTTATTTGTGGTCATGGGACACGGGTAGTTACTCTACGTATCAGGCCGTTAAAGTAAAGAGCTCTCTAACTGGCAGAACATTCTTTATTCTCTATGCCTGCGGCAATCTGGTATCAATCGGCATCCCCTCTCCATATACTCCTCCGACACCAACCCATACGCCGCCACCAACAACCATCACACCCACGCCAACTTATACGCCGCCACCAACAACTATCACACCCACGCCAACTTATACGCCGCCACCAACAACCACTATCGTCCCTTGCGCTTACGACAGTTCGATTGCTGCCAGCTCTGCTCTATGCAAGCCTTGCGAGAATAGCTTAAGCAGCACGGACACACTTGCCTGTATCCAGTACAGCAAAACTGCCGCCGACAACACACAAGGCATTGCTGATGCGAATGGTAAAACGGCTAATGCGGGCGATAAGCTAACATACACATTAGCGGCCTATAACAGCGGCAAAGCGACTGTATCGAACTTTGTAATGCAAGATGATCTTTCCTATATTCTGGACTACGCCACGATTGTCAGCGACGATAATGGAAGCCTTAACTCAAACAACATCATCTCCTGGCCCGCTACTAATATCTCGCCTTCTGCCTCAGAGACACACACCATTGTGGTTACGGTCAAGAATCCGATTCCACAAACCCCGCCATCAAGTTCAGATCCCGCATACTTCGACCATATTATGACTAACGTATACGGCAACACCATTAACATAAACTTGCCCTCAAGTCCGATTGCCGTAGTAGCCTCAGCTACAACCAGTTTGCCTAATACGGGGCCCGGTAGCAGCTTAATTATGGCAGCGGTGGTAATTGTTATTGCTGGCTACTTCTTTGCGCGCTCCCGTCTTCTAGCCTTAGAGGGTGGAATTGCAATCGAAACCAACAATGGAGGCAGTTTATGAGTGAACTTAAACCAAGTAATAATGAGTTGGGCAAGACGAGCGAAAATCGAAATGAAGTTTTGTCAGCGGAAAATGAAAAAACCTCCGAACAAGCTTCCCAACCAGAAGAAACTCCAGCCATAGATATTGAGACTGTAAGAGAAGAGCTACTTGAGCAGCCCGAAGTGCCACTTGACCTACTAACAGAAGATAGTCCTGAAAGTGACCAGCCCATATACATTGATCGCGCCATGAAACGCGTTAGTCTTAATAACGAACTTAAACTTATTCGCACAAAACTAACTAGTAGCCAGCGTTTGCTAAGTAAGAGCGTTCATCAGCCCACAATTAGACGCTTAAGTGATGTTGCCGCACATACCATTACACGTCCAGTGGGCTTGCTGGGCGGCGGAGTATTAGCATTTTGCGGTAGTTTAATCTATCTTTTGTTTAGCAAATACGTAGGTCTAAGATACAACTATCTGATTTTCATAATGCTGTTTGTGTTGGGTTACGCCATAGCTACTGCAATTGAACTGCTCTCTAAAGCATCTAGGCCCTCAAAAGAAAACTAACTAATCGTCGAATTAATGGTCTTAAAGTTACCCTCTCTGTCTATATAGATAGTGTCGTCGTGCGAGAAAGCTTTGTTGGCTGTCTGATCGGGGGTTGGTATTGGCATTGGTACTGGTGCTGGCGCTTGAATAGGAGCTGGTTGTCTGACATGAAGCAAACCACCCTCCAATTCCTGGGCAATCTTAGTTGCCTCCTGGCTATCTACCAGCTCGCTTGATATGTTCTCGCCGTCATTATTACTATTAGGCTGCTGAGTATTGATTGGTGCAACTGGATTTAGCGATAAGCTAGTAGGGTTTGGTTGCGGCACGCTTGGCGTATTAACTGGCCGAACTGGTAAAGCCTGGGTTTGCTTTTTTGCCATCCATTCATCTAGGAATGAACCAGTACCTGGAGCTGGTCGGTGATTTGAGTTTAAAGCTGGTGCTGTTGAAGGCGATGACGGTGACATAAATTGCCCTGGCGCAGTAGCTGTCCGAGCTCCGCTCGACGGTGTAACTGGCTGTGTTTCCATGCGCGCAAAAATCTCACGCTCCACTACACTTCTTGGTCGACCATATTTGGCTGCCGACAACTGCTTTAGAGCTTCTGCTAGCTTAGGATTAGGAGTTCCAAGCGCTGGTAACGTGGCCATACTAAAAGGCTGAGTCGGTACCCCATTTATAAGCGTCCTGACAATTGTATTGAAGTTGGGCACTCTTAGTAAATCTTCGCCCTCAAAAACCGGCTGGAAGTAGCGAGCGAGGCTCTCAACGTCATTTTGGCCAACCCTAAAGGCAACAATAGTACCCATGTTGCCGAAAACGGAATCTCTCACCTCTTCAGTCAGCTGAGTTGTGAACTGGTTCGCTACGATCAGATTCAGATGATATTTACGTGCCTCACTCATGATGGTCGCAAAGCTGTCTGTTGAGAAATTCTGAAACTCATCCACATAAAGACAGAACTCGACTCGCTCCTCTTCGGGAATATTGGCCCTACTCATAGCCGCAGCTTGGAACTTCATCACAAAAATCATGCCAAGTAGTCTCGAATTCAGCTCACCGGTTCTCCCCTTGCTAAGATTGACAAGCAGTATCTTGCGCTCGTCCATGATTTTGCGTAAATCGAAGGCGCTTTTAGTTTGGCCAATTATGTTGCGCATCATCTCATTGCTTAAGAAAGCGCCGAATTTGCTTACAAACCAGCTGACTACATCGCCGAACTCATTTGATCTTTGAGATTGGGGCATTTCTTTCTCCCAAAACTCAATAACCGTAGGATCGGTAACATATTGCAGCTTCTGCTTAACATATTGTGGATCGCGGAACAATTTAGGAATATCCACAAAGGTTCCCCCTTGAGGGTCGGCCATTATGGTCAGCGCCGCATTGCGGAACAGGCTCTCGTAGCGTGGCCCAAGAATACCCTGGTGGTTCGGGTCATATAGTTTATAGAGCATGTTGAGGGCTTCTTGGATTAGGAAGTCTTTTTGGTCTGGTGACTGAAACTCAAACAGGTTAAGACCCATTGGGTAGTCCATATCTCCTGGGCAAAAGTAAATAACATCCTCAACTCGCTCCTTAGGAACCATAGCTAACAATCGCTCAGCTGTATCACCATGAGGATCGACAAACGCAAAACCGTTGCCCCTTCTCATATCTTGAAAAGCCAAATCCTCCATGAAAGTAGACTTTCCAGTTCCAGTTTGCCCCACTACATACACGTGGCGCTGACGGTCTGAGAGACTAAGTCTAATCGGCTTCTTCGCGCTCCGATATAAGTTATAGCCAAGTAGCAAGCCATCCTCTGGAACATCCCGTGGTCCGTCAACTTGTTTGGATGCTTGTCGTGTTAGTTGAGAGGTAGGTATGCTCCTCTGGTCTGGAAAATGAAAGATACTGGCTAGCTCAGTCGAATTTAACACCATGCTCTGCTTATCTTGCGGGAAGATGCGCAATATGTAGTCAGACGTAAGCTTATCTTGATCTTTAGCGGTCACAAATTTAAAACCGTTCTTTCCTGGTGAATCGTATATCGAGAAACTTGCTACTATGTTGCTCAATATGGCCTGTGAGCGTTGTGATATGTTAGACGACACCACGATTCGGATTAGGACTTCATAGCCTGCTTCGCGCGTTTTGGCATCAATAGCATCTAGGGTTGCCTGCTCTAGGTTTGTAAGTTCTTTTTTCTTGTCGTCTTTCGTCTCTTCGATTGGCTTTGCGAATGCCATAACAAAACTCTTGACCCATGAGCCCAGAATCGCACCCTTGCCTTGCTTGCCGCCAGTACGTTTATTTTCAGCTACGGCTTTAGCTTGATCGCGCCATGCATCACTCGCAGGCCTCATTAGTATTTGGATAGCGGCGCCGTCTTCTTTGCTTAATGTCGACAGAGCATTAAGCAAAGCCTGCATGCCATCACGTTTTGATTCTTGATAGCTAGCAATTGGATAGGCGAATGATTTTTTAAGAACCATCTCGCCACCGAGCGTTCCTGAGCCTTTACCAACCTTACTAAATATATTGTGTTCACCCACTTCTTCAATACGGGTAGATGGGTAGGCACTTACGATCGCCTGCTTAACAACCTCAACCATTGCAACTGGCACAGCAGCGTAAAAGTATACAAAGCCCTGGCTACCAATTACTTCAAAAGCGAAGTGTCGTTGACCATACAACTTTGTCTTAAAACCTGATTTAACGGTGCTAGAGATAATGTTGTAAATAGTTTGGGCATTGGATATTGTTTCCTCTACTACATCTCTGGCATCCCTACCGTTACCTTCTACATCTTCGCTCGGGGGTGGTAAATGAATAAACAGCGGGATCATTTTAAGACCTCGTTCTGTACTTTTCTGCTCTCTAAACACCTTACGTGTCTGCAGAAAGAAGATTGTCGCAACGACAACAACGAGTATTATTAAGACAGTTACCCAGATAAGTGTTGTCATATTGATTATGTTAATTTAATGGTCTTCTGATAACGTTTTTGTAAATACTCACTTTTTAGCAACGCTAGCTGCCGAGCGCGTTCGTACGGATCGTCTTTAGTATTATGAATCGTATCGCCAACCTTAGTGACCCACTCTTTCTCAATTAGGTCTACGTCATCAGCAATGCTGGGCGCAGAAACAGCTGGTATTTCGGCTGATTGAGTCTCAGTCGAGTTAAGTAATGGTTGATTGGCGTACAAAACTGATCCAGCTGCTGCTGGCTTGGCCTGGCTTGCATCTAAATCATTAACTAGCGGGTTTGGGGTATTACCCTCGCCAACTGTCGGTAGACTCACTTGTGGCATGCTCTGGTCGGGATTCATAGCCTCTATTATACAATTTTTATACTGTTTTAGGTGTTATGCGACTACTTTTTCGGACTTGACGCGCTTAAAGTACAGATAGCCGATAATCATAAGGGGTAAAAGAGCCGCTATGTCTCTTAGGGTTAGCTGGCCTACAGCCTGTAAAACCAACACTAAATAGATGACACCGCTTAATAACACTGGATTGATCCGTTTTTGGTCCTTAATTAACCCTGCTCTTAAAGATATCCGAACACCATAAAGGCAGACCATGTATACCGTGATTCCTATGAGTATCCACCCAAGTATCATAAGAATGAGCGACAGATGACTTGGGTCGTTAACTATAAAGAATATAGTGTCAGCGAATAGTAGTGCTGCGATCTGCAACACTTTGTGCGTTGAGGCGGTTTTAATTATTTGCATTATTTAGGCTGAATAAGTGTCCGGGCCTAGGCTTATATTATTGGTAATTCTTGGAGCAAAAGTGATAAATCCGCCTGTTTTTTAGATTAATAGGCGCTTATCACTTTTGATCATTACTGAAGGCTCAACTTGCGCCAAGAAAGCTACAAACTGAGTGTCCGATTTGCTTTCCATAAATTACTACGGATAAGCTTTTGTAAGTTGTTTTTGTTTTTGTACTTACAAAAATCAATCTAACATTGTGCTATCCATCTGTCAAGATGAGTCCAATGCTCATGTAACTAAAAATTAGTGTCAAAGTTATACACAGGTTATATAAAAAATTAAGCATAAAGGATATTGACGACCACTTAGCGACGATATATATTATCTCTAGCACTTGAATAAAAAAAGTGCTCAAAAACAAAAAGCATCTGAAACAACGGCTTCTCGCAAGCCGTTGTTCCATAGAAAAACCGACATAAATTATTTAAACCAAAAGTTATAATAGAGACACCTCGCCTAAGGCCAGCGGGGTGTTTTTATGTTTAAGTAAGCCCCATTTCGTTGACCCCTAAGCTCTAATCTGTTAAAATCCAGTTATTAACATTCTAAGGAGTAAGTTATAGCCAAGTTCACCCGCTTGAACGAACAGATTCAGGCAACAGAACTAAGAGTTATTGACGAGAACGGACTACAGCTCGGTGTCCTTTCTAAGCAAGAAGCGTTAACTCTTGCTAGAAGTCGAGACCTGGACCTAGTCGAAGTATCACCCGATGCTAGACCGCCCGTTGCGCGCATTATTAATTGGGGTAAGTTTAATTACCAACGTAATAAGCAGCAGCAGAAGAGCCGTAAATCCACTAAGTCAACCGAACTTAAGCAAATGCGTTTTGGCCTAAAAATAGGCGAGCACGATTTAGCTATTAAGCTTGGCAAAGTCGAAAAATTCTTAGCTGACGGTCACAAAGTAAAACTTATCATTGTTTACCGCGGACGTGAGCAGGCGCATAAAGAACTCGGTTTCAAGTTGGCTGATAGAGTGATTGCCGATTTTGCCTCAAAAGCAGTCGTTGAGCAGTCGCCACAATTAGCTGGTCGTCAGTTAAGTTTCGTACTTAGAGGATCGGCTCAAGTTAAGAAACCGCAGCCACTTACCAGTCAATAGTTAACTAGGAGAGAACAGTAATGCCCAAATTAAAGTCACACAGCGGCACAAAAGACCGCGTACGCATATCTAAGAATGGCAAGGTGCGTATTGCACACCCCAACATGAACCACTTTCTAGGTAAGAAGCGTGGCGCCCGCAAGCGCCGTCTAAGCGGTTTACAGACACATAGCGGCAGAATTGCCAAAGATGTTAAGCGTTCATTGGGAATTTAATCAGGAGAGTTAATCAAGATGAGAGTTAAGCGCGGCGTCGCAGCACATAAGAAGCACCAAAAGATTAGAAAAGCTACTCGGGGATATTCACATCCTAACCGGGTTAGTATTAAGCGCGGTAAACAAGCTGTTACTCGTTCACTTCAACACGCAACAGTCGATCGCAAGAACCGCAAGCGTACATTCCGCCAGTTGTGGAATGCCAGGATAAATGCAGGTGCAAGATTAAATAATACTACCTACAGCCGTCTAATTGCGGGGCTAAAACAAGCAAATATTACTCTAGATCGTAAAATACTGGCTGAACTAGCAGTTAACGAGCCTAAAGTTTTCACCCAAATCGTTAAAGCTGTATCTGTTAAATCTAAATAGCAAGAATTAAAAAGAGCCAGATTATCCGTAAGCCGGGTTCTGTTTTAGTTGGTCATCTATCTAGTCTTGAAGTTGCCTTCAAAATCAAGCGGATTGAATTGATGAATCCTACGAGCGGGACACTTAAGGCTTTAGGCCTTCAGAATCCATCTCCTTGCAGCAGACAGGGTTTACCGTTCACATTGCATCACTGCATAGTGCTGCGGGCTCTTACCCCGCTCTTTTCACCCTTACCTTAAAATTAAGGCGGTATTGTCTCTGTGGCACTTTCCCTAGGCTTTCGCCCGGTCGCCGTTAGCGACTGTCCTTCCCTTTGCTGCCCGGACTTTCCTCATACTCTGTTAGAGTATGCGACCAACCGATAATCTGGCAAGCTATATTATACGAAATTTAACTGGTTATGCCTAGGGCTTCATCGAGAGCACGATTCACGGCCGCATCGGCTAACTTATTGAGCTCTCGGGGCACATGCGTAAAGCTAACCTGCCTAAATTGACGTGTCAGCTCCATTATTGAGGAATGGATTGGCCAAAGATCGCGGTTGCGCACCTTAAAACTTCCCTTCATTTGGTTAACTACCAAGAGACTGTCCATAAATACATCCACAACAACCATTTGCCGTCGCAGCGCCTCTTCTAGGCCGAGTTTAAGTGCAGTGTACTCTGCTTGGTTATTAGTAGTTATACCAAGATAAACACCTTTATCTTCAATAATCTTGTCATCCTCGTCTAGTAGAACAAAACCACTGGCGCTTGGTCCGGGATTGCCGCGCGACCCACCGTCTGTGTAAAGTTTAACTCTTTTATGTGCAGTCTCGGTCGTATCTTGCTCCCACTCGTCAAGCGGCTGACCTTCTTTGAGGAGACCATCGATTGACGCAGCTAATTGTCTATCCTGCTCCGTAATCTTGTTCTCTTGATCATGCGTAGATAACCAAATTTTTACAACGTTCCATTCATTTTCCCACCTTGGATGATGATTTTGAGACTCAGCAACTGCAGCAACCTGAGTTATAAAGTCAAAGGCTTCTTTGAAGTTTATGAAGGTAAATTGTTTGAATAAGCCGTGTTTGGTTTCTTGCCACATATCTTATATAGTCTATTCATATCGGCCTGCCAAAGCAAACTTAAGTATCGTAGTTGAGCAAAGTTTTATATTTTATGACTTTTGGTCGGGGTGACAGGGATTGAACCTGCGACCTCACGGCCCCCAGCCGTACGCGCTACCGCTGCGCTACACCCCGAAAGCAAAAAAGTAAGTCAGCTAAATCTAGTCGGGCGCCGAGGTGATTAACCTGAGATTTCCCAGGTGGGTGCCCTTTCTTAGTGACCACGGTCACTAAGGTGCAGGCTCCCTAATGATTAGTATTCAGATAATCATTACTCGGCTGAAGTCTTTAACGATCTTCTTACCCGACCTGATTCTATTATATCTAAAATTCTTAAAGGTTTATGACAAATCTTAAAACTGCGTTTTCAATTCCTATAACTTGGTTCGAAAATAACTCAAACACAATTAGGATGAATAGAAGTATCGAGATGAAACCCATCGCTTCTATCCGTTCCATAACCCTGCGCACCGGCTCTGGCGCAACTGCGTAAAGAACTCTTGATCCATCAAGTGGCGGGAATGGAATTAAGTTAAAGACCATTAAAATGACATTAATCTGGATAAATAAACCCAGGAAGTTAATTAGTTGCATATTGCCATTAATTGCGATATGGGCAATTATCGATCCGATAATTGCCATTGCAAAGTTAGATAATGGACCAGCTAAACCAACCATTGCTGCGCCGTAGTCACCAAATCGAACTCGGTTAGGGTTAAATGGAACCGGCTTAGCGGCCATAATTGGAGGCATGTGAATTAACACTAGGGCTACAGGCAGTATGATCGTGGTCATAACATCAATATGCTTTAAGGGGTTAAGTGTTAGTCGCCCCATATCTGCCGCAGTGGTGTCACCGAGAGCTTTGGCGACTACGCCGTGCATCACTTCGTGGACAATCATACTAATCAGCAAAGCGACGATGAAATAGGTGATCTCAAGACCAGTTAAGCTAGAAAACATCTCTTTAGTATAGCTTAACGTTGACCACTCTCTGTTTATAAGTTAGAATGACGGTTGAATTTGAGGAAGAAAAGATGCAGAAATGTGATTTAACCGGTAAAGGCAAACAGTATGGCAATAACGTCAGCTTTTCGCAGCGTCATACTAAAAGAGTGTGGAAACCTAATTTACAAAATAAGACGGTAATTGTTGATGGCCAAAAAGTCAGCATGAAATTAAGCACTCAAGCTATTCGTACTTTGAAGAAAAAGAGTTTGCTCTAAGGAAAGAACCTTACTGCAAAACAATTAACTGCGTAACATCCCCTAGATCAATTGCCTTAAGTTTTAATTTTGGCAAGGTTTCTTTTGGCTCCATACCGAGACCCTTTAGGGCTTCACTAAGCGATAGCTGAGGCACGGGAAAGTTGAGTTCTTTGTCGGCATAGTGGGTCGGGATTACGATCTTTGGTTCAATCTCTTTTTCGATAGTTAGTGCGCCTTCAGGATCAAGTGTATAGCCATGGCCACCAACCGGCACAATTAGGACATCAATCATACCAATGGCTTCTAGCTGAGCCTCGCTTAGTTTGGGAAAGATATGTCCGGTTACGAGAACATTAATATCGTTCGCTGTTATTTTATACATGGTGGCGTCCAATGATCCTTCTTCGCTAATGTGTGCTCTAGCTGGGATGCCCGTTATAGAGAAATCTGAAACTTCATATTCGCCTGGATTTGTAATTGACAACTTAAGGTCTAGAGGTGTTTTTTGGAATGAAGAAGATGTAAATACGGCTACATCATCTTTAGCAGTAATCGACTTCTTGCCTAGCTCTTTTAAGTTATCATCTATTACCAAACGCGCCGTCTTATAACTGAGGGTTATGCAGTTAGCTCCGTAAAATTGAATATCCATTTTGTGTCCTTTTAGTTAACGATTAAGTAGGCTGTGCCGATCGAACAGTACCTGGGTTTTCGCATTGGTGATACGGGTAATAAAGCGATCCCTAATTTGGCTACGGTAATTAAAATCATCCAGCTTCATAACAGTATAGCTGATATCCTTGCCGCCTCCTTCTGCTTCAAGACCAGAAATGTACTTTTCGACCGCATTCTTATTAACGTTACCGACGATTAACACATCAACAGGTGCACTATCGTCTCTAGTAAACTGCCCACTGAAGACGACAAGATCGACGTGTCCAAGGGCCTTAAAATCTTCTTCTAAGCCGACATTCGATTCATTGTCAGCTTTTGCTGAACTACCCTTTTTGCCCCCAAAAATTGTTAACAAAGAGTCGTAGTATTCATACTTCTGATTGACTTCATAGTAGAGCTTGTTGTTGGTGTTATCGGAAGTAATGATACCGACGCTTAATAAATTAGACAGTTCTCGGCGGACTGAGTTAATTTGTTCATCAATTTTTCTTGTTATTTCTCGCACGTAGTACGCTCGGCTTGGATTGCCATAAAAAAGCTTCAGTAGCTTAACCCTAGTCTTAGACCCAAAGAGTTGTTCGATCATAGCTAGTATTGTAGCAGGACTTAATTAAAGAGACACGTAATTGTTCAAGAATGTTGTTATTAATTCATCTACGTTGGCAATATTAACAGGGGTGGGATACCAATGAATACTTAAGTTTCTTTTAAACCAGGTAAGCTGGCGTTTAGCCAGATCGATGCTATCTTTTATTATTCGTTTCTGGGTTTCTTCAAGTGACTGCTTGTCATTAAAGTACTGTTGCCACTCGCTATAGCCGATTCCTTTTAGAGCTTCGCAATTCCATCCGTATTGATCACTCAATGACTTAACTTCATCTTTGAGTCCTTGAGCAATCATTTGCTTAACGCGCTCTTCAATCCGGCGCTTTATTAAGTCTAGGGGACTGCTTAAGCCAATGATGAGCGTATCCGGTCTCAGTTCTTTTTTGGTCGCCACCTTGCCTTCTGACTCAATGAGCCGAATGACGCGCCGTTTATTGCGCACGTCAATCTGACTCAAATCCAAACCTTTTGATCTAGCCATTTGATGGAGTTCGTCTAATGACAAGTTGTTTAACTCTTGGCGCATTCTTGGATCAGATTCACCGGCAAAGCTAAAGTCATATAGGATAGCATCTATGTATAGACCGGTTCCGCCGACCAAAAGTGGTACTTTTCCCCGATCCTGAATATCCAAAATTGCCTTAAGGGCAAGCTCCTTATAGGCGGCAGCAGAGAAATCTTCATCTGGCTCAACTACATCAATAAGATAATGTGGAACTTCCTGGCGCATGCTAAGCGATGGCTTCGCCGTTCCGATATCGACATATTTGCGCACTAACCAAGAGTCTGCACTTACAATCTCGCAGTTGTGCTTTTTGGCTATTTCTAGAGCTAGGTCACTTTTACCAGTTGCGGTTGGCCCAACGATAGCAATAATGGGGGCAATCATGACTTACTTGGCCACCAGATTAAACGCTCAATTGGTACGCGAAAGTCAATCGCCTCTATTCCTTCACTAGCTAAAGCTTGCTGGTGGCCGACACGTCCGCCGGGATAGCCATTAGCTAAATAACCTTTCTTGTTAACAACTCTCTGCCATGGTAGCTTTGGATCGCCATAGTGCGCTATCCCACCTACTATTCGGGCTGCTCGCGGGTGGCCGGCTAGTGCAGCAATTTGACCATATGTCATTAACCTACCCTCTGGAATAATCTTAACAATCGCAACAACCTCCTCACGCAAGGTTGGCAGAGGCTCGTTCATATCTTAAAGAGACGAGTGGGTGACCCGTGATTTTGCTTCGTTTGATACAGTTTTGAGAAAATCGTGGATGGCCATAGGTTCTTTGCGCTCCTGTGTGACTATATCGGCTCGAATGCGGGGTAATACATTATTACTGCTTAGTTCCTTGGGCCCGATAACAATAGTGTAAGGAACCTTCATTAGCTCTGCCTGACGAATCTTTTTACCAACTGATTCATTCTCTAAATCTGCCATCATCCGGAGGCCAAGTTTTTTACCACTTTCGATAACATCGAGAGCAAATTTAATCACATCCTCTTCCTGGTTGAGCGTAATCACCCTGATCTGCTCCGGCGCTAGCCAGACTGGGAACTTACCTCCCGTATGCTCAATATATACGCTTAAGAAGCGCTCGATGGATCCCAGTATCGCCTTATGAATCATAGCTGGACGTTTGAGGGTACCATCTTTGTCGGTATAGGTCAGTTCAAATCGTTCTGGTTGAACGTAATCTAGTTGCACGGTGGCGCACTGCCATTTACGGCCAAGTGCATCTCTTACGTGTACATCGATTTTTGGCCCATAGAAAGCAGCCTCACCCCTTACAATCTGATAATCAAGCTCCTCTTCTTTCGCTAGTCGCTCAATAATACGCTCAGCGTCACTCCATTTAGAATCGTCGCCCATGTAACGATCGCTGTCATCGCGGAAAGAAAGGTCGACCGACAATGGCATTCCTAGGATTAAATACATTTGTTTAATCATGCCAATGATTGATCTGAGCTCGTCTTCTATTTGATCGTGGCGCACGAACGCATGTGCGTCGTCTTGCGTAATCGCTCTAACTCTCGATAAACCGTGAAGCTCACCGCTCTTTTCGTCTCGGTATAAAGTAGTCGATTCCATATAACGCTGCGGTAAGTCTCGGTAGCTACGAGCCCGTGATGCGTAAATCTGGGCCACGTGCGGGCAGTTCATCGGCTTTAGCATGAACAGATCATCTGACTCTGTACTCTTAACCTCGAAGCGCTCCGGATACTTATCGTAATGACCCGATTTCTTATATAACTCCACCTTTGTGATATGTGGCGTCCATACAGCATCATAGCCACCAGCTCTCTGTAGTTCTTCGGATAATGCAATTAGTTGATTGCGCAATACGGTACCTCTAGGAGTAAATAGTGGTAGTCCAGGCCCAATTAAGTCTGAATGCACAAACAAGTCCAGCTCCTGCCCAAGCTTACGATGATCTCTCTCTTTGGCTTGTTGTTGACTCACTAGATAAGCTATAAGTTCCTCAGCACTAGCAAAGGCAACTCCGTAAACTCGCTGTAGTTGATCCTTTTTAATATCACCGCGCCAATATGCTCCACTAATCCGTATCAGCTTAAAGTGCTCTGCCGCACCGGTTGATGCAAGGTGTGGGCCTCTACATAGATCAACAAAATCACCAACCTTATAGAAAGAAGCATTCTCAACCTTAGATTCATCACCACCAATGGTGCCCATCTCTTCGGGGCTAAGATCTTTAGCTACAGTGGTACCTGAACGCTTAAGATCGTTTAAAAGATCAACTTTATACTGCTGATTATTCTTCTTAGCCCAGCTAATTGCCTCGTCTATTGGTAGATTGTACTGCTCGAAAGGTAAATCTGATTTGATTAGCTCTCTCATTACAGACTCTATTTTAGGTAGATCTTCTTCAGAGAGCATTAGATCTGGAATATTAATATCGTAATAAAAGCCGTTCTCAGTAGTTGGACCGACACCAAACTGAGCACTTGGCCATAGCTTCTGCACCGCAGCGGCCAGTATATGCGCCAAACTATGTCTAAGCGGCAACAACTCTAACTCACTCATATCTGTTACTGTAGCAAACCTTTGTTATAAAACAAAAAACGGTTGAATGATCTCGCAATTCATTCAACCGCTTCACCCAAAGTTTTGAGCGGAAAAACATTCTCGTCAAAACTTCACCTGTGATGATTATCATAGCAAGGATAGTACTATTAGGCTAGCCTATATTTGCTGTATTATGCACATTCCCCAATGTGGATAACTATTTTTGGAATATATCATTTATGGCATATCAGAAAAATATACTATCCTGTTCTCAGAATTGGAGTTTACCTATATAATGCAGCGTGCGAATAGCACCAATTAACTGATGCGGGCGATTAGCTCAGTTGGCTAGAGCGCTCCCTTGACGTGGGAGAGGTCATAGGTTCAAGTCCTTTATCGCCCACCATTTTTTACGATTACTTGCCTTGACATAAACACTTCTATCAGATAACATTGGCAGGTTAAACGGAGCAGTAGTGGAGTTTTGAGTACCACTAGAGTCAGTGTGCTGGGATCCTTTCAGTTATTTTACGAAGATCTGGGTTCCAAGCCGACAAATCGCATACGCCGCCCCCGTTAAATAGAATCTGGGGCCATAAAAGAGCCAAAAGCAATTTTGGCTCTTTTTATATACCAATTATTAATTAATCTTTATAGTGGCTATTCTAACTGCCATATGTCAATATGTAGACATGGTTTGTGTATATTGTGGAGGCAACACCAATGTCTCGAATTCAAGACCACAGGTAAAATCGAATCGAATTTGGCGTAGACGATCCTGTAATAACTGTCAGGCAGTATTTACCACCATTGAGCTCTACGACCCTTCACAGACTTGGATGGTTTACGGATCGGATAATAAACCGTCAGCTTTTATTAGCGAGAAGCTATTCTTAAGTATTTATGAAAGTTTAAAGCATCGCCCATCAGCTTTGCTTGATGCCAAGTATCTTACTGAGACTGTTATAAATAAGCTGGGTCGCACAACTAATAATGGCGTTATAAAGAAAGACACTATCGCTAAAACTGCTTCAGTCAGCCTGCATCGTTTTGATAAGGTAGCCCACACGCACTACCAGGCTTTCCATAAGCCGTAATTGTTTCTCAATCTATCTTCGTACTAATCTTGGTGTTGCTATTCGTGACAACCGCTTTTTCGGTTAAATCAAATTTATTCAAATAACGCTTAAAGATTAAGCGCGTCTGTGAATTAAATGCCGCCAGTGAGCCGAAGACGACTCCTGTAAAGGGTGCTAGGACCCATTGCAGCACCATTAAGACTGAACGGTGGCGCTTAACTCTAGATGGTCTGGGCGGCAGCGTTACCAGACAAACATATACAGATGCCAATAACCCAATCAGTCCAATCTTCTGAATCCGGCTTACGATTAGTGGTATCTCATTAGCGGCAAAACTTTGTGGGCTAATTAATGGGGGTATAAAGGCGGCCCCAAAAACTAATATAGTGCCGGTTGCCCAGGTTACGTGTCCTTCAAGTAAATTTAAGAACTTAGCAATTAGATCTGATTTTGGAATCGAATTTTTATGGAAGAATCCCTTGTCGGCTACATAGGCTACATCCGATACCCCATAAGTCCAACGTCTAAGCTGGATAAATTGAGCTCTAATTGTCTTGAGGTAGCCATCAGCTAAAACGGCATCCTGGTAGACCGGAATACTAATCGAATATACTTGGTAATCACCGTTAAAGTGGAAGTAACTGCGCCAGAAGTGATGCCCATCTTCAACTACCGTACGTACACTCCAAAAATCCATATCGATTAAAGCTTGCATTGATTGGGCATGAGCCGAAAAGTTGCGTACGCGGTGCGGTCTGGTAGTTCCTACAATATAGAAAAGCGTATTACCTGTAGCAATAACTCGCATCATGGTTGGCGCATCCCAGATATTATTAGTAAACATCGGTAATGGTTGATACGAAGCTCTAATTGGATCAGAAACGACACAAAAGGCGTAGCTGACAGCTAAGAAATAATTTGTATTGGGTCTATTATCTGCATCCAAAGTCGTAACAATTACGTTCTTAGGGTCAATCTTTCTAGCCTCTAAGTAGGCTTTAAGCTGTCGACCAGCATATGTAATATTAGAACCTTTGCCAATAATCTCGTCCGGTATATTAGGAGGGTGTTTAATTGCAATAGCATCAAGAAAATATTTTTTGTATTCATTTATTAATGAAAGCACTCTCTTCTCAGCCTCTTCGCCTGCCCTTCCTTCGTAAGCAAGGACGAGTATAACTTTTTTATTATCTTGCTTTCCATCAATTATTGAACGTATGGTTGGCTCAAGTACCTCCCGGCTTTCGTTAACTGTCGCAATGATTACCGCGTGAATTAAATCTGAGGGCTTATACGTATTAGTAGAGGTCTTTAGTCGCTCTATATTACGGATATGCCATTTAGGGCGTTTTGGGAGGTCTTCTGGGGCTATAGCACGCGCCTCGACATCGCTAACTAGAGCCTGCCAGTCTTCTTTTAAGTGCTGACGCATACTCCTATAACCTTTTAGGCCATCTATGCTGAAACCGACCGAACGCACAAAGTACACCAACAGATAGGCCAGAATAAAGATTACCGCCGCAGTAATATTAATAAAGCTTAGAATTATGGGCGCGAGTAGTAACAGCCAGCTCAGAACCCCAGGTAGAATCTCAAAAAACCTATAGTGGGCGTGTCGATCCTGTTCGTGTGGTATTTCGAGATCTGTCATAGTCGGCTTGATAGTTTAATGGAGCACTAAGAGTGAATTGCTAACGATAATGTCTAGAGCTGTGAGCAGGATACCGATGGATAGGATAATTATCGCCAGGTTGCGGTTTATTGTGTAGGTACGGACACTTAAGAGAAGGTTGATCGCGAAAATTAAGAGCGCAAAGATTGCAAAGCTGACTATTTCACTGACTCCGCCCGTATGGAAAGCGTTAACCCCTAGGTTGGAGCGATATTGCACGATATAACTATTGCTATGAGAGGCAGCGAGCTTTAACAATATGAAACTAGCTGCAAAAAGCGCCAAGAAAGCGTTGACCGTAAGCAGTAACAACACGAAATGATCGCGGAAATAAGTCCTCGTGGTTGCCATATTAACTAGGGTATATTGTATCAGCTTTTGCTATAATTACCCGGTACTTTAACGCCACCTTAGCTCAGTTGGTAGAGCGACACATTCGTAACGTGTAGGTCGTCGGTTCAATTCCGACAGGTGGCTCCAGTTGCGGGTGTCGTATAACGGTATTATGTGGCCTTCCCAAGGCTAAAACAGGGGTTCGACTCCCCTCACCCGCACCAATTAGTTTTAACTCATTACGTTTATCTGTTATTATTACCCTTGATTAAAGGTCTGGGCTCGTAGTGAAGAGGCCTATCACGCCTCCCTGTCACGGAGGAGATCGCCGGTTCGAATCCGGTCGGGCCCGCCAATTACTATTTCTAGCTTAAACGAATGTGCTAGAATAGACCCTACATTAACAATTAATAATATTAAGAGCGCAGCGAGAGACCTAGCTTTATGACCTGCCGGCAACCTGAGTTAATCAGGTGCCCCATCTAGTCCGCCTTAGACGGAAAAGATATTTATTCTTATATATCCTTTCTTCCTTGGCGGTTGAAAGGATTTTTTAATACTTATATGGGTCTACGCACTGCAGAGTCTGTTTCACCAAAACATCCAGATAAGATTTGCGATCAAATATCTGATTCTATTGTTGATGCTGCACTCTTTGGAGATCCAAACTCCAGAGTCGCAGTTGAAACTGTTGGTGGCCACAAGCTCCTGGTTATTATTGGCGAGGTTACTAGTAAAACTAAAATTAACTATGAGAAAATAGCTCGGCAATTTGTCGATACTAGCTATGAGGTTAGAGTTCAGGTAGTGCACCAAAGTAATGAGATCGCGAACGGTGTTGACACTGGTGGTGCTGGTGACCAAGGCATAATGGTCGGCTATGCAACAAGTGAGACTAAGAACTACATGCCACTCGAGGTTGAACTTAGTCGGTCGCTCAACCGCCACCTCTATAACAAATTCCCATACGATGGGAAAACGCAAGTAACCTTAAATAACAGAGAGATCGTGGCGATTGTTGCCAGTTTTCAGCATGCAACCAAAAACGAGCTTGAAGTATTAATAAAAGACTGGCTATCAGATCAAGCCCATCAGAAGTCAGTTAACATATTCGCAAATCCTGCCGGAGACTGGTTAGTAGGCGGTTTTGACGCCGATACGGGACTTACGGGACGCAAGCTTGCAGTAGACAGCTATGGTCCGAGAATTCCAATTGGTGGTGGCGCATTTAGCGGCAAAGATGCAACGAAAGTCGATCGTTCGGCTGCATATATGGCCCGTAAAATAGCGGTCGATTACCTAAATAAGCGCCACGCAAAAGAAGTTTATACCCAACTGGCCTATGCTATAGGTGTCGCTGAACCAGTTGAGGCAATAGCCATAGTCGATGGCGTAGAAGAAAAAGTTAAGGGTTACGACCTTACGCCGGGCGGTATTATTAGTTTTTTGCAACTTAATAAGCCTCAATTTAAACAAACTGCCGAGTATGGTCACTTCGGAAACAATTTTCTTTGGGACAATATTACTTAAGAACCCCATCCCTAATTAGCATATAAGGCTACATCTTTATTGCAGCATCTAGATAGTTGTCAGTTATTATTTAAATGATTAAATTAGACTCAATGCTTAAGGAATTGGGGTTATATGTCAAAGAGACAGCTAGAATTCCCGGATAATTTAGATATGAATAAAAAGATGTTGTTTCTGTTTTGCTTGTAGTGGGGCTATGAAGAAAGATATGGGTTTAAGGTTGAACGAAATGTGCGCAGCCTGCACCTTGTCGCCCTGCACGGAGATAACCTTAATGATTTCTAGAGTGTAACCGGTATTAATAATCCCGGATATCTGTCCCGGTTTAAGAGAGAATAACGCTTGCGTAATTTGCGGTGCGACATTCGGATCGTTTTGGGTGATTGGATTTGGAAATTGACCACCGTTGCTCTTAGTAGAAGTATCGTCAGATACTTGTGCGGCTAGAGTCGCGAAATCGGCACCGTGGTTTAAGCTATTTAGTGCTGCTTTGGCTCTTTGTTGAGTTGCGCTATCAAGCTTAGCGACGACGGCTTGCTGCAACATCTGCGCCTTGAGTTCACGTTTAAAATCTGCCTCATTCCACCCCCAGAAATCACTTAATACTTCGTTAAACTCACGCTGACTTGAGCCTAGACGGTTCTGACTCTGAACCAGTGCTACTTCCTGATTTACCTGCTGGCTAGATACACTGACGTTATAACGACTAGCCAATTCGTTGACATAGGCGTTTGTAATGACCTCACTCATGGCTTGCTGCTTATAGCGGTCAAGTTGGACCTGTCCAGCTTTAGTCGAGAAATCGACTTGCTGCTGTGTCTCGTAGTAATGCATATAGCGCCTAAGCTCGAAAAGATAGCTTTCATATGAGACCCAAGACCCTCCAACCTTTGCAACTGGCAGTGGCACTATCTGAGTAACGCCGTAAATGAAGCTACTGGTATTCTGATACCGGTACAGCGCTAGGCCAATGTATGTTAAGAGCATAACTACAGCCACAATAATTAAAGAGGTTGAGGTAGCTACAATTCGCTTCCTTGAGTGCTGGAGTGGATAAATAAACTTACGCGCATTAGACAATACATCTTCACGATGTTCAGCGACAGTTTCATCAGTTATCTTGGGAACATTCGCAAAAGCCTCTTTTAAACGCTCCTCTGGGGCTGGACGGCGCTTAATAACACCCTTAATCGACAGATTTGGCTTTGGTAGCTTCTTCTTGAGTTTATTCAGTTTGTTCATTTATTTGAGACTGGGACTGTGATGTTATAGGATAATCAGACGTCGTAACACCTAAATCCCTTAGAATGCCGACAAACTTCTTTTGAATCTTTGCCGGATGGTGGACATCGTGGATAATTATCTCCCCCACATAAGTCCGCATAATAATTGTACCAAATCCGAGCAGCGTTTCCTGCAGGCCAGCTACCTCATAGCTGACAGATTGAATTTGCCGCAAACCTAAATCAGATACACTTCGACTAAACAGACCCTTTTGCTTAATCTGTAGGAATCTTTGGTCAGTCACAATAAAGACGCTGAAGTGCCAACCAATCCATGACGGAAAGAAGACTACTACGCCAACCGCCATACCGATTAATAAACCATCAACAAACACCCCCATACCGTACGAAGGCATAAAGACAGTTGGCAATACGCCTATTAGCGGGCATAACAGACCGTAAATAAGGCCTTTACGCATCACAACTGGATGTTTTCTAAATACAAAAAGGACTTCTTCGTCGTCAAACTGATCGGCAAAATATTTTGGGCGGGACTCTTCTTTTTGTTCAGTCATAATATGTAGCTATTATTGTAGCGCTTTTTACTATTTTGAGCTTTGTAGAACAGAGATTGAGCTTTGCTACGTGGTGCCCCTAGAAGGATTCGAACCTACAGCTTCTCCTTAGGACGGAGCTATTTTATCCATTGAACTATAGGGGCCTACTTCTTACCTTGAGTAAACTTATCATGGACGGATTCATACACAAAGATCTCGTCTTTGCCAAACCAGTGCGCAATTTCCAGCTTCGCTTCAGCTGGGTCGCCTGAAGCATGAATTAAGTTAGGGAGCGATAGTCCATTTTTTGAAGCGTAAGCAAAACTAATATGTGAAAAATCTCCTCTAATCGTGCCCGGCTCAGCCGACTTGGGCTCCGTTGTCCCTACCATTTTTCTAACCACGGCGACCGCCTCTATTCCCTCTAGCACCATCGCTAAGATTGGCCCTTCTTGCATAAAATCTAGGGTAACATCGAATGCTTCTTGCCCACGCCGAGAAATCATCTTTCCAATAGTCTCGTAATGGTGGAAGTACTGCTCCTTACTAGGCTTGAGTATCTTAGCAGCAACAATCTTTAAACCAACTCGCTCAAAACGTGTAATTATCTCTCCAGCAAGAGCCCGCTGCAATGCATCTGGCTTAAGAAGTATGAGGGTTTGTTCCATGCTTAGGTAATATTGTAACAGATGGTTATTGGCATTGCACATAGCGTGCACTTACTCAACACATCGTAGACACTTTGGCTCTTGGAATAGTTATGTTTAATGTAGCACAGAATTCTTCAGGTGTTAGGTAGTTTAGTGCCTGGTGAGGACGAAAGAAGTGATAATCGTTCAACCAGCGGTTAATCTGAGCCTGTAGTTTAGTTACACTGTCGGCTGATCTGTCCTCATCCAGACATTCCTGCTGTAACTTACCAATAATGTTTTCGACATGCGGTTTGTCTTTAGGTGTATGTGGTCTTGCGAAGTACTGGGTTACTCCTACTTGCTTTAGATAGGCATAAGCCTGGTCAAAGTTTTCGCTACCATTGTCGTTGACAATGACCGCCTGAGCGCCAAAGGTCTTAACGACCATTTCTAGGGCTATCTTGGCCTGAGTTGACTTTGAGCTGGAAGATACATGGATAATAGCTTGTTTGGTGAACACATCTACTGCTACAAAGGCATAACGGCGGCGGTTGGCAGACCAGATATGCTTCATGTCAAACTCTATGACTTGCCCGGGACCATTGGCATAGAGGCTGAATGGCTTTCTTGTCACCCAAGAACGTTTGCAACCACGCCTATGGTTCCTAAGATGGATAACCTGAGAGAAGTAAAGCATGAACCGCTTGATGACTCGGCCTATGGTTGCTGCTGAGTAGCTAATTCCATAGTCTCTAAGTACTATTACTGACAGCTTTTTAGCAGAATAACTTGGATAGTCAGTTCTAAGCTTACGGATGAGAGCAACAAAGTTTACGTCATAGGTAGCGGGTCTAACCCTATGGGGTTTACGGCTTAGGTCCTCTAGTGACTTTAGGTTATGGGGATTAAACCGTTTATACCATTTGTAGAAGTAGCTCCTACAGATACCGAAGTGTCGGCAGGTTAGGGCTACGCTACGACATCCCAAGTAGTATTCAATTACCCTAAGTCGATGCTTAGCCTCTCTACTTAAACTTACTGAGCGTAAGTTGTTACCAATTGGTAGAATAGATGCATAGATCGTAGATGACCCGACACGGTTAGACATTATTGTCTCCTTTGTAGTTATTAGTTAGTTACATAACCTATTCTACAAGTCAGGATTGTCTACGATCTATTTGAGTTTCTGCAATAGCGCTAATGTATTACTGTGTCGTAAAATGTAGTCATGCGCTTTTCAAAAGCTAAAACCGACTTTATTGAGTACTTGGAAATTGAGCAAAACCGTTCACAGCGCACTATCGCTAACTATGATCACTACCTGACACGGTTGATCGATTTTGCTGGGGATATTGAAGTTGAAGCAATCGATTCAGAAATGATCCGTAAATGGCGTTTATGGCTAAATCGACTTGGCACCAACACTAGTGATGAACTTAACCCAGCAACTCTGAATTACCATCTTATCGCACTAAGAAGTTTCCTTAAGTTCTGTGCTAAAAGAGATATTATGGCTCTGAATCCGGCAAAGATTGAATTAGCTCGAACCAAACGAAAGCAAGTTACTTTTCTAAATGAAGAGGAACTAGAATCACTTTTTGCACAACCTAAAATCGATACCATGGTAGGCTTACGTGACCGTGCCATACTTGAACTTTTGTTTGCCAGTGGACTAAGAGTCAGCGAGTTAGTAGGCCTAAACCGAGATCATATAAATTTAAAACGCCGAGAGTTTATGGTTAGAGGTAAGGGCGAAAAGGATCGTTTGGTATTTGTGAGCGAGGAAGCTGTCAGCTGGATTGAACAGTATTTAGCAAAACGAACCGATAACATAAAGCCTTTGTTTATCCGTTACAGTGGTTCTAAAAAGGTAGATTTAAGTGGCAATTATAGTCGACTGACCGCCAGAAGCGTACAGCGACTAGTTGCCCGCTACGCCCTAATGGCTGGAATCACAAAACATGTCAGCCCACACACCATGAGACACAGTTTTGGTACTGATTTACTGATGAACGGAGCCGACCTCAGAACGGTACAGGTAATGCTTGGTCACTCAAATATTTCTACAACCCAAATCTATACTCATATCACTGACCCGCACTTAAAACGGGCATACGAGAAATACCATAACAGTAAACAAAATTAGAGGCCACAACTAGGCGAGACGGCGCTACCTGGATTACCTGTAGCTAAATTCATTGGGTATGCATATAGGTCTTTACAAAAGCTGTTAGAAGAGGCGATGTCATAGGCTGAAAAGCCAGTATAGTTGATCGAAGATATTCTAACCTGAATTCTACGCTGAACTCCATGGTCATTACCAGTAGAGTCAATCATTATTTGTGCATTTTTGAACATCAGCCTGTTACCTAAAGAGTCGAAGGCTTCTATTTTAACCCTACTATCTGTATATAGCGACTCCATTGATAAAATAAAGCCACTAGTTGCGGCATTGGAAATTGGGATTTTAACTGCACATTCGTAAGGTTGGTTCGAAGCACTACTACAATTGCCACTGACACTAACACCCCCATTAATACCTATTGTGTTTGATGAGTATGGAGGAGCATTATTGACGCTATTAGGGGTAAGTTGACCGTCTCCTGACTGAGGATAAAGAAAGGCTGTATATGTTGTCGATGTGTTAGTTGGTAGTTGCCCTGAACTAGCTATTGGGGTGAGAGCCGTCCTTAGTATGCCCGTAATTGGTTTACTAGCAATACTCCAGGTAGACCCTGGATATAAACAGGCTCCATTAATACTGCCTGCAGCAGTGCATTTTGGGAAATAGTTAACTGGAGTAAAGACGTATGGCGGTGATTCAACCTGTGGTGACGGCTCCCAGCTGAAAATAAAATAAGCTGGAGCTTCAGGATTATTTGTTGTCGGGTTAATGGTTGAGATTAGAGCCACGGTAGGCTGTGTCTCGCTTACAGTAGTGTACTGCAAAGAAGACGGGGTTGGGTCAATTAATAGACAGGAATATATGTCCTGTGGTCCATTAACTTGGTTATTGTTTAGATCAGTAACTGGAATTGGGTTGCATGATGTCTTTGCGCTGTGAAAGCCGCTACTAATAGCTGCAATGGCATCATTAATGCCTGAATCGGCTGCATAGTAAGCGTTATTACTAAGTTGTCTATTGAGGGCATTCTTTGCGCTGTTGTTAGCTAAAGCAACAAAACTTAAAGTTAACAAACTAAGCACTATCACAATAATAATCGAGACGATGATTGGAGCAAAGCCATCGTCCCCTAACTTGTTATGCTTACTCATACACTTCATATTCTACTCTATTGTTGCGTTAAGCGCTCTGCAGCAAACGTCCCAAGATAGCTCGTTGCACAATACTGCTGTCCTGCCGAGTTGCTGCACTGGTAATTACCATTTATTAATACAGGGCCGTTATTGTTAGACACGAACATATCTATAGCGCCAAAGGCTACGCCAACATTTATTCCGTATAGCTTTGGGTTGTACTGAGTAATATCAAAAGTAGCCAAGTGCATATTTGGACCGATTAAGTCACTACCACTTCCCGGCTGGGTGCAATTATAGGTACCGTCAGTACATGTTGGATTTGGTTGACTTAAGTTCAGAGGCTCACAACTTCCTGTTGAACTTATCTTATCTAGCCAGAGAATGTGCGGCCAGCCGTCCGGTAAATTTGGATTAGTAACAAAACTGTATCGATTCTGACCGAAACAATAAGCCGACACTGGAACGTTGCCGTAAGTAGTAGCATATGTATATGTAATGGGGTTAGTACTTGCGCCATTATTTAACAAAGTTCCACTAAATTGAACTGCAGATACTACACTTTCAACAATATTTCGAGTTGTGTCTTGTACATTTGCCAAATTGTTACCTTTTGAGTATAGATTTCCAATCCCGACTAAAACCGTAGAACTAATCAATAGTATAATTGCGAGCACACTTATAGCTATCATCAGTTCCATTACTGTAAACCCAGCTTTGTTAATCTTTTGGCTCATGGTTATTTAATAAATCCTGTCGCTCAATGCTTCGCATTGTTCCCCTAATTTTCCAAGTCCCGGCCAAGTTACCGTAACTATATAAGTATTCGGAAATCTCGTAGGATTTAGGCACTTAATTGTCGGATCACCTGTATTAGGAGGCCAGATCGAAATTGAATAGACAAAACCACTTCCTAGGATAGTGTCTGGAGCAGGCATAAGTTGAACCGTTCGGGTAGAAGTATCGGGTTTTAAGTAAAATGCGAAGGTAGTACTGGAAAGTGTTTGTCCTGGCTGTTGCGAATAATAACGCAGTGCTTCAAGTTGCCCATCAATATACTCTAAAGCCGTAGAATGTTCTTGTGAATTCTGCGAATCTGTAAGTGCACGGTTTGCGGTAGCGTAACTAATTACAAAAGCCAACGACAAAACCGCCAAGGCAATCATCACCTCTACGATTGTGTCGCCACGACTATTTATATTACGTCTTAACATCCCGAATATACCTGAGTTGATCCTGTTATCGTACCAGTTTGTAGTGTTGAGCTAAGTTGGCCACCGTTGTTAACACCACCAATTGTTATGCTTGCTTTATGATTATTCGAACCCAAAAAACACATCACGATATATGAATTATCCGGTAGAGTTACTACAGAGTTACCGTTAACTAAGTTTTTAATATAGGTATCGGAATCTTTACTGAGTTGAGAGCCAGGTAGATATACAGCCTGAACAGCTTGAGCGCCCGATACAAGCACGTTGCCGCTCATCTGTGGGAGGCTACTAAAGACACCAAACGCTCCTATAGGTTGTGCGGTGGCGCCACTTACGATAAATAGCTTAGAGATAAAAATACCGC
This sequence comes from Candidatus Saccharimonadota bacterium, assembly GCA_027325485.1. GTDB lineage: Bacteria > Patescibacteriota > Saccharimonadia > Saccharimonadales > UBA4665 > JAJZWH01. The sequence goes on from DAIEFN010000001.1 coordinate 31,304, forward strand.
CAGGCCAATCATGTGATTGATTAAATAAACTTACCAGTGCAGGATGTTCTTCGTTTATATTTGTCGGCGTAAGTCCTCCTTGTTGAGCCGTTGTACATTTAACGCCCACATAATATTGACAGCCTGCTACCGAATAGATGCTGTAGGAGCTTGTATTAGAGTTATTCTCAGGTGCAATAATTTTTCCTATTAAAGCACAATCTGGATAAGCTGGCGGCAAGGAAACTGGGTTATTTATGATGGGGGGCACAGAACTAATATCGCAGGATAGATATTGAGACGCTGCTAAAGGGTATGATCCATCAGCGACATCATTAATTAAGGTTTGGATAATCGCATTGGCGTTAGTCATACCAGTCCTATATTCCACCTGAGCCTCTTTGCCGTTGATAAAGCTAGCTGCGATTAGAAAAGTGACCCCTGATATTGCCAGGAAGATCATAACCTCGATTATTGTAAAGCCTTTATGCATCGGCGTTTTTTGTTTCACCCCCGCCATTAGTTATAAGTATAAAACATAAGGGGTATAGTAACAACGATTGGTCTAGTTAATCCCTAAAGAAATAGCCCTTTGTACCAATTTATGATTTGTTGACCCAAGAATTGAACAACGAACAAGCCAGCGATTAAAAAAGGGCCAAAAGGTATTAGGCTTTTTCGTTTAAGGTGCTTCGTGGACATCAAAATAATGGACACAGCTGTGCCAATTAAAGAAGCGATAAAGATTATCAGAAATGTACGGGCTGGCGTGGCTGCAAGAAGTCCGAGCAAAAAGCCAAGACGCACATCACCACCCCCAATCCACTTGCCTTTAGAAACCATGTATAAGATATAAAATAAACCGCCCCCGATAAGTATGCTAATTAAAACGTTGATTAAACTTATTTTGGGGTTATTGGCTAAAACTATATTGATCAATGAGCTAATTACGGCAAGGGTAGATAATGCATAAATCAGCTTGGATGGAAGTATCATGTAGCGTAAATCGTATAATGCGAGGGCAGTTAAACCAGTGGACAAAATCAACCAAATTGAGAACAACAAAATTTGCCAACCATTTATAGCTTCAGGCCATAAATAATATGAAATCAAAAATAATACGGTTACGGACAGCTCTACGATTGGGTATTGAATAGATATCCGTCTTTTGCAGTAGCGACACTGCCCTTTTAGCCATAGCCAGCTAAAGATAGGAATCAGATCTAGTGCAGCAAGCTTATGATGGCAGTTAGTGCATTCAGAGCGTTCATTAACCCATTTCATGCCTTCATGGAGCCTCCAAACGAAAGCATTCACAAAGCTACCCAAAGCCAGACCCAATATAACCAAAACCACAATAATCATTACTAAAACAATAGCATATATAAATAAACCCCGTAGCTCGGGGTCTATTTATATAGTTTTAAATCGCTTATCTAGCCACCGATACACTCTGCCTGAGGTTGACTGCCAGTCTCGACTGCATAAAGGACAACATAACTACGAGCTCCTGCTCCTGTTGTCGTTACCATTGATGTAGATCCACCCGGAGATGGTTGTGGGATAGCGCAAACTACACCCTCAGCTAACACTATGTTCTCAGTACCGACCATTGAACTTGAGATTGCACATGACGTCCCTTCTGTTGTACAGACGCTAATCGCTCCCGCCGGAGAAGTACTTGCGCATGTAATACTGGTAGCCGTGTTGGTGTAATAGCCTAACTTAATGCTACTTGCAATGCTAGTTGCATCTGTATTGCATGTTGTCGAGCTATATGAGCCACCCTCCATGCCGGGTAAAGTACCGTTATTGTTACTTATCCAAGTATTTAGGGCGCTACTAAAGTTACCGGCATCATTTTTACGGCTAGTGTTACGTGCGGCTCTTTGTAGTGCTGGAACTGCCAAGAATACAATCAACATAATAAGTCCTGCAATTGCTAGGACGATCATTACTTCGATAATTGTGAACCCTTGTCTATTTTTTCGTTTTGTTTTCATCTGAATCCCCCCTTGAACGCTTTTGTGCATGCTTATGTTTAGTAATTATACGATTTGTTATGTTATTGGCAATAGTTTTCCTTATCTATACAACTTCTTAGATGTTGCTAGTAAAACCTGATTGATTGACTAGACCATAGATTGGAAGCAATACAGCGGCCACGATAGTTAGAGCCACGGCGCCCATAATAACCATCAGAACGGGCTCAATGATAGTTGAGATGGTCTTAATCTCATTATCAACCTCTTTTTCGAAATAATTAGCCGCTTTATCTAGCATTGTCTCTAATGCTCCGGACTGTTCTCCGATTTTAATCATGTTTGGAATCAACTCTAAGAAGTTAGGATCATTAGATAGTGCATCAGATAAGGCCTTGCCTCCCTTTACTTTGTCCCCAGCTAGTTTAAGTGAACGAGCAATATGCACATTGTCGACAGCATCACTAGTTATTTCTAGAACTTGCAGTAAAGGTACGCCGCTTGCGACCAAGGTAGTTCCGGTGCGTGCAAAACGCGCCATATACATCTTCATAAACAGCCTACCGAAAGGCCAAGAACGCATTTTGATTTTATCTATTATACTTTTTCCTAGTGCTGTCTTAGAAGATCGCGTGATGGCAAATATAAGAACTACCAGTATGACTAATGCAATCAGCCACTCGTGAGTAATAAAGTGCGATACAGCTAGCATTAAACGTGTCGGCAGGGGTAAACTGACACCCGGTAAACCAGAGTAAATGCTTTGCACTTGTGGTAATACCTTAACAATCATGAAGCCTACTACAGCCGACATGACAAGCAGCACGATGAGGGGATAGATCATTGCTCCTCTCACCTTACTAACAACATCAGCGTCTTTCTCTTGCTGATCAGCTAATCGCTCCAAACCAGTGTCGAGCGTTCCGGAAGTCTCTCCAGCGGCAACTAAGCTTACAAACACTCGATTAAATACTTTAGGGTGTTTCGATAGGGCTAGAGAAAAGGCAGTACCGGCCTCAATATCTGATATAACCTGATTAATTACTACTCGCATCGGTTTGGATGTAGTTTGTTGAGCGACGCTACGCAAGCTTTGGACAAGAGGCAGGCCGGCATTAATTAATGTTGCTAATTGGCGACTAAATAAAATCTTATCCTTGGTGCTGATACGCTTCATAACACCATGAAATACTGAACGACTAAGGTGTATATCTAGTGGTGTCAAACCCTGTTCTTTGATTAGTCTTGCAGCCGTCTGCTCATTTTCTGCCTGAACTTCGGCTTTAACTTTTTGACCGGTTGCTGTGTTACGCGCTTCGTATGTAAAGGTCAACATAAACTTATTTGCCTATCATCCCCTCATTAAACGATCAAGTTCATCTATATCAATGGCAAAATTACGCGCCTCATCATAGCTAATTGTACCGGCATGGATCAGTCCAACTAGTGTTTTATCCATCGACTGCATGCCAAACTCACCGCCAGTTTGAATTACCGCATCAAGCTGGTGGCTCTTACCTTCCCGAATGATGTTCCTGACTGCCGGTGTAGCAACCAGTATCTCGGCTGCCGCAATCCGACCCCCACCAATCTTTGGGATTAGTCGTTGCGAAACAATGGTCATTAATATGTTAGACAGCTGGGATCTAATCTGCGGTTGCTGGTGTGGTGGAAAGACGTCGATCATTCTATCAATTGATTGAGCGGCGCTATTGGTGTGAAGTGTAGCTAAAACTAGATGCCCAGTTTCAGCAATAGTAATAGCGCTAGCGATAGTTTCAAGGTCTCTCATCTCACCAATTAAGACGACATCTGGGTCTTCACGTAAGACCGAACGTAATGCAGCGTTAAAGCTATATGTATCATAATGAACTTCGCGCTGTACCACTACTGACTTCATCGATTTATGGGTGTACTCAATTGGATCTTCAATAGTTACGATATGAACTGCTTTATCGCTATTAATCTTATGGATCATAGCGGCTAAGGTAGTTGATTTTCCAGATCCTGTTGGCCCTGTAACAAGCACTAAACCACGCGGAAAATCAGAGAATTTATTCACAACTGCTGGTAATCCTAACTGTTCAATGCTCAGAATCTCGTTAGGAATTAAGCGCATCGCAGCAGCTAAGTTGCCGCGTTCGTGAAAGGCATTAACACGAAACCTGCCTAGATCACCAAATGCAAAACTGAAATCAAACTCCTTATCCTTAAGAAGTATTTGCTTCTGTTCTTCATCTAGAATTGCAAACACCAAAGCTTCAACACCTTCTTCAGTTAGCACATCAGAACCCTGAACTGCGACTAGGCTACCATCAACTCTAAGCATTGGCGGCAATCCTACTTGAACATGTAAGTCAGAGGCTTTTTTCTTAATTACATCTTCGAGTAGTACTTCGATTCTTGGTAGTCCCTGCATTTTTAAACCTTTAACCATCCACCTTTTTTATTTACTCTTCACCTAATTCAGCTGCTGCGACCCGATTAACTTCCTGAAGTGTAGTCTTACCGTCTAGGGCTTTGAGAAAACCATCTTGACGCATCGATACCATACCCTGGGCTTTTGCCATTCTTTCAATTTCACTAGTGGCGGATCTTTTCATAATTAATTCTTGGATTTGTTCTGTCACTGAGAAAACCTCATATAAGCCCATTCGACCCTTATAGCCACCGGGCGTGTCCACGGTGTCTTTGCCCTTGTACAAAGTATAAGCGTTTTGGGTAGACAAGGGCAAGTTTTTAAATCCGAGATCTGCGCTGACGGCGGCAACTTTATCCGCTGACGGCGGCAAAAGTGAACCAATTGAATCCTTGATCGCCTGAGTCTCTGGAGCGGAAGATTCATACTTATCTGGGTTCGCGTTTACGCGTCTTACTAATCGTTGACCAATGACAGTTTTTACCGTTGAGGCAATAAGGAACGGTTCCACACCCATATCTAATAAACGAGGTAAAATTCCTGCAGCTGAGTTGGTATGCAAAGTCGAGAATACTAAGTGTCCAGTAAGTGCTGATTGAACCGCTAACTGGGCTGTCTCGGCATCTCTAATCTCACCGACCATGATAACATCGGGATCCTGACGCAAGATTGAGCGTAAGCCTGAAGCAAAAGTCAGCCCCACCTCTTGGTTCACCTGTATTTGGTTAATTCCAGACATTTTGTATTCAACTGGATCTTCAAGAGTAACAATATTTATTGAATCATCTTTGATCTCTTGAATTAAGGCATAAAGCGAGGTAGATTTTCCTGAACCGGTGGGACCGGAAGTAAGAATCATACCGGTGCTTAGTTTTATGGCTTCACGAATTAGTCGTAAAGGCCGGCCACCATAACCCATGTCTTCTAACTTAAGTGAAGTACCTGTCTTGTCCAATAAACGAATAACCACTTGCTCGCCCCAAACAATCGGTGCGATTGCAATTCTAAGGTCAATCACCTTTTCGTCTACTTTAATTGTAAATTGACCATCCTGCGGTATTCGATGTTCATCAATCTTAAGATTGGACAATATCTTAATACGGCTAACAAGAGCTGGCTCGCTTGACTTAGGCATGCGCATGATCTCTCTTAAAATACCGTCAATGCGTACCCGAATTTTAAGATCAGTTTCGGTTGGTTCAACGTGAACGTCGCTCGCTCGATTGCGGGCGGCAAAATCTAGAACTGCGGTTAATGCTTTAGAAATAGGCGAATCCTGAACTATGGTTTTAATGTCAGCACCTACTTTTGGTGCATCTGCAGCTGCTGCGGCCTCTAGATTAAGTGCACCCGAAATTGAAGTATCTAAACGAGATGAATACTGCTTTAAAATCTGACGGATGCCACTTTCGCTAGCAGCATAAACTTTTAGCGGTCGAGCTACTTTATTACTAAGGAAATCAACAGCCTGAACATTGCCCGCATCAAGCATTGCGACAACGAGCTTATGCTGCATCTCGCCGAGAGGAACCGCCATATAGCGTTCTGCAATATCTTGAGGCAAGAGCTTTAAAACATCATGACCAATCTTAGCGACCGATAAGTTTACATATGGAACATGTGTAGCCTTGGCTGTTACCTTTGTTAGATCTTCGTCTGTTATATAGCCGTTTTTAATTAAGTAACTAAACAGTGGGGTTTTCTGAGTTTTGGCTTCTTGACTTAACTGCTTTAGCTTTTGATCGTCAATTAAACCACTACTAACTAGAATTTCTTCTACTTGCTGTTCGCTGGTTAGTGACAGTATGCTCATAAATTACGCTTATTCTAGTCCTAGCTTATGGGGCTGTAGGGCCTGGTTGTTGAAATGGATTTTGATTCGCATTATTACCGATACTTATGAATTGAGTCAGGTCTAATGCTGAAGGATTGAAAAAGCGTTTATCGGGTTGCGAGAAGTTATAGGTGATAATAGGCACCACTTCTACGCTCCGACCCGTAGATTGCTTTACGAATACAAATTTGCTGATAATTACTGAAAATATGATAGCCAAGACTACAGCTCCACCTATCAATGTAAGGTCTTTAGACTTCATCTGGTTATAGTCTCCGTGGTTATCTTAAATTGTTTACTTGGTTGGTAGTATGTATGGGCGTTTATGGTCAATGTAATATTGGTGTCGGCACCACTAATATCAATGGAATCAATCTGGAGCGGCCTAATTGAAGCTAACATGGTACTAAACAAACTTTGAATTGATTGAAAGCTTGCTTGATTCACAGTGATAGTGAATGGCATCGATACTGGAGCTGGTGCACTACTTTGCGTGCTTGATATTGTGGCCGATTGATCATTTCCGCCAATCGAACTAAGCGTTAAGCCTCCAACTTTCGACAATTGTTGTAAGTATGAGGTTAGAGCTGGGAAGTCATATGTACTTGGCAAAGCATCGAGAATAATTGTGGCGTTGTTGTATACATAGGCCCCCGTTTGATTATTTGTTCCGAGAATATTTGGGTTTTGATCTACGAAGTTTTCATAAGCATGAACAAGTTTGCTTTTGGCGATATTATCAACTATTAAATTTGCGTCTGCGCTATGGTCGGCTGTAATTATTTTTGCTTGATAACTTCTTAGACCAAGTAAATAGTTGGCACCGACAAGACAGAAAACAGTTATGAAAGCAGCGATAGCTGTTACCGCTATAATTTGAGCATTCGCCTTAGTTAAGGCTAGCTTTTTCATGGATATCTCAGGCTTCATGTTCATGCTAATTACCGGTTGTCCCGCTAGATGTTGTTGTCTTATTGAATAGTGCGATTGGCTGGTCTAATTGTGAACGAGTGGTAACTAGATTTGGAACATTTAGTGACACTTTTTCGGTATTGCTAAACAACATTGGATCAAAGTTAGCGTTTATTGAGAATGTAGCCCTACTTTTTGCTAAACCAAAGTTTGATAGAACAACATTTGAAAATGCTAGCTTCTTGCCAGAAACGCCCGCAACTGAATAATTAGAAAATTTCAAAATATCTACTAGCTCGTTGACGGTCACCAAGCTGTCAGCGTCTCCAGAGAGACTAATAGTGTCTGCGTTGAAGTCGGCTGAAAGAGTACCTAAATTGGCCGTTACTGGGATTAACTGGTTTAAGTATGCAGATAATTTAGTCACATCGGGCTCTTGCTCGTGAAGCTGAGTTAATGTCTGAATCTGGTTTTGAATCGTTAGAATAGAGTTAATATTTGCCTGATCGGCTAACGTTGCGCCTTGGCGTTTAATATCGCTACTTAAACTATTAATTTGTGATTTCTGATACTCAACGTATGAAAACAACCCAGCTACTAGCACTATCGCTGCTACCGTTACAAGGATTGAGATTGAAAACACTAATCGCCTATTACGCTCAGCTTTTAGGTATTCAAGTTTAATGTCAGGAAGTAGGTTAAACTGCGTCATTCGTGTCGCTCCGCAAGCCCTACGGCTACAGAAAATTGTGCCGATAGAGCCAATAATTCATTTTGGCGATCCTGACTATAGTTAACATTGCGCCAAGCATTGCCTACTTCTACGTTAATATTAAACTTATTGGCCAGATATATCGGGAAGTCAGGTAGTGAGCTGGCGCTGCCAGCCACCACAATGCGCTCTATTTTCGTGCCCTGATATCTTGTAGTAAAAAACTTAATCGATTTATCGACTTCACTCATTAGTAAATCAACAGTCCCAGAAATGGCATGAAAGATTTGACCTTCAAGTTTTTGGGCGTTAAGTCCGAATTTGCTTACAAATTGGCGTGCCTGCGCCTCATCTATGTTTAGATTCTGAATTGCGGCTTTAATAATTGCATCGTATCCAGTTGGTATCGAACGAACCAGACGTGGCGAACCGTTTAGTACAATAACCAGATCAGTAGCAAAATTTCCCATATCCAAAATCATTTGGGCTTGGCCAGCTCCGGTTTCTAAGAGTGCGCGTACGATCGCCAAACTGTCCGGCTCAAAAGCAATTACATTTAGGCCAATATTTTCTAGCAAATCAAGGCGGGTCTCAACATAGTTGTTAGATACGCTTGATAACAAGATCTCAACTTTAGTTTTATCTTGAGGTGAGCTTCCTATCAACTCCCAATCCAGCTTTGATTCAGTAATCGGAGTTGGGATCAATGAATCGGCCTGCAAATTAATAGTCTTGGCTAGCTCTTCTTTGCTTAGCCTCTCTATGTCAACAACAGCCGTAAATACTCTTTGCGAAGGAAGCCCAACAGCCACATTCTTGGTTTTTATGCCCGACTTTGCAACTAATGCTTTAACAGCTTGTGCGAGTTGTTGCTGATCAGACCTGGAATCACTCATTGCTATTTTGACATCAATTGGCATATAAGCGTAAGTTTGTAGGGCGTTAGAAGGATGCGCTATCTTAACCAGCCTAATACTACTTGTACCTATGTCCAAGCCAAAAAAATCGCCGATATTGCCTTTTAAGATACTCATCTAATCACGATTATAACATAAGCACTATCTGTAAAATGCTCCGTGCTATCCGTTAGATTAAACTTTTTTTTATTGCCCCACCCATTTTTCATAATATATACCTTGTCCTTATAATACCGGTGGCAGACTAATAATAGAATCCATATTATAGCCAGACGAATTAAAGCTAGGTGTACCTAGATAATTGATAGGGTTGAAGTCAAAAATCTCGGCAGAACAATCATAGGCGACGTTTGGTTGTAAAGGTTGATTGCCATTGCCTTGCTGGCATGAATGCAGAGGCGATGAGCTGTGCGGATATTCTCCCTGTTGGCTGTTGCGCATAGACGCATACGTGCGCTCTAGCTTAACGTAGTGACCGATTAGGGCCCCAGTTATAGTTAATTGCTGTTTGCAGCCATCATATAATTCTGTTGTCGGGTAGGTATCAGTCTGACTCGCACTATTTACGTTAGCTAGACCAGAAGGATATGCGCAGGTATTGATATACCCTCCAAGATTACTTGCTGGGTTACAACTCTCCCAGTCACACTGGTTTTGAGCAACATATATACCGTCAAGCTGAGTAACATTAGGGCCAATGTAAATGTTCCCGCTAGCTATGACGTATAAGTTCGGTACTGCACCTGTGATTATGCCTTTACTTGAATCGTAGCTAACATTCGAGGGTGAATTGTCGTAAGTTATATTGTTTGGAATATAGACATTGCCGTTAATATAAATAACATGTTCACCTTGAATCTTTGCGTTACTGTTAGAGCTATTTGACAATAAATTTATGTAATTATTACTAGCGACTCCACTAAAACTTAACTGTTTGATTGGGTCAGCCGTGTCCATAACGCCATAATTTTCTCCAGACGTTACAGAAACTGATGTAGATGGTACCTGATTACGGTTAAGGTAATAGTTATAGACCGAAGGACAGCTTTTATCATTAGGGCCATTGAAATACCCTCCATAATTACCAGAAGTATTTGCCATAGATAATCCATTGCTAGCATACGGATAACTAGCTGCACTACGGAGAAATGCACTTGCAAAATTACTAATTTGATTTAGAGCCAAGGCTACAAACTGGCTACCAGACCCTCTTGGTTGTGCGCCGCTGTCAGGACTTGTACTAGCAAAGATAGAGGCGCTAGTATTACACTGATTGACCCCTGAGGGTGAGTTACTGAATACAATTCCTGAAATAACATCATTGCCATATGATCGGCTGTAAGGGTAGTTAGCTACAGGCTTGCTGCAGTTATCGTTATTACTTGGTGGATTTGGAGTCGGGCTCGGTATAGTGCTTGAGTCAACCGAACCATAAGGATTCGAAATATTACCTCTCTCGTCAACTGCACCTGACTGAGGAGTATCAGTAAACTGAGCACATACTTGATCACCGACATTAAGAGGCGTTGTTAGTTGAATGGTCGTACTATATGTGTGGTTTATAGTCCCGGGTGCGTATATGTATGGGGGTGAATCATTACCACTACCACCGCCTATGTTGAAGTTTTGATTATCGCTGCCTATTTGGCCTATTCTTCCACTTGCCTCATAAAGATAGTACTGTCCAGCGTATTGTATGCCATCAACCTGAAGGGGGTTTCTTACTTGCTGCGACCACCTTGCCGGCAAAGTAAACTGTACTGCTGTATTCGTGTTAATCGTAGCGCTAGTTGGCTGATCGGGAGTACTCAATGAAGAGTTCAACGAGACGCTAGTGACATCGGTATTATAAGGAGGCAATATTAAAAAGTTACGTGGGCACAATTCAGGGATTAAGGGCGGGTTGTAAGTTTCATTTGCATAGCTAGTTGATGAACTACCAACGGGCACATAAGAATAATACGAAAATGGGGTCCCTTGTACTGTGATATTAGTACTCGTACAACTGGTTGAAGTAATAGAACAACCAGGTGGAGAATAGACAGTTTCTGAATAGGTACAAGACGGGTAAGTTCCTCCGCCATAGCATCCCTGATTAAGCTGCAATGCTGAATAAGCCTGCAGTGAGAATTGCTGTGAGTAGCTCACCGTTGTTTGGTGATCGTCATAAGGGTAATAATATTCGTAATTATAATTATTGAGCGTAAATGAATTGGGACTATAACCCGGTCCATTGGGCGACCAGGAAATACTAGTGGGATTAGGATACTGATCATTTGCACCGGTTATTAAGAAGCTATCCTGCGGTGTAGCCAAAATCACTGTTGCTCCTTGTGGCCCGGAACCAGGTACACCACCTACGGTGCCAAAAGGTAGGTTGCTACCATTAGGTAAGTTTATCGTGGAGAAATTAGAGCTTGGTGAAGCTGCGCTGCAAGGCGTTGCGGTGGTACAGTTTGATCCGCTAGAGCTGCAGCAGCTAGAAGTGCTTGAATTGGTACAGCAATTAGAGCTACTAGAGGTGGTGCAGCAGCTAGAAGTGCTTGAATTGGTACAGCAATTATTATTAGCGGCACTGGGTATACATGTACTGCTTTGATACGCAATATTATAATCTTGATTTGTGATTCCATTTCCATAGCTGCAAATAGTGCTAGTACTACTGGGCGAATCTGCTATCTGCATCCTATACCATTGCGTAAAACCGTAACAGTTGCCGACTGTTCCAGGTGGTGCAGTAGAATATCCTAAGATATACCCCGGGGTTATTACCGGATTAGAGTATATTGTTCCGTCAGACGCTCTATATCTGGAAGGCACTGCTACGCAAAAAGTAGTACCAAATTGTAAACTGAAGTTAAATCTACCTATACTAAGTCTACTTCCACTACTAATGCCACTACTAGTATAGGTTACGGGGTAGCCAAAGTTGCATCCGTTATCTATTATCGGAACTCTAGCTAAATATGTGTTAGTGTTTTGTATTGCGTTATGATAGTAAATCCTTCCACCTATTGTAGGAGACGTAGTCACAACTAGTGGATTTAGAGTGCCAACTGGGTTGCCACAGTTTAGCTTTATGGCGAACTGCTCAATCCCATTTAAGTAGATAACTAATGACTGCTGCTCATCTCTTGGCGTACTGTACTGTTGAACATAGCCACCGTTAGGTGAAGTAGGAACATATTCGGTATTAGTACTATATGAAAAGTATTGGATCCTTAGGGTGTACTGTTTCTGCATAATAGCTTGTTGCCATGTCGTGCTCGCTGGCAATTTTAAGCTCAATTGAGCTATTATCCATGCTGCGCTTATGGATTGTGATGGTTGACTTGAGTTTAGATAATTATCTAAATTGGTTATAAGGGCGTTTTTTAGTTGATCATTTGTCTGACCGGTATTGCAACTCAGGGACGTTCCTGGAGCAGGATTAACGACGGTGCACGTGCTATAGTCTTGCCCTTGTAGACAGTTACTTGTATTTGCGGGCGCAAGTAAACCACATCCAGCAGGTGCTGAAGCCAATGCAACGGTAGTTCTAATATGTGGCGCATAAACATATAGAAGAGTGCTAAAAATTAAAAATACTACAGCCTTGGTAATAAAAGTGGCTTGCTTCATTGCAATGCTGTCATATTCCTTTGATAATCTGCTTTTATCATATTGTAGCCGGCTTGATTAGGACTCAGGTAATTAATTGCTTGTTGCCAATATTGTTTAGCTTCGGTTTTATTTCCTTCTGCGGTATTTAGTTGTGCTAAATATACATACGGACCAGGTGATTGTGGGTCTAGAGATTTAGCTTCATTAGCGTATTGCTGTGCACTTGCATAGTCTTTGAAACGGATTGCTAGATATGCCAGCATGCCATATAGATTGATCTTAGTGGATTTATTATTAGTACTGGACAATTCTTGTTTATAGACTTGAGCGGCAGCTTGGTATTGATTATCGTTGGCTAAGTAGAGTGCCTTTTGTTCCGGAGTTGTACTTGCCGGAAAATTATACTGAACCTTAGGGGCTGCTTGTCTCCCGCGATGAATATAGTATGCCCCTGTAACTACAGCGGCAATAACAATAACCACAGCTAATGCCAGCATGGCAATTTTAGCGTATTTGCCCCTAAAAGGGTTACGACCCCCAAAACTCCCTGTTTGTATTTCTTCCATTGTTTCCGATTCTGCCTATATTAAACTTTAGCAGAATGAATTCGTACAACCAAGAAATGTACATAACAATACTGAAGAACAAAAACGCTTAAAGTCTAGTGGTGATTCGCGACATAAACAGCAAAGGCACCAATAAATTCTTTGCGATCGGGGTAAGTCTGACGTAAACGGATATAGTCTTCAACGGGCATGTCGCCATTAAGATGAAAAAGACGTTCATCAAGCGATGATGGGCCTTTATCGTCCCAAAGCGGAGAGGGCATATATGGTATTCGGTGAATGCGTAGGTCTTCTGCCATTTGATCAACGTCTCGTTTTAGGGCAAGGCCTCTCTGGTCAACTCCTTCTCGGAAAGTCGTAGATAGCCAATACTTACCTTCACGCTGACGGCTACTCTTAGATTTCTCAGAGGCAGAGCTGTCACGATTAGCAACTAATCTTCCGGTTATCGGTTCGTCAGTGTACCAAACGGGTAACTTAGTGTTTATCTTCACACCGGTCTTTGGATTTTGCTGAACATGTCCGTGCATCCAATATGCACCTTTTATACTTGCAGCTTCCGGAAAGGCTCTTTCAAAAATATGAGTTGCTATATACAAGGTGTCCCCACTAACGCTAACCTCATCGATGACTAATACGTTTTTATTTTCAAAGATTGACCGATCTAAGGAGTCTTTCGCTATTGGGGCAAAGGTGCGCCGTAATTCATCAATTCGTACTTCTGGAATCCGATTAATATCGATTCCTTTATCCTCATCTTCAGACCGTCCGGTAACTGCACCCCATTGCTCCCGGTCTATATTTACATACTTAAACTCTGGCATAGTATAGGGATCACCGTCTTTGTCTAAGGTTGGTGCAAGCTGAGACCACAGAGCTTTTACCATCCAAGATACCGGACGTGCTGATTTGTCTAAAAAGAGAGCAATATCGGTACGATTATCGATCATCTCCCAAATCAATCCATCCGTTAGAGTGACAGCTTCAGTTCGAAGCTCTTCAGTAGACAGGACTGAATAAGTATACTTCTCGGGTCCTGCTTCCGCATTACTTGGATTGTATATATCTGGTACAAATAATCGTTCTTGCATTTACATATTATATCATGCTTATGCAATATTGGGAATAGCTACGTAGAGGCTAAGTAATTCTCTCAAATACCACAAGATAAGCTGTTGCCCTAAGTAATCTAGCTTCGCAAAATATATGCCTAGTTTCTGCATAAGTTCAGAAACATATTGGACTCCAACAAACTAAAAGTCAGGACAAGCTTTTTACCATTCGTAAGATAGTTGGTAAAGTAATAACTACAGAAGAAAAGGTCAGTTATGCGGATTAATATCCAGTTAGGTCAGTTCTCTATTTATATACAAGGTTGGGCTAAATGCTAAGCGTTGGCATTGTTGGACTTCCAAATGTCGGTAAGTCTACTTTATTTAATGCCCTAACTAAGGGTTCTGCTCTCGCCGCAAACTACCCTTTTGCCACAATTGAGCCGAACGTCGGCATTGTCGCTGTGCCTGATGAACGACTAGCTAAATTAGCGGCGTTATTTAACACAACATCGGTTGTTCCAGCAACAATCAGATTTGTAGATATCGCCGGCTTAGTAGCTGGCGCAAGTAAAGGCGAAGGCTTAGGCAATCAGTTCCTATCTCACATTCGTACGGTTTCAGTAATCGTTGAAGTTGTTCGGGCTTTTGACGATGATTTAATTACGCACGTTGATGCCAGCGTTGATGCCAGGCGAGACATAGATACAATCCTAACTGAGCTAGCGCTAGCCGATCTGGATACCTTAAATAGACGCATGGGTAAAATTACTAAAGAGGCGAAAGCCGACCCCAAACTTGCTTCAATGGTCGGGTTAGTCCAAAAAGCTATCACTCTTCTTGACAGCGCTCAGTCAATTTACGGAAATCTATCAAATGAAGAAATTGACGAATTGAGCGATCTAGGGCTTTTAACAGCCAAGCCGATCATATATGTCTTTAATGTTGATGAAGCTGGTCTAGGTGATAGCTCAAAGCAAGACGAGCTCACTAAACTCGCTGCGCCACATAATTCAATGTCTATTTCCGCTAAGCTCGAGAGTGAGCTAGCTACCCTAGAGGATTATGATGCAAAGGAGCTGCGTGAAAGTTACGGAGTCCAATATTCCGGATTGGAAACTCTAGTTGGTCTTTCCTTTAAGACACTGGGACTGCAAACCTTTCTAACTGCCGGCGAGAAAGAAGTTAGAGCTTGGACTATTCCAATTGCTACAACTGCGAAGCAAGCAGCTGGAACAATCCATAGTGATATGGAGCGGGGTTTTATTGCTGCAGATATAGTGAGTTACCCTGATTTAATACAATTAGGATCCCTGGCAGCAGCAAGGGCCGTTGGCAAGGTTAGAACTGAGGGCAAAGACTACATCATGCAACCGGATGACGTAGTTGAATTTAAGTTTAACGTTTAAGCCGCATTGCGGCTCTGATGGTATCTACGACTACGCAAGAGATAGGGCAATTTGGCATATGCAATCTTAAATGGCGTTACGTCTAAGCCGTGCATATAATCTTGATTAATAGGACTAGGTACAACTTGGGGTTTAGATAGCGGCTGTGCACTTTTATCTGCTCCACCAAATACTTCTAAGTGGCCGGCTTCCGCAATTTCCCGCATCGTTTCTGGATCATTTGCTTGGGTCAATAAATATTCTTGCTTAATTGGTTCTGCGGCAAGTGTAGGGTCCGCCTTAACGACTTCCGCTTTAGGTTCACGGTTTTGGAAATCTTCTAGCAAGCGCTGCGCGAATAGGTAATCAGCCAGTTGCGGGTTAGGTTTCGGTGGCTGAAGTACGGTTTCCGATAAAGCTAACTGATGTTCTAAGTGTTGCTGTTGCGCCAAGAGGTATATTTGCAGTTGGTGATTGATCTCTTCTAGGTGATTTTTCTGTTCGTTAGCATGTTGGTTTTGTTCCTTCTTGATTTCACTCATTCGTTGCTGAATATGACCAATAGTTTTACGCAAGCGTACTTGGTTATAGCTCTTGAAAACCAAGTTACGCATACCGCAGTTAATATTAATCTGCGCCCCTATAATCCGATGTGTATAGTCAATGTCACTGATCATATCGAAACGCATATCATCAACGTTCAAAAAGCCAAGCGGTTTTTTATCAATCAGTAAAACACGGATATCGGTTGCTACTAATAGAGCGACGCCGCCCTCATAATAACCATTGACGCATTCATAAATAGTCTCATCATTCAGTAGGATGTTTTCGAGCTCTCTTATCTCGGCCCGATTGATTCGGCTCGTGCCAAACTTAATTTTGGCTAGCTGACTTGCGATGTACTCTCGGTCAACCATTGCACCCTCCTGTTTGTTGGTATCTTAATACTAAACGAAATGGTCTTATCCGACCGTAAAAATGATTACCACTTAAACATGATGCAACTCACTTTAAATCACGCTTATACTTGCCAAAATGGGCAGATTTGGATTAAATTAAGTTATGTTAGCCAATTTAAAGCAAACGGCTGAATTGGTGGCTGTATTCTCTAGATACGGAGTGCGAAAAACATACAGGAAGGGCGATTTCGTCATTCACCCCGGGGAACAACCGCCCGGGGTTTTTTATATTATTCAAGGCATCGTTAAAGCTTATGCTGTCTCAAAATACGGTGAAGAAAACTTGTTAATAATCCGCAAGCAAGATGAGATATTTCCACTCATTTGGGCAATTACTGGCCAGGAACGTGCAGTTGCCTACCGCGCATTAGCACCAACAATTACGCTCGAAATTACCAAGCAACAGTTCGAAACTGAAATCTCTAAACACCCTGGTGCTTTAGCGCCCCTGTTAGATATGACCGTTGAAATGTATCGACTGCACAGTGAGCGTATTTTAAATCTCGAATTCCGAACCGTACGTGAACGAATCGTATCATTCTTATTAACTATGTCTACTCGAGTTGGTGCACCAAGTAAACGCGGACTACTAATTGAAGCACCCCTTAGGCATCAGGATATTGCTAGTTCCATTAATGCAACTAGAGAAACTACTAGCCGAGAGATATCCGCATTAATTAAGCAGGGCTTAATTAGTAAAGAGAAGTCATACTACACCCTGCGTGATGTAGCATCATTAACAAAATTGCTGAGTTAGAACCTGTTTATTTCCAGTGTAGAATAATATTTTCAATCGTTTTAGTTATCCTCGAGTGGTTTGGGACATCGTTTTTTTCGTAATAATGATTGGTCTCAAAGTAGTCGTCAATAACACTTAAACAATAGACCCCGTCGGCCATTACGTGCACTCGATCGATCACCTCTACACTAGCCACCGGTAGCGCGACAATTAATTTCTCCGTTTCAATTCGCTTAAGATACTCTTCCGCTAAATCTAACTTCATGGTGTTAGATAAGCCGTCGGAAACTAAAATTATGTTCATATGCCTCAGTAGGTCCAAATTTATCAGATTACCTTTTCCGAGCATCCGGTTAACTTCATGGGTTTTCATGGTTCGCTCTTCTTCAAGATAGCCACGATACTCGTCAACCATTTCAGTAACTTCGCCTTCAGAAAAGTCCTTATTGAATATAAAGTTACCACCATCCGTTATGCCGGCAATGGCATTTGGCTCGCGCGGTAAAGTAATCTCTTCAGTTTGCAGAAACGTAATAATACAGTGCAGTTGCATGGCAATTTGGGCGCCAACAACCACCCCACCGTCGTCAAGGGCTACCACCGCACAGTTTTCATAGCGGTATTTTGGCACCATCTTGGCGGCTAGCATCCGACCGGCCTGCATTCTTGATGAAAAATACATGGATTATTAATACGGAGTTTAACTAGGGAATGCTAAAAGCTCAAGCTTATTTAGCTATTCTCAGCTTAAAAAAGCGTTCACGGTTGCCTTTAACGCCACTTAAGAGCGAATCAGCCTTAGCCTGAATTACGAAGTACTGTCTAAGCCATGACTCAAAATCAGCAAGTATTTGGCGGCGCATCCGTTCATTTTTTATGACCCCGTGGTGCTTAAGTGATTGGTCTTTAGTCTCAAACTGTGGCTTAGCCATCGCAATAATAACGCTTTCTGGGTTCACCATTTTGCGAACCGAGGGAAGGATCTCCTCGAGTGAAACAAAAGAGACATCAATTAAGACAATATCTATCTGGCTCTCGCACTTAAATGAGCGGATATCTGTTTTTTCATATGATTCGAGTTTTGGATTGAGGC
This sequence comes from Candidatus Saccharimonadota bacterium, assembly GCA_027325485.1. Lineage (GTDB taxonomy): Bacteria > Patescibacteriota > Saccharimonadia > Saccharimonadales > UBA4665 > JAJZWH01. The sequence continues at coordinate 49,459 of DAIEFN010000001.1, forward strand.
GCAACTGCGGATTTAACTGATCCGTCCCCTTCTCTACAGCAATTACTTTACTGGCACCGTGCCGAAGAGCATATTCACTAAAGCCACCACTGCTGGCGCCAACATCTAACACAGTTTTATCTTTAAAATCCAGCGCTAATACCTGAGCGACGCTACCTAGCTTATGGGCCGCACGACTGACATAGTGGTCTTCTTTAGGCTGCATGCTTACCACCTATTATGCGCGCCTAAAGCTAACTTTTAATACGTTCACGGTAGGCACCGCTAAGGGTATCAACTGAGATTAAATCACCTGTTTTAATAAAAGCCGGAACTTTAAGACTAAGTCCGGTCTCAAGCACTGCATCTTTCGTGATTGAAGTTGAGGTGTCTCCCTTTACTGCTGTTTCACAGTACTCAACCTTAAGCGCTACGTTTTTCGGTAACTCTAGACTTATGGCGCGTTCTTTAAAGAATTGAAGCTGCACCATGTCGCCGTCCTTAATATATCCAGCTTGATCACCGATTAGGTCAGCTGGGATTTCAAACTGAGTGAAATTTTCCTGATCCATAAAGTGGTACACGCCAGCGTCGTTATATAGATACTGAACTGATCGGGTTGAGATATCGGCACTTTCGAGCTGTTCACTGCCTCGAAAAGTTTTATCTAATACACGGCCGCTAATTAATGATTTAATCTTAACGTTGACGATTGAGCCACCGCGCCCCATGACTTTTTGGCTGTACTCAACAACCCGATATGGTTCTGCATTTAATACAAATAAGGCGCCCTTTTTTAGGTCGGTAATATTTAGCATAACTTTATGTCTTTTTCCTTGAAACTTAGTAGCTGGCTACGAATGGAAGCAGTGCGATATGACGCGCCCGCTTAATGGCGCTCGCTAAATGTCGTTGCTGGGACTCGCTTAAGCCAGTCTTTTTTCGAGATTCAATCTGACCGTAAGTGTTGACGTAACGCTGCAAGGTTTTAAAATCTTTGTAATCAAAATATGCTACATCTGTACTGTGTTTAAATATCTTTGCCATAAGCTTTTCTTCATTTACTCCTTAAAACTATTAAAATGGAATGTCGTCTAGGTTAATTGGTTCATCGCTGACATCCTCGATTACGACATCCTTATCTGACTTCGTTTTCTTGGCTGACACTTTAGTCTCGCTTTCACCTTGACTGCTAGTAGTAGCTTCGCTACCTCGTCCATCAAGGAAAGTGACATCGCTTGCGATTACTTCTACTTTGCTACGCTTTTGGCCTTCTTGCTCCCAGCTACGACTCTGCAAACGTCCCTGGACCAATACACGACGGCCCTTACTTAGATACTGAGATACGCGCTCACCCAGTGGACCCCAAGCAACGATATCGACGTAGTCAGTCGCTTCCTGCCACTCGCCACTACCGTCTTTATAGCTACGGTTTAAAGCGATCGAGAAACTACAAACGTTTTGGCCATTCGGGGTCTGTTTTAGTTCCGGATCGCGCGTTAAATTACCCATTAAAATTACTTGGTTGACGCTGCGTGCCATATGAATATGCTCCTTCTTGCCTTATAACTCTCTAGACATTTGCTTTAACCGTACGCTTGGACAAAAATCGAGTCAAGCGAGGTTTAAGAAAAATATAATTAATCGTCTTTCGCTTCGCTCTCATCAGCTACTGCCTCACCACGCTTCGCAGCTCGTTCAGCTTTTTCAGCCTTTGCTGCCTCAGCTTTAGCGATTGCTTTTAAGTCTGGCTTAGTAATTAGAAAGCGGATTACTTCGTCGGTAATATTAAGTACGGACTCAGTTTTAGCAACGTTGCTACCTGGCATCTCTACCGTATAGAACACATAAATTGCGTGTTCATTCTTTTTGATTGGGTAGGCTAGCTTGCGCTTGCCCCAATTGTCAGTTGCAATTACTTTGCCACCGTTATCGGCGACAATCTTGAGCACCCGGTCTTCAGCTTTACTTAAATCAACCTCTAAACTGGGATGATAAAGCACCGCTAACTCATAACGATTCATATAACCTTTTCCTTCCTTTGGCTTACCGCGTTTAATGGCGGACAGCCCGCATACCTAAAAGTGCTGCGAGCTGAAGTATTAACGTGATTTTAAACTATACCGTTTAACAGCGTAAAAAGCAATGCCCAAAGAGCGTATAAAGTTTACTCAACTAACTATTTAAGTAGTCGTCTTGACCATCCTCGCTGCTGTCATCAGCGCTCTGATTACTATCATTTTCAACACCAAAAACTTCGTCCATTGAGCTCACCAGCACTTCACGAGGACGCGAGCCATCTGCGGGTCCAACAATACCACTCTCTTCCATAGTTTCAATTAAGCGAGCCGCACGGCCATAGCCAATCCTTAAACGACGCTGCAGTAAGCTAGTTGAGGCCTTACGATTCTCAAGCACGACATGCACCGCATCGCGCCACATATCGTCATCAAAACCGTTGCCATTGCCCATTTCGGTGACTACACTGCCTCTTCCAGACAACTGAACTGGCTGGCTAATAACTTCATCATCATAATGTGGTGGGCGTTGGGCCCGGATGAAATCAACCACTTTTCTAGTCTCGTCTTCTTCAATTAAGGCTGCCTGTACCCGTTTTGGTTTAGGCATTTCAGAGGTTAGAAAGAGCATGTCACCACTGCCTAGTAATTTCTCGGCACCACCTTGGTCAATAATGGTGCGGCTATCGACTTGGCTATTTACAGTAAAGGCGATCCTGGTTGGAACGTTGGCTTTAATTAGACCTGTAATAACATCAACAGAAGGACGCTGAGTGGCAATTACTAAGTGGATACCAGCAGCACGGGATTTTTGGGCTAAACGCACAATCAAGGCTTCCACGTCACGGGCCGCCATCATCATTAGGTCGGCTAACTCATCAATTACAATTACGATATAAGGCATACCAGCCTCGGCTTTGGCTAAGTTGTATTGACCGATGTCACGTTTGCCGACTTCAGCCATAGTGCGCAGTCGACGCTCCATTTCTGCAACCGCCCACTTAAGCGCACTGATACACTTTTCTGGTTCATTAATAACTGGTGTCAGTAAATGCGGGATATCGTTATAGAGAGCTAGTTCAACTTGCTTTGGGTCAACTAAGATTAACTTTAAATCAGACGGCGTATTGCGGTACAACAAACTGGTTAAGAACGTGTTGATCATAACTGATTTACCAGCCCCAGTTTGTCCGGCAATTAGCATGTGGGGCATCTTATTTAAATCTGCCACAACTGCTTTACCGGTTATATCCTTACCGAGCACGAAACCGAGTGTACTATCTAACGAGGCCCACTCTTGAGACTCTAAGATTGAGCTAATACGTACAATTGCCGGCTTGACGTTTGGTACTTCAATGCCAACTGCCCTTTTGCCCGGAATTGGTGCTTCAATACGAATCGAGTGAGCGGCGAGATCAAGTGCTAAGTTGCTTTCAAGGGCCGTTATCTTAGTTAGCTTAGTTGAAGAAGGCGGTTTTAGGGAGTATTGAGTGACACGTGGGCCAATATTGGCACCTTCCATCTGCACTTCAATATTAAAGTTGGCTAAAGTATCGTGAATAGTCCGGGCATTGGCGTTAACATCTCCCGGATCAGCCTTATCCTGTTTTTGGTTAAGTAAACTGGTGGGTGGAAACTTCCAGTCCGGGTCACCGGGCGCAGTTAAGGCTGCATGATTTTCATCCTTACTAAGCTTTTGGGCTGTATTACGGAAGCTACTAGTGCGCGCCGGCTCGAGTTGGGCTAACTCTCCTTGTGTATGATGTTCAATTGGCACCCCTTCATTAAGCTTAAAGGTACTCTCGGCCTTAGCTTTTAGCTCAGACAGATCGGTGTCGCCCTCATCCTTTTTAGCGCGCTTAAATAGTTTTATTAGGTCCTTAGCGGTAAAACCAAGAGCGAAAGCAAGACTTAAAACTGCAATAATTAAGAATACTAAGGCGGCTGGAATCTTATCTAGTGCACCAAGTAAAGAGCCTCCGATTAAACTACCACTCTTGCCACCATGACCACCACTCCAGCTACCATCACTTAATTTGTTCGCAAACAGGACATAGCTCAGCCCAGTAGCTGATAGTAAAGTAACAACTAAGCTGACTATCTTAGATACTGGTAGCTCAGTCTCGTCACTCATAAATATCTGAATTGCAGCTAAGACTAAAAGGATGGGTACAATTAAAGCCGCCCAACCAAAGAGCCAGTAAAAGCCATGGTAAAGGCCTACCGGTAACTTGCCGCCAGTACCAAAAGCACCAATTAGTAACAGCAGAGCTAGTAGCAGTAAAGCTACAGCCAGGGCATATAAACCAAAACCGTTGCTCTCTTTTAAAGCATCCTTGGTTTTAGCTTTCGCTTTGGCCTTTGTGTTGTTTTTTCTACGGGTCGTTTTTTTCTTTTTTGGCATTTAGATAATTATACACCTAAAAATGCCAATTTATAGTGGTCAGAAAGTGTTTAGTCTGGTTGGTCTTGACCAAGTAAACGAGCGCGCATTTCTTGGAAGCGGCGTTGCTGCTCAGCTGCCAATTCTTCATCGCTCTTTGTCTGATTCTGATGCACGGTCTTCGTTTCGCCGACCTTGCCAGAAATAACGTTTACTACTGGTATGACTATCGGGCTGAGTTGGGTTTGCTCAAACAAGTAATGGGTCACATGGTCTTTAAGCTCTGCCTTAAAACGATCCAGATCAACGCGTTTGAAGCGTTGAGCGACTGCCCGCTTCAGTTCTTGTCGTAGGCCGTTCATAACATCTTCTTTGTCGCGCATATAGATGAAGCCACGACTAATGATGTCTGGGGATGTAAGTAAGTTGCCACTTTTACGGTCAATCGTTAAAACGACTGCCACAAGTCCCTCTTCGCTTAGCAATACGCGGTCCTTAACGACAACGTTACTGACAATTGAGCCTGTCTGGTCTACTAATAGACTACCGTAAGGAACCGGTGGGCCCATGGCCCAGCTATCTTGATCTAAGAGAACTGAGTCACCGTTATTAGCGAGAATAACGTTATCTCGCTTCCAGCCTTCCTCGACAGCCATTTCGGCGTAGTATTTGCGGTTAAGTGCGCCAGCGTAAATCGGTAAGAAGTACTTGGGGCGAATGAGGTGCAGCATCTCGCGGTATTCATCACGGCGAGCGTGCCCAGAGACGTGCAAAGGACCGACATTATCTACTTCATGCGTTGGGTGGCGGTACAGTTTAACGCCACGCTTAACTAGTTCGTTGCCAATTTCTTCATAGCGAACCTCATTACCCGGAATTGGGGTTGAGCTAACGACTACTGTGTCCCCTTCTTTAAGTTTAATGTGTTTGTGCTGACCATCGGCCATACGTTGCAGTGCAGCGCCCGGCTCGCCTTGTCCACCGGTGCAAATTACTAGCACCTGACGGTCTGGAATATTTGGCATTTCACGCATCGGAAGTACCGTGCCTTTAGGAATCTTCAGGATTCCCTGGCGTACTGCAATTTCCGCATAGGCGATCATGCTACGGCCATCGAGCGCAACACGGCGCCCACTTACAGCAGCTGAGTTAACGATCATCTGCACCCGGTTCATGTTAGATGAGAAGATAGCAACAAAGACTCGTCCTGGAGCATTGCCGATGATGTCGTGAAAACTTTCCTGTAAGGTATGCTCAGTTGGCGTTCGGCCAGGTAAAGGAGTGTTACAGCTGTCACTCATTAGTAGCAATACGCCTTCATCGCCCAGCTGGCGTAAACGCTCAGCATCAGTTGGTTTCTCGTCGAGTGGCTCTGGATCGAGGCGCCAGTCACCGGTATTAATGACTCGTCCAACTGGAGTGTCGACAACAATTAAGGTCGATTCTGGTACGGAGTGCGTAATGCGGACTAGTTCAATGAAAAATACACCGAGTTTAAGGCGTTCATGGTTGTCCATGTTCATTACGACTAGTTCTGGTGTAAACTCGAGGCCTGATTCAGCAAAAGCATCTTCAAACGTCTTTGCGACAACCCCAAGCGTAAAGCGTGATCCATAGATTGGTGCTGGAAACTTAGGAACAATGTGTTTTAGACCGCCTAAATGGTCTAAGTGGCCGTGACTAATAACATAGCCCCGAATCTTATGCTTAATTGACTCAAGATAGGTAGTGTCGGCAATGGTGTAGTTAATGCCAGGTAGTTCAATACCAAGGTGGTTGCCACAATCGAGGATTAAGGCATCATTCTCCCACTCCACGACTTGCATGTTCTTCTCACCAATTGCTTCTTGGCCACCAAGATAGCTAATCTTAAGTTTGCCACTGTCATCTTTAATGACATTAGCCCTGCGCTGTGGCGAGGCTTCGGCACGGTTATATTGGTTGGCTATTTTCTGGGCATCCATTTGTGAACGCTTTGAAGCCCGTACTGCTTCGGAGCGTGGAATGCTTAAGCTACTGCCAAGCGTATTGGATGGTGTAGCCGGATTCTTGGCGCGTAATTGGTCCCGCGCTGGGTTATTGGTTGGTTTATTTGGTTGGTTCATATTCTTTTAACTTAGGTTATCCTTTCATTCAAAATAACGTTAAATAATTACTATTTCTTAAAACTAATTCAGGGTTACTTATCTGGTTAATAATTTCGGGTATGATACTAAAATCATCAATTAGGGTTTGGCGCATCGAGCCGTTATACAGCGCTGCTGCCGGATGGAATAAAGGCAACAGCACAATGGTCAGCCGGTCTTGGCTAAAGGATAGGGTAAGGCGTTTTGGCTTGCCGTGCTCTTCACTGATGCGCAGTTCCGGTAAGAAGCAGTTGGCGGCATGTCGACCTAGCGCAATCACGAGCTTTGGTTGAATAATCTCAAGTTGGCGCTGTAAGTACGGAAGGAAGGCTTTCTTTTCTGCGGGCAATGGATCGCGGTTATTGGGCGGGCGGTACTTGACGATATTTGTAATATACACTGCGCTACGCTTCAAATCGATTGTTGCTAGCATTTCATCTAAAAACTTACCAGCAGCACCGACAAAAGGCAGACCGGTTTTATCTTCATTTTTGCCCGGCGCTTCACCAATAAAAACAATGTCGCTATTTGGGTCACCATCACCAAAAACGAGTTGGGTAGCCTCGGCTGCAAGTTCCGGGCACACTTTATCGGAAATGATGCTCTGTTCTAGCTGCTCGAGGGCGTAAGCTTTAGTGGAAGATGGCATTTAAAAGCCCCTTTATTATACTTACACTAAATTTGAGAAAGAAAACTAGAAAAATTAACGTTAGTAAGTAGTAGAACAAATTGCCGCGATCGACACTTAACGAAAAGAACAAGTAGGCTAAAGCAAGGCTAGCAAGCGCAAACCCGAAGTTGGTCGCTTGCGCTTTGCGCTGCACGAAGTGATGCCTAGAAGCCATATCTTTCTTAGTCTTATTTAGCTTTTGAACTACTGTTCTTTAGTTCACGTTGAGCTGCCTTCATAGATAGTTGCAGACGTCCCCGGTCGTCAATCGCTACCAACTTAACACTTACGCGGTCGCCTTCTTTGACGACATCACTTGGTCGCTCGACTCTTTCTTCACTTAATTCAGAGACATGCACTAAACCGTCTTTGCCAGGTAGAATTTGCACAAAAGCCCCGAAGTCTAGAACGCTAACGACTGGCGCGTTCTCATAGATCTTGCCGACTTCCGGCTCAGCCGTAATGCCTTGAATCCACTGCTTCGCAGCTTCAATGCTGTCCTTGTTGGGACTAGATATTCGAATTGTACCGTCATCTTCAATGTCAATTTCAGTACCGGTTTCAGCAGTAATTTTCTGAATCGTTTCCCCGCCCTTACCAATTACTTCGCGAATCTTGTCTGGATTAATCTGGATTGACTCAACCCGTGGTGCGTAAACGCTTAAATCGGCTTTTGGTGCAGCTAGCGTTTTGAGCATATGCTCTAGGATGAAGGCTCGGCCGGCTTTGGCTTGGGTTAGAGCCTGCGCCAGGATCTCTACCTTAAGTCCATGCACTTTCATGTCCATTTGCAGTGCGGTAATACCTTTTGTAGTACCAGCCACCTTAAAGTCCATGTCACCAGCAAAGTCTTCCGCATCAGCGATATCACTTAAAATGTATGGCTTATCTCCCTCGAGCATTAAGCCCATTGCAATACCACTAACGGGAGCGGTAATTGGTACCCCAGCGTCCATTAGCGCTAAACAGCTTGAACAGGTTGCTGCCATTGAGGTAGAACCGTTCTGGCTCATGATCTCAGTAACGGAACGGATGGCGTACGGGAAGCTATTAACATCTGGCAATACTGGCATAATTGCCCGTTCAGCTAGGTAACCATGGCCAATTTCACGCCTACCTGGACTGCCTAAACGTCTCACTTCGCCAACTGTCCAGCCCGGAGCATTGTAGTGGTGCATATAGCGTCGTTCACCGCTTGTTTCCATAGTGTCGATTGACTGTGAGTAACTTAGTGGCGCTAACGTCACAATATTCATGGCCTGAGTTAGACCACGCGTAAACAAACTTGAGCCGTGCGCTCGGGGTAGAAATCCAACTTCACTACTTAAGGGTCGGATTTCAGTTAACTTTCTACCATCTGGGCGAGTGTTGTCGCTTAAGATTCCGGCGCGGACGTCTTTATGTACGGCAAGAGTAAAGGCTTCGTCATACTCATTGCGCTTTTGCTCATAGTCTTCTACTTTAGAGGTTAGTTCTGCGTGCATAGCATCGCGTAAACTCTTTAGCAGATCATTCCGTTCAGGATAAGGCAGACGTAGGTTGGCGCCTAATTTACCTTTCACCCATGTATCTACCATCTGTGTGATGTTCTCATCTGGTAAAACAAGGGTGTATTCCTGTTTGACTGGTTTAAGCTTAGCTAACAGTTCATTCTGTAGGTCGATTGCCGGTTGAATTGCTTTTTGAGCGTAAGCAATTGCTTCAGCGACTTGCTCCTCGCTAACTTCGCTCGCCCCGGCCTCAACCATCATGACACCGTCTTTAGTGCCAGCAACGACCAAATCAAGTCCGCCCGCTTGCAATTGTTCTTGGCTTAGAAAAGCCGCAAGTTTAGCGTTTTGGTCGAGACCAACACGCAAACCAGCAACTGGTCCCTCAAAAGGAGCGCCCGTTAACATGAGTGCCATACTAGTGGCAATTAAAGCCACCATATCGGGGCGGAAGTCTGGATCCATTGATAGAACAGTGGCAATGCCCTGCACTTCGTGACGGTAGCCTTTAGGCCAGAGTGGACGAATTGGTCGATCAATTAATCGTCCAATTAAAACCGCATCATCACTTGGTCGGCCTTCACGCTTAATATAGCGAGAACCACTAATCTTGCCAGCGGCGTAAAACTTCTCTTCGTAGTCAATACTTAATGGAAAGTAGTCCAATCCTTGAATAACACTACTCGACAGCATCGCTGTTCCGAGCACTACGGTATCACCATAACGCGCTAGTACTGAAGCGGATGAGCGAAAACCGACTCGGTTTACCTCCAAGCTTAAGGTACGACCGCAAAATTCGGTCTCAACAGTTATAATTGGTTGACCGTAGGGGTTAATTATTTCGTTCAATTTAGTCCTTTCTTGGGCTGACCGGAAAATTTATGATTTGCCGGCTTCTCTTAAGGCAGGGTGCAAATATATTGGAGCTTGTGCGTAAACCAAGTATTCATGGTTCCTTAACGCAATATATCTGTTGCTCTACCTTAAGATGTCTCTAATTCTTTTAAAGTTAATGTGCACAAGCTTTTCCTCTTAAGATTTAGTTCTTAGGAAGAATGGTTCAAGCACATAAAAAGATGCTTACCTACGGATACCGAGCTTTTGAATCAACTCTAGATAGCCATTGCTATCCTTGCGAGCAATATATTGCAGCAAACGGCGACGTTTACCAACTAGTTGGAGCAATCCCCGCCTAGCCATAAAATCATGCTGATTTACTTTTAAATGCTCAGTTAGCTGTTTGATGCGCTCGCTTAAAATAGCTACTTGAGCGCTTGATCCGCCAGTATCTTTACTATTAGTAGTAGCCCGCTTAATCGCGGTAACTTTCTCTTCAGAGGTTATCATCTGATGTTAATCTATCAAATCTAAGCCGTTTTTGCAATAGATGTTTATTCAATTACTAAGTTTGTTCTCAAGCATGGAAGCAATTGTTTGTTCAGTGATAGCTTCAATTGTCTTAGCTTGATCGATTGAATAACTATCAATCGATAGGCGCCTAAGCTTCTTAGTATAAGCACCGGTTTTAAGAGCTGATCCAATATCTTCAACGAGTGTCCGAATATATGTACCGGATGAAACGTGCGTGATAATCTCAATTAATGGGAAGTCATAGCTAATTAGTTCAATGGACCGAATATTTATCTCTCTAGGGTTAAGTTTTACGGGTAAGTTTTGTCTAGCTAGCTTGTAGGCTCTTACACCATCGACTTTTATGGCCGAGAATGAAGGAGGTGTTTGTTTGCTTAGCCCCTCAAACGTTTTTAAAACAGCTTCGACTTCTATCTGTGTGGGGCGCAGTCCGTTTACGTTTGACTCTGTCAGCTCCCCTTCCGGGTCACCAGTGCTACTGACTTTTCCTAGCTCCATTGTCGTTTTGTAACTTTTATCTAGCTTTAGGAAGTGTTCGGCTTGAGAAGTGTAGTTTTTGCCGACCATTAAGATGATAAGCCCAGTTGCAAACGGATCAAGCGTGCCGCTATGACCGACTTTCACACGCCTGTTTGGTGTCCCACTAGCTCGACTAACTACGCCACGGACATACTTAACTACGTCAAAACTAGTCCAGTTAACCGGCTTATCGACAAATAACAGACCTTCCATAATAAATAACTAACTTGCTGGGGGTGGTTGGGGCGGCAAGAAATCTGGTGAAACAATGGGGGGTGGTACTTCGGGCGGCTCATACTCATTGTCTGCTTGATCAAGTCCAAAATCAGCTGGATTAAATTTTAACGAGTTATTTTCGGGATCATTTAAGTCCTGCTGATCTTTCTTTAGATCATCAATAATCTGATCTTGAGCACTTTTTAGGTGAGGGCTATCTACGGCCTGCTCAATTTCAGATAATGTCTGGCTATTTGCTGGTTCAGTATTACCTGGTCCAGGAGCTGGCTGTGAAACCGGAATATCATTCGGCTGTGGCTCACTAGTTATCGGGGTTAGAGGTTCACGACTTAATAATTGGGCGGTGTCCATTGGCGGCATGCTCATAGGGTCAGTTGATGGTTCTAAGCCATCTTGAGCTAATGAATTAGCTGTCAACTGCCCGCCTAGAGATGGCGGTTCGGTAATCATTCTGCTGTTAATTGCTGCACTCTCTGCCGGTTTTGCTTCAGGCTCGGTCGTATCCTGCGGTTTTGGCAATTGGTCGGGTACGGTCTCCTCGCTTGATTCTTCAGGGTGATTAATCTGTAGCGTGCCATCTTCTGGTTTTGAATCAGTCGGTGCTCCAGTTGTGGTATTAGACGGCGCACCAGGAAGCGATGAACCACCAGCGTTTGTGCTGTCTTCTAGCTTATTGGCCACTAGCTGTTGATTGGCGCCAGCCGCCATCAGTGCCGCAGCAGCACTCATCGTATTAGGTGAAGTCTTATCGTTGCTAAAACGATTAGTCTCAGCCACGATACCAGTTAAGAGCGCCGTAGCAATCTGAGCATCAATTTGTTTGGCATCGATTAACATGCCGAGGTCATAAACTAATTCACATAAACTACTCGCCGTTGTATCGCGCCAGTTAATTGAGCCGATATCTCCGGATTGGGTAATATTAATGGTAGCGACAACCGCATCATGCAAAATACGGCCATGCATAACGATGGCTTGGTCTAAGTCTTCCTGTTTAGTTACCCCAATTGCCACAATAGCGTCAACATTAAAATCACCTTGTGAGAACTCTAAATCAGCAGCACTTAAACTAGTTCGATATGGCGTTATAAAAATCTTTACAACACGGTCTTCAACCTTATAGCGTAATTTATCGGCCTTCTTTTTATCTAGCGCAATAATGAAGTCGCGTAACGAATCAGTATTTTTTTCGAGCGTTTCTTCTGGTTGCAGAAATTCGAGCGTGTTTGGGATGTCACCGCTAAATACAGCCGTGGCATGCTTGCCTAACTTATTTAGCCAGAGAGTTATACCAATACAAGCCGCTAATTGGTCGACGCTAGGACTGTTACTAACCGTCACTAAAACGTTGTTTGCCGTCTTTAGTTTTTCAGCTAACTGTGTTTTATTGTCGTCCATTTTTAAAGCTGTTTGTTTTTAGGATTATTTAATGATAACAATAGCATAATCTAACCTTAATTGTCCATTAGTGATTTGCAACTCTAATATATCCTCTTGTATAGTAGTAAGCCGTAATTAATCTAACCTAAACGGGAATAATAGTTATACATCATGCCCATAATTAAATCAGCCAAGAAACGAGTACGTACCGCACGCAAAGCCGCAGTCCGGAATTCTAAAGTGAAGCGAGAATTAAAGTCGGCCTTAAAGGGCTTCAGTGCTAAACCAAACGCCGATACGCACGCCAAAGCGCAAAGCCGTGTCGACATCGCTCTTAAGAAAGGTTTGATTAGTAAACACAAAGCAGCACGCTTAAAGCAGCGAGCCGCAGCTAACGGTAAGCAAGCTAAGGTTAAGCTAACACCAACAAAGAGTACAGCCAGCAAACCAACTGCTCCAAAGAAGGCTGCTCCAAAGAAAAAAACCGCTCCAAAAGCTAAGAAAGCCTAGACACTCAGTAGAAAATGCTGCAACGCATCGTCGCTGTTATAGCCACGCGTGGATTTACTTTTACGGTCAATAATAAGTAGTTTCTCAATTGCAGATTTCAGGTCTTGAGCTGAGATTTCTTTAGCCAACTGTCTGGCTTTAGATACCGACCATGGGTTTAACCCAGCCTCAGAAGCAATCTGATCGCTGCTTAAGCTACTGTCTGCTAGTTTTACAAGGATTAGAAGATGTAATTGCCACGACAGAGAGCCAATTATTAGTATCGGCTCAACTCGGCGTTGACGTTGCTCCTGGTAGAGACGCAGTGCTTTTGCTCGATCGCGCGCAAAGACAGCATCCGCTAAATCGAAGGTAGTGCTGTCGATGTTTGGTTCCACTAAAAGATTAATGACGTCAGTTGTAATACTTGGCGCGTGAGTCAACAACTTATCTATCTCACTCGCTAGGCGCATTTGATCAGTGCCGGCTCTATTTACTAGATAGTTAGCGTCAGAATTACCAATAACTCCTTTGCGATCTTTAACATATTTTGTTACCCATGTGGCAAGCAACGCTGCTTGGAGCGGCTTGAATTCTTTAAAATCTGTTTTTGCCTTTAGGGTTTTATAGAGCTTGCTGCGACCATCAAGTGTCGGATCTAAGATAATCACCTCTGAAGATTGATCAGAGGCCATATTGCCATCCAGCCATTCAATGAATTGTTCGCTAAGTTGCGTATTCTTGCTTAAATCACGAATCACAACTAGCTTACGGGTCGCAAACAAAGATGGGGACATTAAGCGATTAATAATTTCACCACCGCTCGCGTCATCTATTGTGGTCGCATCAATGCGCTCTATACCAGAATCGTCGTTGCCAGAGTGATTTAAAAACTGCTCTAGGCGCTGATTTAAACTCAGGCTAATTTCATAGCTATTGCTACCGCACAGTGTTGTAACGCTCATCTGACTACTATTTTATATGACAGCATGCTATTTTGACTGCTTGACTACTTGGCAATGTGGGCAAAAGTGGGTCCCACGTCCGGCCACTCTCGTCTTTAGAATGATCGTATTGCAGCGTGGACAAGGCAGGTTCTGGCGTCGAAAAACACGTGCAAATTTTAAGTAACTCCCCTTTTTGCCTTCAGCATCAACATAATTACGGTCGGTCGATCCGCCACTCTTAATACTTAAGTTTAAAATATCTATCAGCGAACTATGTAGGCGCTTATAATCCGCGACGCTTAATGCGCTAACTAAGGTCGCAGGGTGGATTTTAGCCCCCCATAGACTTTCGTCAGCATAAATGTTGCCAACCCCGGCAATAACGCTTTGGTCGAGCAGAGCGGCTTTAATTGAGGTCCGGCTACGACGCGCCAGGCGCAGACGTAAATCCTGCCATTTGAAGTTAGGGTCAAGCGGTTCTGGGCCAAGCCGGCGGAAAAAAGTTATATCTTCAACGGCATCAGTAGGATGTAATAACATCCAGCCAAATTTACGTTGATCGTTGAAATAGAGTCGACTACCGTCACTAAAAGTTAAGCTAACGCGAGTGGATTTATCCGGCAAGCGGTTAATTAATGAATCGTTTGGATGACCGGCGCCGAAATGTTCTTTCCCGCTGTCATAGACCAGTTGGCCAGTCATTCTTAAATGCACGATTAAACTGTAGTCAGTATTTAAGTTAAGCAGTAGTGCCTTACCCTTGCGCTCAACATGAATAATCTGACTATTAATTAAAAATTGCGAAACGTCAGCTGGGCTATTTGGAAAGCTTTTAGGATTATCGAAATCGACACTTACAACCTGTTTAGTACGCACTAAACGTTCTAAGCCACGCTTAATTGTTTCAACCTCAGGTAATTCCGGCATGTGTGCTCCGTTTTTAAGTATACTTAAGTAGGAATAGAAAGGGTGCAGACTAATTTGGATACAATTGCAGATATCTTAGCCGGCAAAGATTTCTCGTTACCGCCTGAGGTTAAGGCTATTAAGGCCTTTGTTGCCGAGCATTATGATAACCGCGATGTCACGGTTAAACTATCGGGGCAAGAAATTATAATAATGAGCCGTAGTGCGGGCTTAATTAGTAGTCTGCGCCTCAATGCGCCAGCCCTAACACGAGCTGTTGGGACCACCAAACAGATCCGGTTTAGGATTGGTTAAAGATTGAGGTTACTGGTCAGGTTAGCGTAATCGGGCACTTGTGCTTCAAATAGCTGAAGGGTTAGGCCGCTGTCACCATTATATGTATGCGCACCTGAACAGCTTGTAGACCAGTAGCGCGAAATTTGGTGGTTGTTGTCGTCAAAAGTAAATATATAGCGGTCGCCAGTAGGACAATAACCACTGGCCTGACTTAGCTTGGGGTCATTTGAGCCATTGTTGTAGCCAGCATATTCGAGCGAGCGCAAGAAGACGTGAAAAGCTGAGACACTCATTGGGAAACTTGAACTACTTTTAACTGCTCCGTCATAACCGGTTAGGATATTAATTGTCGTAAGACTGTTATTGATAATTACCTGCACCTGATTGTGTTCAGACACGGCGTTAACTGGTCCATCTATGAGCATTGACACCTGTGCCGTTGGGTCGGTGGCATAGGCTGCCATTGGTTTAGGCGTCGCAATTTGCGGGCCACTAGACTGCGAAAAAATAACCACTAAGAGGATGACCAGCAAAGCAATTGCTAGGCCAACGCCCATAAAGAAACGTGTCTGTCGACTCCTTAACATAAAGTATATTTTACCATATCCTCATATATTTGCAATAGTGTTTGGTATAGGTTTTGGTAGCATAATAGACTTGGTAAGATTCAACTTAATACAAGCTAAAACCAACTAAGTCTATGGCACTTAAGCTAAAGTACGAAACCGGCGTCGCGGCCACAATCCAGTTTATATCGCTCACCCTCCTCAATCTTATAAATGGCGTATCTGGATCGCTTAATCAGTGCTTTAGCACTAACGGTAGCTGTGTTAGTAGTATTGCTCTCGATACCGGTTATTTTTTAGCCATTACAATCTGGTTTGGGTTCTTGTGGCTAGCTGGTTTCGCGACCCAAGATCGACGCAGTCGGCGAATTGCACAAATGTTAATCCTAGCTGAAGGGTTGGTCTTTTTGGTTGGTTTGTACGATTTTACTAAACATCGTCAATCGATTATTGGTACGTTAATAAGCTTGGGTGAAATTATTACTTCTCTATGGGTATCTTACTTGGCGTTCAGATTGATTCTGGCCCGAGGTGGTAGAGTGCGCAAGGTCCGAGTGCGCAGAACTCATCCTGACGCCTAGAGCTGACCCCAGTTATCGCCAATCTTAATCGCTACATCAAGCCGTACCGGTAAGTCGTAAACGTTTTGCATAATATCCTGCAGTTCTTTCGCCAGCTGTTCAGCAACTTCACTTGGGCACTCAACTAAGATAGAGTCATGAATTTGTAGCAGTTGGCGGCAGTTATTGTGCTGCGCCAATAAATGCTTTTCGCACTTAATCATAGCTAATTTCATCAGATCGGCTTCGGTGCCCTGAATTGGCATGTTAATGGCTGCACGCTCCGCTGCGCTCCGTACGACAAAATTTGACGAATAAATATCTGGCATGGGCCGGCGTCGTCCGAAGAGGTTTTCGACATAGCCCTGCTCTCTAGCCTGAATAGTTAACTGATCCATGTAGGCAAAAAGTGGCTGACGTAAAGCCTTGTACTTGTCGATAAAATTAACTGATTGCTCGCGGGTCATGCCAGTGGCAATACTTAACCCATGTGGGCTCATGCCGTAGAGAATACCAAAATTGATTGCCTTGGCGGCTGAACGCATTTGCGATGTCACATCTTCGGGCCTCCGGCCGTAGACTTCTGCTGCGGTCATGAGGTGAATGTCGGCGCCACGATTAAACATCTCAATTAAATCTTGGTCTTTAGATAAGACTGCCGCGAGCCTTAATTCAAACTGCGAATAATCCAAACTTATTAATTTTTTGCCTCTACCAGCGACGAAGGCCGTGCGAATTTTGCGCCCGAGATCAGTTCTAATTGGTATATTTTGCAAGTTTGGGTCAGTACTGCTTAACCGTCCGGTTTGAGCAATAGTGAGGTTAAATGTGGTATGTAAACGTCCAGATGAGTCAACCTGTTTGGGCAAAGTATCTACGTAAGTATTCTTAAGTTTAGCAATCTCGCGGTAGCGACTAATTTGATCAATTATGGGGTGGGCTTCTCTTAATTTTTCTAGTTCACTAGCCGCAGTACTCAGGCCACTCTTGCCCTTCTTTATGCCTGCAGTTGGCAACTTTAAGCGCTCAAACAAGACACCGGCAAGTTGGCTAGGGCTGGCAATATTAAACTCCATATCCGCATAACCATAGATTTGCTGCTCTACGTCAGATAGCATGTCATCAATTTGGACACTGAAACGTTTTAAATAATGGCTGTCGAGCTCAATCCCAGCGACTTCCATGCGCGCTAAGATCGGTATAATCGGCCATTCCAGCTCTTGCACCAACTTTGGAAAAGACGAAACTTCATTAAGTTGCTGTTTTTGCAGTTCAAACAGATCTGAAATCACCGCCACGACCGAGGCACTACTGGCACTTAACTCCGCAACGTCAAGGTCATCTAAGCTACTGCCTTGGTAGTCCAAATCTGCTCGTGCTAATTCTGTTAATGTTTGTTCACGGCGCAAACTGTTGAGCACAAAGGCTGCGATTAGGGTGTCGTGTTTTACGGGTGGCAACTTATCTAAGCCAATGGCCATTAATACTTCAAGGGTCGCTTTAAGGTTGTGTCCAACTAGAGGCGGTAAATCAGCTAAAAAGTTTTTGAGAGCTTCCTTATTGATGTGCGCTAGATCAAGTGCATACGCTAGTTTGCCATCGAGACTCAAAATAAGTAGCTCTGGCTCAACACCATGCGCCTTAGCGGAACGACTTGCAATAAACACATGCTTGGCGCCCTCAAGCTTAATTTCGGCTAACTGATCAGCACTTGAGAGATGTATGTAATTACCGGGCAGATGGTGCGACTTAACGAATGCGTTTTGGCTTTCTGCCATTTTGGTAGAGAGAACTTCTGGTAGTTGGCGGAGCAGGCTTCGAAACTGCAGTTTAGTAAGTATCCGTGCTAGTTCATTAACGTCAGCCCGGCTACCATCCATTGCCGCTAGATCAAGTTTTAGAGGCGCATCTACCCAAATTGCTGAAAGCTGTTTACTTAAATATGCTAGGTCTTTGCCGGCAACCAACTTATTGCGTAGGGTGGCCGGTGAAATAAGCTCAACTTCGGTATAAATCTTATCCAGCGTACCGTACTTTTTCAGTAGCTCAATGGCTGTTTTCTCACCCACGCCAGGAACGCCTGGAATATTGTCCGAAGGGTCTCCCCTAAGTGATTTAAAATCTAGAAACTGATCGACACTTAGCCCATATTTAGCTTCAAAGGATTGTGGCGAGTAAAGCGCAATGTCACTCAGTCCTTTTTTAAGAGCGTAGACATGAACATGGTCGTTCACTAGCTGGAGCATGTCTAAATCTGAAGTAACGAGCATGGTCTCAATTCCCTGCTCGGTTGCCTGAGTTGCTAAGGCCCCCATGATGTCGTCGGCCTCATAATCGTCTAGTTCATAGAGAGGCCAGCCAAAGGCACTTAATAGTTCGTGCAGGATTGGAATTTGTTCATAAAAATCGGCTGGTGCAGGTTTACGTCCAGCTTTGTATTTGGGGTAGAGTTCAAGACGCTTGCGGATATTGGTTTTTGGTTTGTCCCATGCAACTGCCACATAATCCGGTTTAAGTCGCTTGATGACTTCCAGTGCCATGGTTGCAAAACCAAAGACCCCGCCCGTTGGTATACCATCGCCAGTACTTAAATTGGGCATGGCGTAATAACCTCTATAAAAGACACTCTTCCCGTCAATTATTGCCAGTTTCTTTGCCGCCATAGCTAAAATTAGTATAGCCTTTAAGACTGGCTAAAGCCCAGCAGTCGGTTCAGCTCGTTGCTTAAGAGCCCTAAATCGTGACCGTTGTTTTGTAGAAATAAATCACTCTTAGCCTTAACGCCACTCATCGAAAGCAGTGTTGGATCATCCTGCGTAGCTGGATTCATTTCGTCCGCTTCCTCAGACAAAAACTTAGTAAATGACAGGTCGTCTGAAGCAGCCCGATCGGCACCACGGAGATGAGCATTAGCTCTAATGCGCTCGTAGCGAATCTTGGGATCAGCATCAACCCAAATCACCTTACCGCCGCGCTCATGAACACTATCCGCTTCGCCCGGGTTACGTAAGCTCGCAATAGCCAAACCACTATACTTACTATCGCCACCGGCTTGCTCATAAACTTCTACCGCTTTGTCAATAATGACACCGAGACCTGACTTACGTCGCCAGGCTGAACTAAAGCTTCTGGTTTGCTCACGCGTTAGCGGCAAGCCCTGGGCTTTCAGCTCAGCGCGCAACATATCTGAGCCAGATACAAACAAAAAATTATGCTCTTGCACTAGCAAATGACCAACTGTATCTTTACCTGACCCGTTAGTGCCGGAAATTCCGATTATTTGCCTCGGCATATTAATTAATAGCTCTATTTAATGTAATCGTGGAGCTTCTTAGCATCACGGTGTTTACGTAGTTTAGCTAAAGCCTTAGCTTCAATTTGTCGAATCCGTTCACGAGTGACGCTAAATTCCTGGCCGACTTCTTCAAGTGTATGACTTCTGCCATCTTCCAGACCAAAACGCAGTTTAAGAATCTTTTGTTCGCGCTCGGTTAATGCACCCAGCATGTCTTTAACTTGCTCTTTAAGCAGTTGGCTGGTAGCAGATTCTTCAGGACTAATGGTATCTTCATCCTCAATGAAATCTGCCAGGACCGAATCCTCTTCGTCGTCACGGATTGAGGCATCAAGACTGGAAATATCCTGCTTAATCTTCATGATGTGCTCAACCTTGTCGACATCAATCTCCATAGCTTGAGCAATCTCATCATTGGTCGGTTCACGGTTAAGTTCCTGCGTGAGGCGTCTTTGGGTGCGCAGTAACTTATTGATTGTTTCAACCATGTGCACTGGAATCCGGATAGTACGCGCTTGATCGGCGATAGCCCGCGTAATTGCTTGCCGAATCCACCAGGTGGCGTAAGTCGAGAACTTAAAACCTTTGTCTGGATCAAACTTTTCGACAGCCCTTAGTAAGCCGGTATTGCCTTCTTGAATTAAATCAAGCAGGTCGAGACCACGTCCAACGTAGCGCTTAGCAATCGAGACCACTAAACGCATGTTGGCTTCAGCCATTTTATCTTTAGCTTGCTTATCCCCTGCCACGACTCGTTGGGCTAAGGCCAGTTCTTCTTCGGCGGTTAAGAGTGGAATTTTACCAATTTCGCGAAGATACAGACGGACTGAGTCATCGGCAACATCATCGTCGAGATAAACCGTACTGACTTCAGCCTCCTCTTCGGCTTCTTCTTCATCCCAACCTTCGCTAAAGCCTGCCTCGTTTGGATCGCTGGCCGTAATTTCAATGTTGGCATCAGCTAATTCGGTATATAAGGCATCAAGGACTTCAGTATTGGCTGGTTCATCGGCAATTTCCTCAAAGATCTCACGTTGTGAGATGTGGCCCTCTTTCTTGGCCTTGGCTACTAATTCATCTTTGCGCGTTATTAAGGCATCGCCCGCTGCTTGCGCTTCTTGCTTCTTCTTAGGCATGAACACGATCTCCCAAATTTATTCTAAGTAATTCATCCAACTGCCGGGCTTCCGCTAGTAGTTTATCGGTCTGGTTAGCGTCCGACTCGGACATTTGTTTAGCTAAGTTTATTTTTTGTTGTTTAACGTAATCCTCTATCAGTCGAACCTGCAGTCGAGCCGCTTCGTATTTCAGTTCGCTAAGCTCGAGGCCCTGGTAGAGTTCCTCATATTGTAACGTTAATATTTTAACATAGTCTGCCACTTCCGCCAATTTTCCAAGGTGCTCTTCATCACTGTTTTTATGTTGTTTATACAGCTTTAAGAGCACCTTAGCCGGCTCTCGACTCAACATCTCTGGAGTCAATATATTAAGCTGTTCACGCAGCTGCACATGCTTTTGCATTAAGCAGAGCAAGTGGTCTTCGCACTTTGTAATTTCAACTTTCTGATCGTTTAGCGCGACGCTAGCTTGATTGGTCCGTTTTAGTGGTCTTACTGGGTCAGCTGAGCGCTTAAGCTTACTGTTTAAGGCCAGTTTAGATACACCTAGCTTTAATGCCATCAGGTTTAAGTAGTGATCCTGTTCAACTGCATCATCTAAGTTGGCAATTAAAGGCAGTAAGGCGTCGCTAAATTCACGTTTACCCTCGGCGCTTGCGAGATCAAAGCGGCGTTGCTGCAAAGCAATCAGCCAATCAATTGCATAGTGATAGTCATCAATTGCCTTTAACCATAATTGAGGGTCTTTTTTTATTAACTCATCTGGATCCTTGCCGCCTTTAAGATCAATTATGTTAAGCGAGACGTGCAGACGGCTAGCTAAGCTAATTGAACGTTCTGTAGCTGACAAGCCGGCTTTATCGCTGTCAAAAGCGAGACGAATATCATGAGCAAAGCCAACTAGGCTTTTTAAGTGAGCTTCTGTAAGCGCTGTGCCGGCAGTGGCGACGACCTGCGCCACATTAGCTTGGTGACTCATAATTACATCTAAGTTGCCCTCTACTAAAACAGCATACTTGAGTTCACGAATGGCCTTTTTGGCTAAATGCATACCGAATATATGTCGGCTCTTGTCATAAAGCACGGTTCTTGGCGTATTTATATATTTTGGCCCTGTATCGTCAGCCTTAAGGAGTCGGGCGGTAAACCCAATCACCTGCCCTTGCGGGTCCATTAATGGAATCATTAAACGGCCCCGGAACATATCGCTAGTTCTGCCCATTCTCTTACTACTCAGCCCAGCCGCCAAAATTTCGGCCTCGTTAAAACCTTTTTTTAAAAGGTAATTAAGCAGAGCGTTGCCAGTGTTGGGTGAATAGCCCAGCAGCCAAGCTAAAACCGTATCTTTAGTGAAGCGACGGTTAGTTAGGACGTATTCCAGGGCTTCATGATTAGCACCGAGTTGTACCTGATAAAACTTTGCAGCAGCAGCGTTAGCTTCAAGCAGGCGTTTTTTGTCCACTCCGCCCTGCTTACCGCGACTACCACTACCGTACTGCT
This sequence comes from Candidatus Saccharimonadota bacterium, assembly GCA_027325485.1. Taxonomy (GTDB): domain Bacteria; phylum Patescibacteriota; class Saccharimonadia; order Saccharimonadales; family UBA4665; genus JAJZWH01. The sequence continues at coordinate 71,310 of DAIEFN010000001.1, forward strand.
CTAGATCGACGCCCGCTTTGCGAGCAAGTAATTCAAGCGCCTCCTTAAAGTCCAATCCTTCAATTTCCATAATGAAAGAAAAGATATTGCCGCCTTTGCCAGAGGAGAAATCATGCCATATCTGCTTTTCTGGGCTAATCATGAAACTTGGCGTTTTTTCATTCGTAAACGGACTGAGCCCACGGAAGTTACGCCCAGCTCTTTTTAGCTGAACGTACTCGCCAACGATGTCTTCGATTGACAGCCGGCTCTTTACTTCTTCTACCGCATCCATAGTATTGTTCCTTAGTATTATTCTACATTTGACGACATTTGTAATCTCTGTCGTTATTTTTATGAAGCTTATGATTAAATAGATACATGCCACCAGCCCAAGGACCACAACAACCAGTCGTTGATCCATTTGCCTTTTTAAACGAGTCTAAGAAACACTCCTTTAATCCCATTGGACTATTTAACGGGCTGGAGTTCAGGGCCCGCGTCATTGCTTTAGTGGGAGGCGGCTTAGTCTTAATTATTCTTATCTTTGGCTTAAGTAGCGTCTTTGGTGGTACTAGTGGGATTAATATGACGTCGCTCTATACAGTGCTGGGGCAACAGCAGGAATTAATTAATTTAAGTACAATTGGCACCCAGCAAACTATTTCTAGCCAAAGTTACTTAAATTTTTCAGCAACAATGCTTGCAGCGGCCACCACAGATAACAATAAACTGATTCAGTTATTAGGCTACAACCACATTAAGGTTTCACCAAAAAACTATGTCCTGCAGCCACAGGCCGACGCTCAACTAACACAGGCGGTTGCGGTCAGTAATTTTGACCCCGTTTATGCAGCCGTCATGCTGACGCAGCTAAGGCTCTATCAAAACGTTCTAACAAACGCTTACAGCTTGAATACGTCCCCTGTCGTAAAGAGCTACTTAAAAACCGACTATAACGATATTAATCTACTCCTAGTCATGCTCAGATCGAGCTACGATTAGACTAAACGACTGGCCAGCTGAAAACTGTGATCAATTAAAGCGTTTATCTCGTCACGGCCTAACTGACCGCTCAGCACTATGGTGCTCCACTGCCTGGGATCTAGTTTGCGGGCTTGAGCCACCTCTTCGTATTTATCTCTAAGCAACTGAGCTAATTGGGAATCAATGCGTAGACTAATCTCGGGTAACTGGCGTCCTTTTTCGAGATATGCAAACGGCACTTTATTAGTGGTCGAATAGACAGCCAGAGTCTTAGTATATGGAAAATCAACACTGACGCCGTCAAAGTGACTTAAGTAACGTTTAATTGCCGCAATGTCGTTCGTTTTAAGCATCGCTCTTGTTCTGGGATGAAAACCACTCCAGATAGTACTGTAGTTCGGCGATTGAGGCTTGGATATCATCGAAGGCACGGTGTACGTCTTTTTTGTCGAAAAAGACATTGTACTTGGCTTGCATGACGACTTTTAGAGACGAAACATCTACCATCCGGTAGTGCAACAAGGCATCAACTTCAGGCCACCACCGCTTAATGAAGTTGCGGTCATTATGAATGCTGTTGCCAGCTAGTATTGCAGGAGAATCATTGAATTGAGCATTAATAAAGCCAACTAATTCATGCTTAATCTCACTCTCTTCTCTGCCCTTAGTTTTAATGCGTTCAATTAAACCACTGCTGCTGTGCTGAGCCATTGACCAAGCGTTCATTCGGCCCAGCTCGTCGTCACTATGAGCAATGCAAGCTTCATAGCTAGCTAATGTTTTAAAATTAAAGTCTGTAACTTCTGCCGCGACTTCTAAAATTACGTCGTGCTCGGCGTCAAGTCCGGTCATCTCAAGATCTACCCAAAGCAACTTGCTCGGGATTAAATCGTATGCTGCCCTATCCATGCCAGCCATTATAGCCTAGGCGGGCTTTATGACTAGAGGAAACTTAGGCTTTACGGGCTTGAGTTAGAGCGTCACTAAACCACTTGAGCTCACTGAGTGCAGCTTTTAAGGCTGCAGCGGGTCCGTAAGGGTTAGCTAGTAGCTCAGCATCAAGTTGGCCTTCATCGTTAACACCTTCGTGCAGACCAAGGAAAGCGACTTGTTGCGGAATGACGATAGCTCGACTTTCAGACAGAATTTCTTTTAGGTGCATGGCTGCGCGAGCACCACCTACTGAGCCGTGACTGACGACAGTTGCTGGTTTACGGTTAAACTCACTTGTCACAAAGTCTAGAGCGTTCTTTAGTACGCCTGGAATAGAGTGGTTGTATTCAGGAGTTACGAAGACGTAAGCGTCTGCCTCAGCAACGCTATCGAGCCACTTCTTGACTGCTGGTTCAATTACACGATTTGGGTTATAGCGTGGGCTAACTGGTTCGTTAAAAAACGGTAGGGGGTAGTCTTTAAGGTCAACAAGTTCAGCCTCGACGCCTTCCATTGCGTTAGCTTCATTTAGAACCCATTTAGCCTGCTTAAGGGTTTGACGGCCATCCCTTGTTGCACCAATAATTATTGCTAGTTTCATCTATTGCTCCTTTTGCTATACTTTATATAGTATTAATAGTACTATACTAAGTATAGTGATGGCAAGTATTACTCAAAAGATTATCGACATCGAACCAGTTGAAGGCTGCATCGCCAGCGCAATGAGAGTATTGGGGCGCAAGTGGTCAGCTCTAATCCTGCGTGATTTACACAGAGGTCCAAAGCGTTTTTGCGAACTCGAACACTCAATTGAGCATATTACACCGCGCGTTTTGTCACAGCGCTTAATCGATCTTGAAAGCCAAAACATAATTAAGTTTGAGGCTGGCAGTTATGAGCTAACTAGCAAGGGTTATGATTTAATTCCAACTTTAGTTCAAATGGCTAGCTGGGGAAGCAAGTATCCAAGCTAAAGCCGTTCGGGGGCTTCGATGCCAAGTAGTATAAGGCCCTGCTTTAGGCGCTTCGCATAAAGCTTAGTGAGGTAGAGTCGAATCGCTTCACGCTCGTCACCAACCACACGGTTAGACTCATAAAAGCGGTTAAACTCCTGCGTCAATTCATAGAGATAGGTACACAGTAAGTGCGGACTTAGTTCAGCTGTTGCAATGTTTAGAGTGGCAGCAAAACGCGATAGTTTCAAAGCCAAGGTCCGCTCACCTGGCTGCCAGTCAGGTGTCTCAACAGCGTTAGTTGACTCGTTAACCTTAGCAATTATGCTGCTAGCCCGCGCATAGGCGTACTGTAGATATGGTCCGCTATTACCTAAAATGTTAACCGATTCTTCCGGCTCATAGATTACATCGCCACCGATGCGCTGTTTTAAGAAAGCATACTTAACTGCCGCTAAGACGACTCGATCGTCGTTATTAGCGCTGATTTTAGCTGCCGCGCTTGCGGCCTCATCAAGCACATCCCCTGCCCTTAAGATATTGCCCCGCCGGCTACTCATTTTCTTGCCCCCGGATAATCGAACCATTCCGTGCGTTAAGTGCGTCGTGTGTTCAGCGAGCTCTGGCGCAAACTGCTCTAGGGCTTTAAGTACTACCGCCATATACTGTTGCTGCTCATTCGCTGTAATGATAATGGAGCGCGAAAACTTAAAGTCGCGCATTTTCAGTTCTGCGAGACCGATATCTTTGCCTTCGTATGTTGGCAGACCGTGACTGTTAATAAAGACTCTGGTATGCAAACCGTACGGTTCACCCTCAAATACTACTGCGCCATCACTTAGCTTAAAGACACCCTTAGCTAACTGTTCACGCACCATATTAAGACCGACTTGAGCCACTTCGCTTTCTGGGTAGAATTTATCAAAATGAATCTGTAACCGGGCATAGAAACGGTCAAATTCGGCATAACTCCAGTCTCTGGTCGTCCAATAAATTTGCGCCAAGGCTGACTCATGATCTTTACTTTCTTGGATGGCATAAACACGCTTATTTAACTCAACAATTGGAGCTTTAGCTGATTCATCATCTTCATATGCAGTGTTGCCATGCACATACATTTCACTCATCCACTCACTGCGTTTGTCGGGATCGATTTGCTCAAGCTTGGACGGCTCTTCTCCACCTAGAAAATTAAGCATCGCCCAAATCGATTTCGCCACGTGAAGCCCAACATCACCGCCGTAATTGACGCGGTGGACAGTTGCACCGCCATTTTCGAGTAAGTTAGCTATGGTATTGCCGACAATTGAGGTATAGAGATGCCCAGCATGTAGGATCTTAAACGGGTTTGGATCAGAAAATTCAACCACAGCCGATTGACCACTGAGAGGTTTAGCCGCCTCTTGTTTCATTTCGCCTAGTACCGCCGAGTCTGTTAAGCGAATATTAATAAATCCTGGCCCGGCGATGGTGACCTCACTTAGTTCATTTTTAAGTTTGTTCTTAAGGGCGGTAGCGATTGTTTGTGCTAATAACTGGGGCTTAGCATTAACTTCAGATGCAAGTTTAATTGCAACGTTTGTCGCGAAGTCGCCAAAACGTTGGTCTGGATAATCCAATTCTATGCTGATTACTTTATTAGCAATACTAGCCGCTATGTCAGCCAGAGCTGATCTTACCAAATCTTCCATATCAGGGATAAGTATAGCTTAAGTGGTGCGGCTGCGCTTAATGTGCGCTGCTAAATCGTCAACACCGCGGTGCCAGACCAGGCGGGCTAATCGCCAGCCTAATAAGTAAACTGACCCGAGCAGTACGAATAGCCCGCTAGTAGTCGTCGCTAGGTCAGGATAACTATTGGTGCGCATTAATACGTTTGAGATATCAAAGATTAAACCAACGGGGTTAAGCATAATATCCCAGTAGCTCCAATTTAAGTCCTGGCCGAGATAGATGGCAAAGCTAATCCCAATTAAAACAAGCACCATGACGACACCCGCAGTGGTTGGCTTCAGGCGTTTTTTAAGCTCAACGTGCACTAAATACAGACTAATTAGGCCTATAAGGAAAGCTAAGCTAATACAGGCACTATATAACACTGAAACTAACAAAATGCTGTGAGTTGAGGCAGAATGCAGATGGATATAGTCGCTGAGGGCATAGAAACTTCCAGGAATAAAGCTCAGCCAAAACAACGTAATCAGCATTGGCTCCCAAGCCGACCAGCGCTTTTGTTTTAAGCTCACCACGAGACGCCAAGATAACAGAAGTGGAACTAATGCTAGAACCAAGCTAATAATTAAAAATAGGTTGCCGTGGATATGCTTAAAAACCACCGTATAGAGATAGAGGCCGAAACAGCCCGCATAAGCAAGCATTAGACCAATCCCGAGTTGAGACCAAGATTGTTTTAGCCAGTGCGCCATGTTAGCCGTTCTCAGCTAACATAACTTTGAGCTTTTCAACCAACTCGACTGGTTCAGGATTAGTTCCGGCGGCAATTGCGGCATACAGACTAGTGAAATCGCCAAGCAATACGCAGTAGAGTAACTGCTCAAGTACGTTATGTCCGACTGCATTAACGACGATCGGCTCCGGACGACGCCCGCTCAACAACTTTTGGCTTAGCGTAAAACGGGTTAAAATCCGTGGTAATTCAAGTTCGGAGCGCAAATCGATAACCGTATAAGGCTTATCTACAGGCTGACTACTCCAACCGATAAATTCATTATGATTAAACTCTGGGAAGCTGTTAGTCCAAGCGATTTGCTTTGCGTTCTCATTAAAACTAATCTTCCATTTATAGGCGGCGGGCGCCATAAGTGGACCGCCGTAAATAACGACTGACTTGCCTAAACTATCAAGCGCAATTTGCTTTGCTAGGTTATCGCTAACTGGCTTAATTGCTTGCCAGCCCAGCACCTGATCAGCTAAAAACTTTGCCGCCCGCTCACACGTATCTGAGACTTCATCACGGAAAATGTTAGCTTGCTGACCGATACTAATGAGTGCTTTGAAGTTATTAAAAACACCGTAACGGGGCTGCGGTGAAAAAGGTAACAGAAACAGTGGATAGTGCTTTGCCCTCGCTATATCTGCAAGCTTGCCACCACCAGCGATAACTACAATTAAAGCCTGCTTCGCTTCGGCGGCTTCGAGGGCGCTTAGCGTTTCTTCGGTGTTACCAGAAGCACTTGAAACGATACAAAGTGTCGTAGAGCCCACATAGGCTGGTAATTGATAGCCACGGGCAACCTCAAAAGGTACGCGATAGCCAGGCCAGCTTTGGCTTAATATAGCAGCCAGCGCCGATCCACCCATCGCAGCATAAACAACGTTAGTGATAGCGCTGTTATCAAAAGAAAGTTTAGTATCAAACGTCGTAAGTAGTTGCGTCGGCTCCTTGCCGGCAAAACCTAGTGCATCCGAAGTATCGATTTGATGAATGTACTTTAGATCATCAAGCATAAAGATTTATCTAGCCTCCATTCCTTACAGTCTTATAGCGAAAGTGCTATTATTATATCTAAGTATAACCTAAAGCGGATTAGCATTATGTATGGGGGGAAACTGATGTTTGGGCAACATGATGACCAGCAACAACCAGACGACAATAATACACCAGTCGTGAGCGTCTCGTCAGACACAGAACTGACAAATAAAGCACTTGAGGCTACTTATAGTCCTGAGCCAGTTACGACAAGCTCGCCCCTACAGGTTCCAGATACCGATGGCTTGTTAAACATTAAGCAAGAAGCTTTGTCGCAACTCTCACCTTTAGTTAGTCATCTCGATCAAAATCCTAAAGAGCGTTTTCACACGCTAATGATGATGATTCAGGCCAGCGACAATCAGGCCTTAATTAAGGCGGCCTACGAAGCCGCTTCCCAAATCAGTGATGAGAAGGAAAAAGCCCAAGCCCTACTAGATATTGTGAACGAGATTAACTACTTCACTCACCCTCAAACTAACGATAAGTAATCCTTTAGCTTTTAGATATTAATAGAGCGCCGTGTAATTAGCAGGCGCTCTATTTTTTAGGCGACGTTTTGCCTCTAATACTACATCATGCCCATGCCGCCCATGTCAGGCGCAGCAGGTGCAGATTTAGGTTCAGGCACTTCTACAACTAAGGCACCCATAGTCATAGCCGTACCGGCAATGCTAGAGGCGTTCTGTAGTACTTCCTTAGTGACTCGAGCTGGGTCAATAATACCTTTAGCTTTAAGATCAACTAGGTCTGTCGGGTTAACTACGTCAATGCCCATCCCTTTTTTGGCAGCTTTAACTTTTGGTAGCCATTCATCAGCATTCAGCCCTGAGTTACTAAGTAAGATTCTAAATGGCTGCTCAAGACTACGTACTAGAATGTGCTTACCAGCGTTAAAGGCGTCGTCATCCTTAGGATCAATCTTAACAGCGGACTGTAAGTTAATTAGGGTAACGCCACCACCTGGCACAATGCCATCGCCGAGCGCTGCTTTAACGGCCGCTACAGCATCATCAACCCGAAACTTCTTTTCTTCAATTTCCGTTTCGGTTGCACCACCGACCTTAATGACACCGACCTTACCACCTAATGAAGCCCGTCGCTTCTCGAGGTTTTCGCGGTCGTATTCACTACTAGACTGTTCAATTTGCGCATTAATTTGCTTAATCCGAGCGCTGACCTTATTGCTATCGCCGGCGCCTTCAATAATTGTCGTTTCATCCTTAGCGACAATAACTTTACGTGCGGTTCCGACTACTTCTAAGCCAACGTTTTCAAATGTCATACCTGCGTCTTCACTAATCACTTCAGCACCAGTTAAGGTTGCAATATCGTTTAAGATATCCTTTCGGCGATCACCAAAAGCTGGGGCCTTAACGGCAACGGTGTTAAAGACACCCTTTAGGCGGTTAAGCACGAATGTAGCTAAGGCTTCACCTTCAACATCCTCCGCAATTAAGACTAAATCCTTTTTGCCACTCTGGGCTAGTTTCTCAAGTAGCGGCAAGAAGTCTTGAATCGAACTGATCTTCTTGTCAGTCACTACAATTGAAGGACGGTCATAAACAGCTTCCATGCGGGTAGTGTCAGTAACCATGTAGGCACTTACAAAGCCACGGTCAAAAGTAAATCCTTCGACAACTTCTTTTTCGAGCGATAGCCCCTGCCCTTCTTCGACGGTTACAACACCGTCTTTACCAACCGCTTCCATAACTTCTGCTATCTGGGCACCAATCTCAGCGTCACCAGCCGAAATGGTCGCAACTTCAGCCACGCGGCTTTTCTTGCCGGCAATGTCTTCTGCCATTCCTGACAAAGCACTAATAACGTCAACTGCCGCAGCTTCAAGGCCTTTGCGCAGTTGCATTGGGTTATGACCAGCTGCAATCAACTTATTAGCTTCATTTAAGATGTGGTAGGTCAAAACTGTAACGGTCGTTGTGCCGTCGCCAGCGACATCGTTCATCTTGCTGGCGGCTTGTTTAATCAGCTCAGCGCCGACTTTCTGGCCCAGCGTTTCATCATCCACGTCTGGTAGCTCAACATCTTTTGCTACTGTGACGCCGTCATGAGTTACGGTTGGGTTGCCGTAAGCTTTGCTAATTACCGCATTGCGGCCACGTGGACCCATCGTTGTCTTAACGGCGTTGTATAGAATCTCAGCGCCCATTAGGACGCGGCGGCGTGCATCATCGTCATAAAAAATCTTCTTGGCCATTTAAATCTTCTCCTATTTTACGGTCGCTAAAATATCTTCTTCTTTAACTAAAATATAATCCTCAGTACCGACTTTAACTTCAGTGGTGCTGTAGCTCTTATAGACGATCCGATCGCCAACTTTAACCTGTTTAATGTCCTTACCAGTAGCCACAACTTTTGCAATTTTAGGCTTTTCGGCTGCATTCTCTGGAAGATATAGGCCGCTAGCAGTCTTAGTGTTAGCTTCTTCAGCTTGCGCGACGACATAGTCAGCAAGCGGCTGTAGTGGTGCATTCATAAACTAGAGTCCTCCTTAGCTTTAGGTTGGCCTTTTTGTTAGCACTCACTATAGCTGAGCGCCAAAAACTCTGTCAAGAGCGGTATTTTTTAAGATAAGGTAGGCTTTGAAGACTTAGGGCTTAAACATGCGGTCAATAATGTCACGAGGAAATTGAAGATAGCGACTATTTTTAATTGGTGGCACAACCACTAGTTCAAAAGGCTTATCAACATCCGCGCCTTCTTCAGCCCGATGATCAACAATTGCAACCTGCTTTGAAGTTACCCTAATGCCAAGCGCTGCAAAACGGGCAATCTGAGCATTTACTTTGTTAACTAAAGATTTTTCTTGCTCGAAAGTAATTGATAGATCGTGGCGAAATTCATCAATTGGTTGAGCTAACTTTGGAACTTTATAAATCTGGTAGTGCCGTTCCGGACCGACGCCTCTATCATAGAGATGCTCAAGAACCGATGCCTTACCCAGTGTGGTTCGAGCTGTAGCTTCGCTTACATGATCTGATTCAGTGGTTATAAAAAGACGTTCACCGGTTTGAGGATTTGAAACATCAAGCCCCGGAGGTGCAATATTGTACACGTAGCTTAGTTTAAAAGGTGCCGTCGTGGCTTCAAACTGAGTCGGATCAAGACCACATTTTTCAAGGATTTGGTTTTGTTTATCTGGGAAAAGAAATTCAGTCTGAATTTCATGTTCATGCTGTTCGGCTTGAGTGTCTGAGTGAGGATGTTGTTCCATAGACAATACATATAATACAGCATTATTGTATATTTTGCAAGTACTATGCACTTACTCAACACATCGTAGACACTTTGGCTCTTGGAATAGTTATGTTTAATGTAGCACAGAATTCTTCAGGTGTTAGGTAGTTTAGTGCCTGGTGAGGACGAAAGAAGTGATAATCGTTCAACCAGCGGTTAATCTGAGCCTGTAGTTTAGTTACACTGTCGGCTGATCTGTCCTCATCCAGACATTCCTGCTGTAACTTACCAATAATGTTTTCGACATGCGGTTTGTCTTTAGGTGTATGTGGTCTTGCGAAGTACTGGGTTACTCCTACTTGCTTTAGATAGGCATAAGCCTGGTCAAAGTTTTCGCTACCATTGTCGTTGACAATGACCGCCTGAGCGCCAAAGGTCTTAACGACCATTTCTAGGGCTATCTTGGCCTGAGTTGACTTTGAGCTGGAAGATACATGGATAATAGCTTGTTTGGTGAACACATCTACTGCTACAAAGGCATAACGGCGGCGGTTGGCAGACCAGATATGCTTCATGTCAAACTCTATGACTTGCCCGGGACCATTGGCATAGAGGCTGAATGGCTTTCTTGTCACCCAAGAACGTTTGCAACCACGCCTATGGTTCCTAAGATGGATAACCTGAGAGAAGTAAAGCATGAACCGCTTGATGACTCGGCCTATGGTTGCTGCTGAGTAGCTAATTCCATAGTCTCTAAGTACTATTACTGACAGCTTTTTAGCAGAATAACTTGGATAGTCAGTTCTAAGCTTACGGATGAGAGCAACAAAGTTTACGTCATAGGTAGCGGGTCTAACCCTATGGGGTTTACGGCTTAGGTCCTCTAGTGACTTTAGGTTATGGGGATTAAACCGTTTATACCATTTGTAGAAGTAGCTCCTACAGATACCGAAGTGTCGGCAGGTTAGGGCTACGCTACGACATCCCAAGTAGTATTCAATTACCCTAAGTCGATGCTTAGCCTCTCTACTTAAACTTACTGAGCGTAAGTTGTTACCAATTGGTAGAATAGATGCATAGATCGTAGATGACCCGACACGGTTAGACATTATTGTCTCCTTTGTAGTTATTAGTTAGTTACATAACCTATTCTACAAGTCAGGATTGTCTACGATCTATTTGAGTTTCTGCAGTACTACGTTCTCTTTATCCCGAGATGCTAAACTGTTTGTTTAGATGAATCTAATAAACCAAAAAATGTTGCTCTCAGGTGCAGATTACTTCGCAATTGAGGAATTAAACCCCTACGAGCATAAGAACGTGCAACCGGATATTAGTCAAGCTAAAGTTGAGCATGCCGCACTTAGAGCTGCCTTTATGCAAGCCGGAATAGAAGTCGTAAAGGTTGCACCACCACCAAACTGTCAAGACGGTATTTACACCGCTAATTGGGGTCTCTGTTGGCGCGGAAAAGCCGTCCGCTCTTCGCTACCGAACTTGCGTCAAGCAGAAGAACCATATGCGAAAGAAGTTTTAAACTCTCAGGGCTATGAAATAATTGACCCGATCGGTCGTTTTAGTGGCCAGGGCGATTGCCTGCCTTGTGGCGACTATTTATTTGTCGGCAGTCGCTATCGCACTGACGCTCAAATGCATCGTTTTCTAGAGGATCTATTCGATTGCAAGGTAATTGGCCTTGAAACAGTGCCCGCAACCGATGAGCGCGGACAGCCGATAACTAATAAAGTAACTGGTTGGCCGGACAGTTATTTTTATGATCTTGATCTTGCCCTTGCTGTACTGTCGCCTGAGTTGATTGCTTGGTGCCCCGAAGCCTTTAATCTTGCTAGCCGTCAGGCGATTGAAGCTCTTCCAATAGAAAAGATTGCAGTTTCACTTACGGAAGCTAAGGAAGGTTTTGCCTGTAATCTAGTCTCAACTGGCGAGACCGTGATTATGAGTAGCCATGCGCCAATCTTAAAAGCAGCTCTTGAAGCCCGTAATTTTAAAGTTATTACGCCCGAAATACAGGAACTAGTTAAGGGTGGTGGCTATATCCGCTGCTGCAGTTTAACGCTGGCTTAGTTGGTGGCATAGTGTTGCAAGGCCTTCCTTGCAACGCTCATCTCATTCCAGGGATGCGCACCGTCCGCTCGCTCGATTGTCTTTTCGTGACCTTTACCAAGTAGCAGTACTGTATCGCCAGGCTTGGCTCGAGAGAAAATAAAACCGATGGCCTCAGTCCGGTCGTGCACTAGAAAGAGATCTTTGTCTCTAATTTTGCCTTCGGACTCTGCACCCGTTGCGATTTGGTTCATGATCTTAACTCCGTCAATATCACGGTCATCTTCCTCCGTAATTACAACTTCGTCAGCATATTTTCCAGCTAGACTGCCCTGCACAGCACGCTTCTCTTCATCACGGCGGCCGGCGCTACCAAACAGGACTAACAACTTACCCTTCACAGCCGGGCGTAAATCTTTAAATAACTTTTCGAAGCTGTCCGGCGTGTGCGCAAAGTCAATAATGACATTAAACTTTTGGCCCTCCACGATACTCATCATGCGACCTTCAACTCCTTCAAGAGCCGCTATACCTGATTCAATCTGAGTTTTACTGAGCCCAAGTAGGGTTCCAACGCAAACTGCAGCAAGCGAGTTAGCGACATTAAAACTACCTGGCAAGTGACACTTAATTTCATAGCTTTGCTCTTTAAACTTAGCCGTATAACTTACTGCGTTTGGTTTAAGTGATACATTCTCGGCTCTAATGTCCCCTTCCTTAAGGCCATAGGTTAAAGCACGTGAAATGTCAGCTGCAAACAGTTTGGCGCTCGGGTCTTCAGCGTTAATGACGCCAGCCCTAAGACCACTACGGTTGCGGTTGGTTTGCTTAAACAGGAGTCGTTTTGCATCCCGGTAGCGTTCAAAAGTTCCATGGTAATCTAAGTGCTCATGTGTCACGTTCGTCATGACGGCTATTGAGTAAGGTATACCCCAGACTCGGTGTTGAGCTAAACCGTGTGATGTTGTTTCTAGCACTAACCATTCCATACCTTCAGCGCGCATTGCTTTAATGCGCTTTAGTAGCAGTCCGCTACTGGCTGTTGTCATGTGCTGAATCTGTGGCTTTATATCCGCGCCTACCCCGTAACCAACAGTGGTCATTAAGCCAACCTTATAGCCAGCTTCGTGCAGCATGCGCTGAATTAAAAAACTAGTAGACGTTTTACCGTTAGTACCGGTGACGCCAATAACCTTTAATCCCTTAGCTGGGAAACCATTTAGAGTCTGCATTAAAACGGCTTCAGCCAGATGGCCATATGGCTCAATTTTCCTAAATAGGGTCGCCGGAATTAACTTTTTAACCAGTTTGCGTGGATTCATGGCTCAAGTATAGGCCCAAATAGCTGGCTTGCGCCACCTTATAAGCATGGTAGTCTGGTTAACATATGCGTGTGCTAGGAATTGAAAGTAGTTGTGATGAAACGGGAGCTGCGATTGTCGATGACGGCACTCACCTGCTCAGTAATGTCGTTGCCTCGAGTATGGAGCTACACGCCAAATACGGTGGTGTAGTACCTGAAATTGCCGCCCGTGTGCAACTTGAAACAATTATCCCAGTTATTGAGGGCACTTTTAAGCAGGCTGAGACTGATTGGGATGCGATTGACGCAATAGCTGTAACCTATGGCGCCGGTTTGGGCAGCAGCCTCTTAGTGGGGGTCTTAACAGCGCGCACCCTAGCAATAACGCACAATAAACCGTTAATGGCCAGCAATCACGTGCTGGGACACATCTATGCGAGCTTCTTGAGTAGCACTTCCCTGCCCGGCTATCGATTCCCAGCGCAAAGTCCCAGTTTCCCCTTCTTAGCCGTTATTTTATCGGGTGGTCATAGCCAATTGGTCCTCTTTAGTAATCACTTTGAGTACCAGATACTGGGACGTACTCAAGATGATGCTATTGGTGAGGCTTTCGATAAAGTCGCTAAAGTTCTGGGGCTCCCCTACCCTGGTGGCCCAAGTGTAGCTAAGCTAGCAACGCAAGGCGATCCAACCAGATATAAGCTACCTAAGGCCAAGATGCCAGGTTACGATTTTAGTTTTTCTGGCCTCAAAACAGCCGTTTTAAGGCTGGCCCAAAGCCAGGCAGGTGTTGGATACGATTTTCCCTCTTTTCGCCTGTCTGAGAGGCTCTCTGAGGCTCAGAAGGCAGATATTGCAGCCAGTTTCGAGTACACAGCCGTTGATACTGTGCTCGATCGAGTAAAAACGGCAATTCAGCAGTACAACCCTAGTTGTGTCGTTTTAGCGGGTGGCGTGGCTTCTAATACACTGCTCAGAGAAACACTAACCAGTGAACTACCCTGCCCCTTAATTGTGCCGGATCCTAAGCTATGTACAGATAACGGCGCAATGATTGCGACCCTTGGAAGTTGGCAGCTTATGCATAAACAACCCCTTGCCGACCCTTATTCCTTGAGTATTTCACCAAACCTAAGCATGTAGCGTGTCATAAGAGGTATATTAAGAGAGATGAAATTAGCTAAAACTTACCAGCCAGATCTATACGAAAGCGATATCTATGCTCTTTGGGAACAGAGTGGCGCTTTCACCCCACTTAAGAAGGGGGCACCGTACTCGCTGGTGGTACCGCCACCAAACGCTAACGGTAACCTGCATATGGGTCATGCCCTATCTTTCGCAATGCAGGATATTGCAGCCCGCTATCACCGTCTGAAAGGTGAGCGAGTACTGTTCGTTCCCGGCGCCGATCATGCTGGTTTTGAAACCCAGGTGGTCTTTGAAAGGGAACTAGATAAGCAGGGCAAAAGTAGATTTGACTACTCACGTGAAGAACTCTATAACCAAATTTTTACCTTTGTTGATCAGAACCGAGATAACTTTCAGACCCAGATCCGTAAATTAGGCGCTAGCGTCGATTGGTCGCGTTACGTTTTTTCGCTCGATCAAACAATTGTTAAACAAGCCTATGCAACTTTTCAAAAAATGTGGCAAGAGGGTTTAATTTACAGGGGTGAGCGCTTGGTTAACTTCTGTACATTTCACGGCACAGCTTTTGCAGATATTGAAGTCGATTACCAAGAAGAGCAGGGGCATTTATGGAAAATTCGCTATCCACTGAGTGACGGTAGCGCTGAATTAGTGGTCGCCACCACCCGTCCAGAAACCCTACTGGGCGATACGGCGGTAGCCGTTAACCCTTCGGATAAGCGATATACGGCAGTAGTTGGTAAAAGTGTAAAACTACCCCTTACTAACCGTGAAATTCCAGTTATTGCCGACAGTTACGTTGATACTAGCTATGGCACCGGTGCACTAAAAGTGACGCCAGCGCATGATCAAAATGACTTTGAAATTGCCGCCCGGCATGACCTGCCATATGTCAGCGTGATTGGTTTTGATGGCAAGATGATGCATAACGTACCTGAGCCATACCGCGGACTAAGTGTTAAAGAGGCTAGGGAAGCCGTTCTAAAAGATCTTAAGGACCAGGGTTTGTTGGTTGGCGCAGAAGAATTAACGCACAGTGTCGGACACTGCTACAAATGCGCCACATTAATTGAGCCGCTGCTTAAAGAACAGTGGTTTATAGACATTAAACCATTAGCTAAAAATGCCTTAGAAGCCATTAGGGCAGGGAAGTTAGCTTTCATGCCGAAAAGCAAACAAGCCCAGCTGGAGCGCTATCTAGAAAACATCAAGGACTGGAACATTAGCCGCCAAATTGTCTGGGGCATTCCAATCCCAGCATTTCAAAACGAAGAAGATCCAGGGGACTGGATTTATGATGACCGAGTTGACCAGGAAGTAATCACCGTAGACAACAAGCACTACCGGCGCGACCCAGATGTTTTCGATACTTGGTTTTCGTCATCTTCTTGGCCTTACCAGACACTTGGCTTCCCAGAGAGTAAAGATTTTCATGACTTTTACCCCTTATCCTTAATGGAATCCGGTTTCGATTTACTCTTCCCGTGGATTAGCCGGATGCTGATGCTCGGTCTCTACGTCACTAATGACATACCGTTTAAGGAAGTCTACCTACACGGTATGATTACCGATGCACAGGGTCGCAAGATGAGTAAAAGCATTGGCAATGTAACCGACCCAATTGAGCTCATTGCTAAATACGGCTCAGACGCTTTGCGCATTGGTGTCATAACCGGTCAAACGCCTGGTAATAATCAGCCGTTCGTTGAAGCTAAAGTCGTAGGTGGACGAAACTTTATCAACAAGCTCTGGAATATTGCCCGCTTTAGCGAAGGCGTAATTGATTCATTTGAAACTCAAGATGCCACTCCAGCTACGCCAATTGACCACTGGATCTTGCAACGCTATGCCCTTACTAAGCAGAGCTATCTCAAGCTCATGGACAGCTATCGCTTTTACGAAGCCTATGAGACACTTTATCGCTTTATCTGGGACGACTTAGCTGACTGGTATCTAGAAGCAAGTAAAGTTCAGCCCAACAAACCCCTTCTAGCTGCTTTATTAAAGGGCGCACTGGTCTTAGTGCACCCGTTTGCACCATTTGTCAGCGAAACTATCTGGCAAACTCTTAATCTAAGCACTGATGGCCTTCTTAGCGGACAGCAGCCATATGAGCTTAATAGCGGCAACAAAGAGCAAGCCGACCAATTTGAGGTCGTTAAAGATTTAATCCTAGAAATACGCTCACTGCTTACTGCTACCAATGCAACTAAAGTTAAACTTTACTACCGCAATGAGCCTATCGTTGCATCTTTCGCTACGTTAATTAATCAGTTAGGTGGAACAATTGCTGTCGAAGATGGTGAACCAGGGCAGGGAATTGCACTGAGCAATTCCGGCCTTAGCTGTTGGTTAGATATTGATCAGGAATCAGTTGACCATTACGTAAAAAGACTAGAAGTTCAAATCGTTGAAAAGCAACGTCTCACACGTCAACTGACGGACCGGCTGGCTAATAGTAAGTACGTTTCGCAAGCGCCAAAGGAATTAGTTAATGAGAGCCGGGCGCAGCAGGTTGAGGCTGAGCAAACTCTCGAAAACTTGCTCCAAGAGAAGATGCGTTTTGCTCCCCACGACTAACCATATCGATGGCCATTTTAACCTGTTCAACTGATTCGTCTGGTTGTGCATAGTCAAACCATAAGACGTGCCATCCCATGCTTTCAGCTTGAGCCACGTTTTCTCTGGTGTCATCAATTAGTAAAAGTTTGTCGGCACTAAGACCGGTTTTAGCTTGGGCTAGTTCAAAAATCTCCGGCTCCGGTTTAATCAGCCCAGTTTCGGAAGAATCAATAATTACGTCATAGTCTAAATCAGGTATGATTTTATGTTGCCTTAACTCTTTAAGCAGGCCAGGCATGATGTTCGAGAGCAGCCCCACCCCATAATTTTGACTCGCCCAAGAAACGACTCCGTCCATACCAGGCATTGGCTCAACTGCAGCTAGGTAGTACTTCAGCCAATCAAGAGATGGAATGCCGAGACGTTTTGCAATAATCTGATTAAAGTCGCTCAGGCTAAAACTACCCCTACAAGCGTCAGCGTTATAGTGCAGAAAGGCCATTTCAATCAGATCTGGCGAGACACCATAATCTCTAGCAATTTGCGCAAAGGCGCGGTGATAAAAGCGTACTAGGCAGCCGTTGACATCAAAGAAGACAAATTGGACTCCAGAACTAGTTTGCTTAAGCTTACCCTCGCTCTTAGTTTTAGTGCCAAGTAATTCATCGAGTCCTAGCCCAAGCGCCTTAGCGATGCTTGCGATAGTAAAGATAGAGGGTGCCTTAATTGCTCCACGTTCAATCTTAGTAAGCGTCGAAAAACTTAAATTTGCCGCCTGACACAGCTGTTGCTGCGTATAGCCGGCGTTTCGGCGCATCTCCTGGAGGCGCTTGCCCAACCCCTTCTCGTCCATAGCCTAATAATACCAGTTGCTATGGGTAAGACCAACACTTTAGTGCTACTTTAGACGTGAACGACCCAGGTAAATGTCGACAAGAAGATTAGGTACATAACAACAAAGACCGCAAGTGTGGTAATCCAAACTCTTTTAGTATTGGTATAACCGAGTCGTTTACCGATGTAGTGATAGTTCAAGGCCGCTGCGCCGATACCTAAAATTAAAGCAATGACATTATTATTCATAGATAGCCTTAGTTTACTAGAAGGCTAGTTTTGAAGCTAACTTTTCTAATTCTTCGCGCTCTGGTGGATGATTAATATCTGGGTGAGCATGATACTCGGCAGCGTTAGAAAACGGGAATATCTTAACGTGCGCATGATCAGTAACTTCCATGCCCTCAATCATGACGCCAATCTTTTTATCTGGGAACAGGGCCTTAAGACTTTGGCCAGCTTTTTGCACCGTGTCCATCAATGCCCGGTAATCCTCGGTAGGCAAGTCCCAAACGGAACTAACTTCATTTTTCGGGACAGCTAGTAATTGCCCAAACTGAATCGGGTTAATGTCCATGATGACAAGTGTTCTGTCGTCTTCATGAACTTTTACGGATGGTAATTCTCCGTTGATTATTCTGGTGAATATACTTGGCATAACTAAATTATATGATTAATTGATTGATTTATTAGTAAAACTCAAGGCTGTGTAAGCACTTTATTATGTTATTACTCCTCAACAATAAACCCTAAGAGGCGCATCACTTTTAGTTTAGTTTCTCTACGCCATCTTTGCTCTACGTCCATGACTATCTGGCGGTGTTGATCTAAGTCAAAAGGGGAGATAAACTTTGCTTCTCTTAACTTTTGGCTAACCTTAGATCTGGCGCCATGTAGTGTCATCGTAAATTTATAGCCGTAGAGAATATGCGGGTATTCAGTTATAAGCTGTGTTTTATGATGGCGACTTAAGTTAGGTGCGGCCATGATGGCGCTTAAGGGGGTTAGGGCATGTTCAGGCAAGTTTTCATACACCAGCGACCCATCCGGATTCTCAAAACTTAAAACGGCTTGATTACTCTTTAGGTCGCATAAAAGATCACTTAAAATTAACTGGCTCCACTCTAAATCGACAAGGTTATGGCCACCGCCACCTATGCCAAAACCACTAGATTGAGAGGCGATGATGTTATAGGCCCGTGCACGTACAAACTCAACCTGATCCGAAGTCATAATGTCAGGCTCTTCATGGAAATCGTAGACTCTTTCGCTTTCTCCCATATTGCACTGGTTTACCACCTATGCGCCCGGCGTGCAAGTTTTGGCATCTGGCGGAGAGGGAGGGATTCGAACCCTCGGTACGGTTGCCCATACAGCGGTTTTCGAGACCGCCCCGTTACGACCACTTCGGTACCTCTCCAATTACCGAACTCATTTTAACACTTTAAAGCAGCCTAGGAGCTAAGAGGAAAAGGTGTTAAACTTACCTTCTGAAACACGCGCGCGTGTAGCTCAGCTGGATAGAGCGTTGGCTTGCGGAGCCAAAGGTCGTAGGTTCGAATCCTATCACGCGTACCATTTAATTTACAGCCCTTTATATACGTCTTTACGATGTCGAACTCTTATAACTAGAATCAATAACTCATTTTTATAAATCTGATAAACGATTCGGTAAACCCCCTGCCTTATACGATAAATATTATTTGAGCCTTTAATCTTTTTTGAATCATCTGGTATGGGATTTATATATAGGCCTTCGATTATGTCCACAATACTTTCTCGTAACTCTTTACTTGGAAGTTTACGGATTTCTTTTTGGGCAGAGTTTTTAATCTTAACTTTATAAGAGGCCATCAGCTTTAAGCTCTTTAACGAATAAGTGGAGGTCTATAGCAGATTCATTCTCACGTTCTTTAACCATATTGAGGTCTTCTAAATCCTCAAGCACTTGTTCCTTTACCGCATCTTCAATTACGGAAGAAACGGACTCTCCGCATTCAGCAGCTCGTATCCTCAAAGCTTTATATATCTTATCGTTAAGGGTGATGGTGGTGCGCATAGCTGTTCCTTATCTTATGTGGTTAGCATAGCATAGATGCATCAATGCATCGATATGCTTATCATTCATACTTATATATAAATCAGATAGACCAACAAGGTTCTAATCTCACTCGGTAGTTACTATTCTAGACTTGGCAGAGGTAGTACCTCAAACGTCTCCTGCCACCGCAATAGATCACTTTTGAGAAGGTTCCAAGCGGAAACAGGAAGGGTTACCAATTCGATATCTAGACTGCATTTAACTTTTTAGAGATTGTTTAAACAATTTCCCGTATTTTTGCTCAACTATCAGTTTTAGAAACAGATAAATACATGGGTTCTAAGTTGACTTTTTATCAAGCTTATGTTATCTTAGGTTCATGAATAATCCAAACTTTACGCCAGCAAATAAGAACCAGTCGCGCAAATTACTTAGGGCAGCTCGTGTAGCCGCCGTTGGTCTTGCAGCTACGATTGCACCAATTAGTACCGCTAACGCTAGCCAAAGTCACGAGAAAGCTAAGGCCCCTCATTACAACACTATTAATGAGGCAATTGCTGTTCAAGATAAACAGATCAGTCGAGATATTGCCGAACAGTTACCAGTAAAATTCATAAATGAGATGGCTTATTATCACGGTCCGGGCAAAGATCACTTCTATATTGAAAATCCTCTTTCCGTTAATGTATCGGTTGGACCAAAGAACGAGCCGGTCGACCTTATTGGTTACATTGAACGCAAGGGTAGTGGCGCTGGCCCAGATGTGGTTATGTTTGATGGCAATAGGGGCAACACTACAACTTATGCAGATAACGCTGACCAAGCACCTATACGTGAAGTAAGTAATGTTATCTTCCCTGGAGTTGGTGGCGCAGCTTACGATCTGAACAATCCAACAAATTCAGCAACTGAAACTCCATACTTAGATCAAGCTGGCAATCCAAGCCTAGTTGCTTACCAATACGTCGCTAAAAAATAGCAAGCCCCCTAAGACGACACTTAATTATTAGCTAGTTATTCTCTATCAGCCGAATTGGCCAGAGATGATTGCTAGCCACTACAGAAATTTCAATTGAGTAGAGCAAGAGCTGGGCTTCTAAATAGATCCAGGCAATTAAGCCAAGTGTAGTGGCAAACAAGACACTATAGGTGTTGGTATAGTGTTTAAGTTCGTGCGTCACAATGAAGCCACCGACTAACTGCAAGACACCTAAAGCGATAGCCATCGCAATCGCACCGTTAATTATTTTTCGAAGCTTAAAATTGGCTGGCAAACTTAATTTTAAGATTGCACTAAACACTAATGACAGTAGAACAAAGCCAGCTAAAGCAATCAGGATTCTAAACCATGTCGCATGTCCTTGCGCCAACGCCCAACCATAACCAGCCGCAGTTAGCACGAAACCGCCACCACCAATGATTACTATGCCAATGCCTCTTAGCCAGTTATGCGGGAAGCCGATCCGTCCTTCTTTAGGAACACCGAAAACATCGTTTACGACTTCACGGAACGCCATGGCTGTGCCTCTAGCGCCATAAAGAGTCACAAGACTCGATGCGATAATACCCGTAGTCGAATAGTTTGAGTCGTGAGCCACCTTGGCTAGTTGCTGACCGAGTACTGGGAAATAACTTGTAGCCCCGTGTATTAATGATGTCGCTGCGCCAGGGAAATAAGTATTTAGAAGATGTGACGTCAAGGACAACCAAAACAAGAGCGGGAACAGGGATAAAAAGACATAGTAGGCAAGTAGTGCGGCACTCCGACCGCTCCGATCCTCGCTATAGTGTTTGATCACTGCCACTAAAAAACCGATTGAGCGATGTCGGTACTGAAAGTTATCGATCGACTGAAGAAAATTTTTCAAGTTTTTTTACTTTCTTGTCTAAATATAGCAAAACTTCACTTGTTGCATAGCAAGCATATGAATTATGTGGGGTTATTTACAGTTGAATTAAAGCAATTGGATGGATACTAGGCTAGTACCGGGGATAACTACTCCGGGACAATGTAAGGAGGGCAACAATGTCAGAAATTGAAGCAGAGATAATCTTAAAACAAATCGAAAAGTGGGACCAGAAACACGCTAAGCATGATTTTATTGCCAGAATGGAGCGTAAGCTATTTAAGCGCGACAAAGAATTTCGCTACACTAGTTAACTCGTCTGGCTATCTGCTAAGGACCGCGTCACTAACTGGCGCGGTTTTTACTTTAAAAGCGAATCTTCCACATTAGATCATCAATAAGATCGCGGCTTTTTTCTTCTAAGGGTAAGTAACTTGAGACAATGGCTAAGATCTTTTTCTCATCAAGCGGATTATAGTAGGCCGTGGTCAGTAGGGAAAAGCGCTTTAGAGGGTAGAAAATAAGGCTTGAGAATGCGCCTTTTTGGACTATAGAAAAGGAGCGAAACCGATCATACGTATAGTCTTTGCCGCCGATGTGTAGCCCTTCTTTATCTATCCGGTAGTCTAGTTCTCGTGGTCGTTTGGCACCAAAAAATATCAACACTACTGCGACGACAATAATTGCGCTAGAAGATACTTTGTCCTTAGTTAGTAAAAAGATTAATCCAGACAATAAAACGGAGGCTAGAATAACTACAAGATACCAAAGTGGGCCTTTTTTGTGGGCGACAAACTCGCTCGCAGTCCATGTAATCGAGCCTTCAGGACCCTGAGGTGGTATAGCCGTGGAGGCTGGATTGACTGTATTGGGCGCAGCTATCGACTGTTGAACAACAATGTTGCTGTCACTCATACTATTTTTATCTATTCCACCATCCATTACAGCGTATTGTACATCAGAGGGTTGACTAAGGTATAGCCCTAGTTATTAGAAAGAAAACTAAAAATATTTAACCTTATCTGCTCTGGCGGAGAGGGAGGGATTCGAACCCTCGCGGGGGATTACTCCCCCCTATCGATTTAGCAAACCGACCCCTTCAGCCACTTGGGTACCTCTCCGTTTGCATTTGTACTGCCACCGCATTATAGCGCATGGCGGAAGGGGTGGGATTCGAACCCACGGTACCGTTGCCGGCACGATGGTTTTCAAGACCATTTCCTTAAACCGCTCGGACACCCTTCCAGTGAAAATATAACAGATGAAATTATACCAGTAACGGGTTAAAAAGTCCGCTCGTTGTTATTATTGTGTTGTAAATAGTGTTAAACTTCATTGCTATGCTTAAAACTTCTAAGCTATACTGAAACTAAGATAAAAAGGCGAGTGGGCCAACCTAAAAACAATCTCTAACGGAGGGTAACATTCTTATGGCACGCCGAAATCACGACGATGACCTATTATTAGAAGAAGATGAACTGACCGCTGCCTTTTTGGGCGACGACGAGGTTTCAGCCAATATGTCAGCTGAGGAACCAATGCAACAAACTGGTGGAAATCCAGCAGATGAGCAGTGGGACGAAGAAGAAGCTGTTCCTGGTCAACTAGCAGTTGATGTCTACGAGACAAAAGAGAGACTGGTAGTTAAGGCACGTACAGCCGGAGTCAAGAAAGACGAACTAGACGTTAGTATTTCTGACAATCAGTTAACAATCCGCGGCACACTGAGTGCTGGAAACGAAGACGATGTCGAGAATTACTTCTTACAAGAATGCTACTGGGGTGAATTTTCTCGCACCATTGCATTGCCTGTTCCAGTGAAGGAAGAGGAGATTGAAGCAGTTCTAAAGGACGGGGTATTAACCATCAGCTTTGGCAAGGTTAAGCAAGACACTGTTAAGAAGATCCAAGTCCTCTAAACGAATAGGTTAGGGAACAATAAAAATACCTCCGATATACGGAGGTATTTTTTATATCTTAGGCTGAATCTAGAAGTGGATGAATCCAGTTGGGCTAGCGATATTAGAAGACGTACCAATCACCCAGCGCACAATTACTTGAGCCAGGGCAACTATAACTAAACCAACTATCGCAAACAAAAGGGTGTTCTTAGCACCTGATACATTTCCGCTTTCACCACCAGAAGTAATGTAACGAAAACCACCGTAAATTATCATAACGACTGCAACTATACCTACTACGACTGAAAGGATATTGACGACAGTAACGGCGATGCTCTTAATCCCCGTTGAAATAGTAGTCGTACCACAACTAGATGTGTTCCCAGTTGCCTGGTCAACTCCACTGTTGATGTTGCTTGTAATATTATCACAAGCCGCAAGTGATGAAACTGGTAATAGTATGGGGACGCTAATAGCAAATAAGCTAAATAGTACTGTGAGATAATTCTTTATTTTCTGGGGCATCTTGTCTGCAAGCCTTTCTTTCATAAACTTTACTTTAATACTAGCATGTGACCCCGTAAAATCAATACAGTCGGAGTGGCAAAATAATCATACTGCTACTGGAAAGATTCGAGGACGTGCCAATCACCAAGCGTATTATTACCTGAGCTAATACGGCAATTACTAGTCCCACCACTGCATAAATTAAGGTCTTTTTAGCTCCACTCACTCCATTGGAGCTACCTCCTGATGTAGCGAAACGGATACCGCTGACAATAATCATGATGATAGCAATACCACCTAGAACTATGCTTAAAATATTAACCACCTGGCTAATGATTCCGCCTACACTTGTGCCTGAAGTGGCACATCCTTGAGTGCCACCATTAAGCTGGCTAATACCGTTGCAGGCATCTGTATAGGCATTGGACTGGGTAATGCCGGTACTGCCACCAGTGCTACTGCTAGGTGTTGTTGTTGCCGCTACTGGTGCTAAGAATAGAAACAGTGATAGTAGTGGCGTGATTAGGGTTAATGGAAGTTTTAGTTTTTTCATTTGTAACCTATTTTATATTGTTTAGTACAAAAATGACTATGGTTTGGGCCAAAGCGACAACTACAATTCCAATCACAGCGGCAATTAACCCCGACTTGGCGCTAGCCACTGCATTTGAGTCACCGCCACTGAGCACGAAACGAATACCACTGACAATAATAATTATAACTGCAGCCGAGCCAACCAGAACTGACAGCACGTCAATAACGTCTTTAATGATTCCTATGATAAGGTTGCCACTGCTACTTGATTGCTTTTGAACGTCCTGACAAACAGAAGTGCTGGCGACTGCAGGGTTGTTGTTGCATGCCGGAATTATGTTAGTTGCCGCAAATGCCGACCCAAAAGGTAAACTGACTCCTAAAATAATTAGCGCAGTTAATAGAAAACGTTTCATTTTAGTGATCCAAGCGCAAAGGTCACTATAGTTTCCGCAAATACGGCCACGAGCAAACCCGCTACGGCGTAAATAATTGTGCTCTTAGCTTTTTGCATGGACTGAGAATTGCCAGCAGATGCAACATAGCTGAACCCTCCAATAACAATAAAGAGAACTGCGAGCGCGGCCAGAATTCCGAACAGCATTTGCAAAATTGTCTGAAGCTCACTTGAAGATGCAGCGACTGTTGGAAGGCCAGTATTGTAACAGGCGCTACCATCACCCTTTCCGGAACTGACTTGACTACCGCTACAAGCGGACGCTAGGGTCTTAAGGATAAAGTACATCATGCGCCTAAACTCCCAGCTATGAATGTAACCAAGAAAGCTGCCGACACAGCTATAAGCAAACCTATAAGTGCGTGAACTATGGTATTTTTGGCGGCATTCACAGCATCTGGGCTACCCATACTCGTAGTGTATTTAACGCCCCCGAAAATAACCATTACTACTGCACCTAGTCCGGCAATTCGTAGTAGCATTTCAATGACCGCAGCAACTATAAGCCATATGTCGCTTATGCTACCAAAGGATGGTGCACATTGACCGGTCGTTGGATCGATTTGTCCTGGTAGATAAGCGTCCCAGCGAGGTAATCCAAGGAAATCCCCGCCTGGGCATGGTTTAACTGAATTTTGAGTACTAGGGGTGCCATTCCCTAAAGAGCTGGTCGTTGAGGCAATTGTGTTATTTGCAGTATATGTATTTGTGTTGTTCTTAAGTGCGGAGATTGGGGCGAACTGTAGCAAGACAATTATTAAAGCTGTGCCCGATGATAGTAGTAGTTTTCTCATTGCCCAAATAATCCTTTAGGAATTATAAAATTCAGAAGGGCATAGGCAAAGATAAAAATAATCAACGCCGTAACAGAACTCTGGATGCGTTTTGAGGCTGCTTGAACTGCTTGTGGCTCACCTCTAGAAAAAGTGTACTGGATTCCGGCTATGATAATCGACATGATTACAATGAGACCCACTCCATCAGATATAAACTTAATGATTGCGAACAATAGGTCAACCATCGCATTGTGATATGTGGAGCAGTAGCCGGATGTAGGTTGACTACCTGTTGAAGTGGCTTGAGGCGAAGCACACTGCGCACCGGAACAACCAAAATCTATGCTGGTCGTAATAACCCAATGCCCAGATCCATCACTACCACAGCCCGACACGGCAAATGTGGGTGGCGGAATAGCAAGAGCGGCAACTCTTCCTGTAGAGAAAACTGTGATCAAACTCAATAAAGCCAGTCCAACTAAAACGGTTTTAAATATGTTGGTTTTAAACATAAATGTTTCCTAACAGCAATTCTAACATCTTCCGGTCTATAAAATGATTATTTATTCAAAGTTGATATACGCACATATCAACAAGCTTGTATAGATGTTACATGTTTAGTAACTATAACTATTATGGTATAACTTTTAGTAAATGAGCGCTGTGGGAAAAACACAAAGACTACTGTTGGTAATTGCCACTATCGTATTTTTGGCGACATCTTCTATTGGTTTTTTTGCAGGAAATGTCGAAGCAGCTAGTTCGGGTGGAATCGGTTCTTTGGATACATATGACTATTACACCAATACTGGGTCTTTAGTTATAGGTGACCTTACTAAAAATCTTACTTTTGTCCAGTCGAGTAGTAGCAAGAACTCATTTAATTGCACTAATTCGGCAAATTGTAATCAGATTGGGGCAATAATATCTAGCCTTACGGTGTCTACTTCAAACTGTAGTGATGGTACATTAACAATTAACAAGTCAACTACTGGCACGCCCCAATACTCATCATCCAAAATAACAATCTTCGACACAAAAGCACTTCAAACCAACAAGTATGGCATGAACTGTAAGCTCGTCGGTTCATCTACGGGAGTTGCGTCAGGCGTAACCCCTGGTAGTCCAGGCGCAGCTACCGGCACGCAACCTGCTTCAACCTCTACAGGCAGTGGTTCGTCAGCAACCTCTAACACTCCTACTTGTGAAGAAAGTGGTGGGGTCTTAGATTGGGTTTTCTGCGGTGTCTTTAGCGCCTTAAATGGTATTACTAGCTTAGTTCTGAATCATTTTATTATTCCTCAACTTAAGACCAGCCCTATTTGTACCAGCCCAGTTCCTACGGCTTCAGACACTAACTGCGTTAAGGGTGATCCAACCTATCAGATATGGTCTAGTTTTAGGCTATACGGCGATATCATATTGGTTATCGCACTATTGGTTGTTGTTATTAGCGAGGCGATGGGTGGAGGTTTAATTAATGCCTACTCTGTTCGGAAAATTCTACCGCGCATCCTAGTCGCGGGAATCTTACTCAATCTATCTATCTATATAGTCGCCGGATTAATAGATATCACTAATATTATTGGTGGCTCAATTGGTTATGTAATAACTGCTCCCATAAAAGGCGTGGGAGCATTTGTGGTAAAACCGAGTGGGGCAATTGCTGTTGCTAGCACTGTTGGAGCAGTGGCAGTTGGAGGCGCTGCCGTACTTGGCGCCGGAGCTTTAATTGCAGTTCCAAAACTAGCAGCTCTATTCGCACACTCCGGCGCATCTTTATTAATAGATGGGATTCTGGTGCCTGCGTTATTAATATTTTTGGGCATCCTTGTGACGGTTGTGATCAGGAAAACGGCAATTATTGCACTGTTAATACTGTCGCCGCTGGCTTTTGCCTTTTATGTATTGCCAAATACTCAGAAGCTGTTTAAGCGATGGTGGGACTTACTGCTTGAAATGCTAATGGTATACCCGATTATCGTAATACTTTTTGCGGTTAGTAGCGTGATGTCGGTAATAATAACCAGCGCTAGCGCTGGAAACAGTGGGGTCACGGGTGCGGTCAACTCTTTGCTGGCATTAGTATTTACTATTTTACCGCTTGCATTAGTGCCCTTAAGTTTCAAACTAGCCGGGGATACCATTGGCCGTATTGCAAGCCTTGTTGAAAATGGCAGATCGCAAGTTATGAACATGACGAAACCAAGAAGACAGAGGGCATTAGAGAACTACAAACTTAAGTCGGCTGGTAATGCAGAAAAGATGTACGGCAATCTTGCTAACACATCATACGGTAAGTGGCTAGCCGGCGGAAAAGGAGCATCAAAAGTATTAGGACGTGGTTACAGAAAGCAAGCGACTAGGGCCACTCAGAATGCGTCTCTTGCAGCCGCAGGAGTAGCCCAATTGCCTGGCTGGAAAGCAATTGAACACAACGATAACGCCCAGATCGCTTTAACTAACCGAGGAGATGTTAAAAAAACTGCGCAGGAAATTATTGAGACAAGAGGAAAAAATGACAAAGGCGAATATATGTCTGAAAGTGACGCGATGAGAGAGGCCGAAGTGGCAGTATCAGCCGCCCGCAACGCTGTCGGTTTTGGTCAAACCCAGGCAATAGCCGGACTACGCCAGAGGGTTGTTAACGGAACTGGTTTTAAAAATGCGGCGCAGATGCAGAAAACGATTTCTTCAGTCGCTGGCGGAGACGAGTCCCTAGCCTGGTCGCTGGCCGGTGACTTGAATGCAATTACCAAGCAGGTAAGTAGGCACGACCTCGCAGGAACAGTTGGTCATATTAAGACTATGTCGGACTTATATGGACTCCAGGCCCAAGGACAAGGCTCGGCAATGTGGAAAGATGGTAAAACTGTCGACCAGGCAATAGCAGAAGGCCAAAAAACGAATGCTGTAAACGGTTGGGGCAGCGGTACACTTGGACAACATGCCACAGATAAGGCTGCAGATATTAACAACCCTGCTGAAACTTTTACAGATATGTTATTAAATCCTAGCGTCGCAGATGACGAAGATAAGGCACTTAAATTCTTCCAGGAAATTAAAGGAATGCGTGGTTATCCTTACGCATCGGATGATTTCGTAAAAGGTGTAAATGATGCACTTTCAAAAACCGTAACTGACTCCAAAGGTAACACTTATACAGTTGAACAATTGGTTAACTCTAGAATGAATCAGCTGGAAAATACTGAAGGTAAGGAAAGATTTAACCGAATTAATAACTCAGTAAGGAAAGTGGAGAACAAACCAGACAGAGGAAGTGACGGGTCTCCAAATACTACTGGCGCAGCGCCTCCCGAGCCAGCTATATAAGTATGCCTAATATTTATATTGAGGTTAAGTATGCCTCTCTTTTTAAGGCTACGACTTCTTAGCTTTGATATACTTAAGCTAAATGGCAACATATAAATTAATTCAGGACATTGAGGCTGAAGATCACATCCTTGGCCCCTTAACTTTGCGCCAGTTTATTTATGGCCTAGCTGCTGCTTTTTTGTACTACATTAGCTTCATTGTTATCACAAAACACGTGACCATATTGCTAGTTCTTTTTCTTCCATTTGCGTTATTTTTAACTTTTTTTGCTTTCCCGTTTAGGCGCGACCAACCTACTGAAGTTTGGGCATTAGCAAAATTACGCTTCCTCGTAAAACCCCGAAAACGGATATGGAGCCAAAGTGGTATTAAGAATTTAGTCACCATTACTGTACCTAAAAAAATTGAGCAACATTTAACCAACGGACTGAGCGAAACCGAAGTCCAAAATAGGCTAAAGACGCTTGCATTAACGATCGATACCAGGGGTTGGGCAGTCAAAAATATGGTTCAAGCTCCTGAGCAGGACATTAACCAACCAGTTGATGATTCAGATCGCTTAATAAACCCGGGCTCAATTCCAAAACCCGTGCCTGAGTATGACGTGACAAGACAAGAAGATATGCTAGACGACTTAAGCCCCCAATCAATCCATCTTAGTGACGCCATAACTCAAAGCGAAAAGAGCCACCGACAACAGTTAATCAGCACAATGGGCAACATTCGACTACAGAATCAGCAAGAAGTTAATCAAGTAGATAAGACAAGTGAAGCAGATTTAATAAAGACTCTTAAAGATCGCAATGTTACAAATGGTCTTTCGACTTCCCACATGCATCGGATAGAAAAAACAGACCTAAACAAGCCAATACCCCCCAAGCCACAGCCAACAAAACCTAACCACATTAACCCTGCTATACTTAATTTTGCGCTAAACAATAACGGTTTGAGTGTTCAGTCTCTGGCTAATGAAGCCAAGACTTCAAGCTCAGATAATGAGGTGGTGGTCAATTTACATTGACATAAAAATATCTGACTATGGATTTTCGTCAAAATACCCCGAATATGAATCTCGACCCCTCGACAGGACCAGTTATTAGTAAAAATACTGGATCTGTTTCGACTGTAAAGAAATCGATCAAAAGTAGCCCTAATTCAACACAGAATTTACTTGAAATAGCAGAAATTCGTGACGGCATCGTAATTATGAACGATGGAAGCTTCCGAAGCGTTTTAATGGTAAAGAGCATTAATTTTGATCTAATGAGCCCCCAGGAACAAGAGTCAGTAGAGTTCGCATACCAGGGATTCTTAAACTCTTTGGCTTTCCCGGTACAGATCTGTATTCGTACGCAAAGGGTAGACTTGCAGCCTTATATAGAAAAAATGGACAAGGTAAGAAGTGAGCACGACAACATGCTACTCGCAATGTTAATGGACGACTATATCTCGTACATTGAACAGCTTAGCCAACAGACTAACATAATGAACAAGACCTTTTATCTAGTAATACCGTATTTTACAAACGTAATTAATGAATCGAAGAGTATAGCGCAAAGTAAAACATTTATCTCTGGTGCCATGCAGATGTTTAGCAAAACAGATCGACACGTCGTAATAAATGAAGCCCAGCTAGAGGCAGCTAAGACAGAGTTACGAAACCGAGTTCAGTCGGTGTTGGCAAGTTTGCTCCAGGCAGGAATACAAGGGCTGCCACTAGACACTCAAGAGCTTATCGAACTCTACTATGGCACCTATAATCCAGATACTGCTGCAAGACAGCAACTGCATAATTTTAATGATCTTACTGCTGACATAATTACGAAAGGTGAGGGTTTGGCGCCTCAACCACATTTGCAAAGGGAGCTTGAGCAGTGATGTTGTTCGGTAAAAAAACTTTGGTGGATCCGCTAGCTATTGCTCAGCAGCAAAGAGAGCAAGAAACAAAAGAGGTTGGTGAGGCCTTCCGTAAGGGTATTACAGCTTTGAGGGACTTTATAGCTCCCAGCTCTATAGAATTTAGTAACTCATTCTTCCAGATCGGTACGCGATTCGCTCGTACTTTTTACGTTTTTGGCTACCCGAGACAGGTTTACACCGGCTGGCTTAGTAGCATTGTAAACATCGATGAAGTGATGGATATAAGCATGTATATATATCCCGTGGAAAGTCAGGTAGTGCTCGAAAACCTACGTAAGAAAGTAACTCAACTAGAGGCCGGACTACAGATTGATTCCGAAAAGGGTAAGGTGAGAGATCCCGGCAAAGAGGCGGCAGTTACCGACGCAGAAGAGATTAGAGACAAGCTGCAGGTTGGAGAAGAGCGCTTTTTTAGGTTCGCCCTTTACTTCACCATCTACGCCAACTCAAAAGATGAGCTCGAGTTTGTTTCACACAAGATTGAATCACTGCTCGGCCAGCAGCTGGTCTATAGCAAACCGGCAACCTCTCAGCAAGAGCAGGGTCTCAATTCCACCATCCCGCAACTTACAGACCAATTACAGATAAGAAGAAATATGAATACTGGCGCCTTAAGCACCAGTTTCCCTTTTACATCGGCGGACTTAAGTCAGGACAGCGGTATATTATACGGCGTAAATATGCATAACTCCGGTCTGGTTATATTTGACCGGTTTACGCTTGAGAACGGCAATTCAGTGGTTTTTGCAAAATCTGGGGCTGGAAAATCTTTCAGCGTTAAATTAGAGGCCTTGCGTTCAATGATGTTTGGCACGGAAATTATTATTGTTGACCCTGAAAATGAATACCAACGTTTATGCGAAGCAGTGGGTGGAGCTTATGTCAGGCTAAGCCTAAGTAGTTCAGTCAGACTAAATCCGTTCGATCTACCAAAAGTGATAGATAGTGAGGAGGCCGACAACGCACTTAGATCTAACCTCATAACACTGCATGGTCTGCTTCGTTTGATGATGGGTGGAGCTCAAGCCCAACTAATAGGCGGAAGTGCCACATTAATGCCAGCCTTAACACCAAACGAGGAAGCAGACTTAGACACTGCCCTGATTGATACATACGCTAAGGTCGGGATAACGAATGATCCGTTAACGCAAACCGGGAGTCCACCAACCATCATTGATCTCTATGACACTCTGCTTCATATGGGAGGAACTGGACCTCAATTAGCACAAAGGCTGCGTAAATATACATCCGGTACATTTGCCGGTATCTTTAGTCAGCAGTCTAATATCGATATTAATAACCCGATGGCTGTATTTAATATCCGCGATCTTGAAGATGAACTTAGGCCCGTCGCTATGTATATTGTCTTAAATTACATTTGGAACAAGACTAAGGCGGACAAAAAAAGACGTATTTTAATCGTAGATGAGGCCTGGCAGCTGATGAAGTACGAAGATTCGGCCAATTTTTTGTACAGCGTAGCTAAGCGAGCGCGTAAATATGGTCTTGGCATAACTACAATTACTCAGGATGTTGAAGATTTTATGGGTAGCCGAATGGGTCGCGCTATCGTCGCTAATGCTTCGATGCAGCTATTAATGAAGCAGTCACCTTCGGCTGTTGATGTTCTGACAGACGTGTTTAAGCTAACAGTTGAGGAGAAGAAACGATTGAGTCAATTTCCAATTGGACAAGGCCTATTCTTTGCTGGACAAAACCACGTGCACATCCAAGTGATTGCCAGTCCAACCGAAACCGGTTTAATTGCATCTAACCCGCCGAATAGCCAAGCTACTCAAGCCCAGGGATCAATCGATTTGCAAACTTACACCACTAATCAGGAGGCAAGTGGAAGCATAGACTTGGCGAATAATATGCCCCAGGGTCTATAATTTACTTGAAGCTATAAGGGTATTTAAATAAACATGGATGACGAAGGCGGGCTGTATAACAACAGCCAGGATGACGACTCAGAAGCGGTTTCCAAAGACCGACTACGACAATCTGAGGGGTCTTCTGGTCAGCATCAGCCAGGAAAAGATTCTCTAGATAAGCAGGGTTTGTATAAGGCAGAGAAAGCCAAATCTAATCTTCTTCTTGCTGCTGCCGCAGGCTCTACTCCATGGGGTAGAGCAATTCGTTTTGTGGGCAAACACAAAAAGGGTGCAGCGGCTGGTGGTGGTGGCGTGACCGGTCTCATAATCGGTGTAGTGATGATGTTTGGCTTTATCGCTTCTCATGAATTGCAAACAATTGCGAATGATTTACTGCGGTACGAAGATAAGTCATTTTCTTACGTCGTAAAGAAGGCCGCAAATAAAATTATGCAAAAGATGGCTTGTCGCACATCAGTCACTTCTATATCTGGTTGTTCTAAATCAAATACAGATGAAGCGGCGGGCGGAGAAGATCCGGCCGATCCGATGACCTCCGAAATTGATAGTTTCAGTTTTACGGACCCTAATGTTGTTAATGGTTTAGCAAATCAAAATATAAAGGTCGAAACTACGGATGGTAAGTTTTCTGGTTTAATGGACTTAAATACCGGGGAGGCAATTGATGCTTCTGCTTTGGACAACCCGGATATGATTAGTCGGTTCCAGAATGCCATACCGGAATGGGATGTTGGCCAAGAATCAACTTTCAGAACTCTCATGACGGATGATGCAAGCGCCACCTTTGATGTTATTCCAAGTCCAACTGATGAGAACACCAACAAAGATGTTGAGGCGTCGATGGCTGGAGACGTAAGTGCTGAGGAACTAGCGGCGGCGGCTGCTGAAGATACAAACACAAGCTCGTCTTCTCAAAATGGCACTTCAACCAGCCAGACTCAAGCCTTAGATCAGCAACTTACTGATAGTAATAATGAAATATTGAAGACCGTTGATCAGGGGATAGCTAGCGGCGAAACTGAGGCCCAAATAGCCTCAAATATAGATAAGAATATCGGTACAGCAGGAATGGCTTCGATGGTCGTTGGTGATGTTTGCAGTATAGACAATGCTGCGACCCAAGCCAGCGTAAGTCGCGTACCAAAACTCATTGGCTTCTTAGTAAGACACAGTACTACTCTTATAAGTCTAGCTGACGAAATGAAGGTTGGTGGGTCAATGACTGGTACGCAAATTAGTAAAGTAACCTCTCTGTTTAATGGTAATCCGAGCGCAAACCCGAACAGTAAAAATTCAATGATTGCTGAATCGGTTCTGCCATTCAGTCGATCGGCGGCCTGGCAGCGCATAGAGGGTAATTCACCAAACAGCAATTCTAAAAGCTCCGGTTTTAATCCAGACATTTCAAAAGCGGCTTTGCCTATTCCTATTGCTGGCCAGCAAGTTTTAGCAAATATTAACCGAATCTTAAGTATCTTTATGGGGGGTAGTATTGGGAAGGCGATAATTTGCAAAGGCGCAACAAACAGCACAATTAGTGGGTTGTTTGGGATTGGCCAAGTTGCTCTTGGTGGCTTTAGTCTTGGTTTGGAACCTATACTTTTCGGTGCAGCGACCATAACCGTTCAGGAGGTTTTGCAGCATCAAATTGTTCCCCAAATACTTAAATACTTTACGCCAATTGCAGTGGATGGACTTGAAAATTCAGTACAGTGGATGAATAACGCTGATGCTGGAGCTAATTTAGCTAGCAACATGTTTGCACAGAGACTTGGTGGAAGTCCCTTATCTGGTGCATCAGTAGCAACACTTAATAGCGAGGGCGCTAATCTTCAGTCAATAAGCCAATCTCAGCAATCATTTTTCGCTAGAACATTTTCATTTACCAACCCAGATTCTTTATTGTCGAAACTTATAGTTAACCTGCCCCTTTCTCGTTTGGGAATAATCAGTTCAGTCTTTAAAACAATCATTGATTCTCCTATTTATTTAT
>DAIEFN010000020.1 GCA_027325485.1 Candidatus Saccharimonadota bacterium
TAACAGAAACGTTTCGGTCATTGTTCTCTCGGCGGCCGTAGTTTTACTCGTCTTAGGCCTGATCTTTGAGCGCAAGATTATGGTTCTATCCGAAGGTGTGACGCTCGGTGGTCTCTTTTCACTAATTTACGGAATTGGTCGCGGTTTTGCATCACAAGATACAAAGTACTCATTTTTAGCAGTAACAATCGGGCTTATAATTGTGCTCTACCTCGGCTATCATCGCTTTGTTAAAAGCCATGATGTGGCGACCAAAAAATAGCTCGACGGCGAGTCGATATTACTGTTTTGGCGTATAGGCTCGAATGGCTTTACCGGAAAGCGGCATCGAAAATAATGGTGCAAAGACACAGAAGTCAAAGATGCCAGCGAGAAGTGGCACGATACCAACTACGCCAATTATGTACCCGCCCAGATTCTTCATTACAAAGAAGCCAACGTAAACTAAGACTAGTCCGGCAACAATTCTCAGCAATCTACCTGCTGGACTTGC
The DNA here is from genome assembly GCA_027325485.1 of Candidatus Saccharimonadota bacterium. GTDB lineage: Bacteria > Patescibacteriota > Saccharimonadia > Saccharimonadales > UBA4665 > JAJZWH01. The sequence continues at coordinate 494 of DAIEFN010000020.1, forward strand.
CATAAACTTTGAGAATTTCATTTCATACTCCTTATTACTTTTAGGCGTTCGCTACTGATCTTAAGGCCGCCTCAAAACGTTGGCGGTCAAAACCAAGGATCTTCTCCACACTACCATCTTCATACTCAATTGTGCTAAACGGTACACCCATTTGGCCACTCTGGCTAACCATCATTTGGGCTGCAAAGGGGTTTTCATCAACACTGTAGTTGGTATATTCGATGGACTTGCTATCCAACCAACTCTTTAGCATCCTGCAGTAAGCGCAGGACTTTGTGCTATAAACCGTTATCTCCATTACTTCTCTCTCCTTTACTTATTTAATAATACAGCTGCTGCAAAGACCATTAATTGTAAGCCGGCCAGATATCTGGCAATCACAGATCGAGTTATCGAGAATGGTGTTTAGCTTATCCTTCACATCAACATCCTTTAGTTGGTCACAGCTACTGCACAAGAAGTGGTCATGCGCTTTTAAATTAGCATCATAGCGCATCGCACCATCTCTGGTAGCCGGCGCAATACTAATTTCGCCACGACTGGCTAAACGAGCGCTGGCGCGGTGTACAGTGGTTGCACTTAATTCTGGGTAGCTCCGTCTTAACTGATGCAATAATTCATTGTTGGTTGCATGGCCAAGCTCTAACAGTGCTGCACTTAAGGCTTTGCAGTATTTAGTCTGTCGAGGTTGGGTTGCTACGGCTTCGATCATAAAAAGATTATACTAAAAGAACTTGTTAATGTAAATGATTTACGTTAATATATAATCTACATAGTAAGGGATATAAAGAAAATATGAGCCGATTAATAGTTGATGTACGTGAACCGTTTGAATACAAGTCAGGACATGTAACGGGGGCAGTTAATATGCCTCTTTCGAGGTTAGAGCGTGATGTTGAAAGACTCTTAGAAGACATGGATTCAGACACAGAACTGATTTTATATTGTCGCAGTGGGAGCCGCGCTTCGGTTGCGATGAGTATGCTACGTAACCTTGGTTATAGCAACGTTACTAACGGTATTAATCAAGATCACGTGACCGCACGTTATCTATAGTTATGAACAGGTTGTCTTGCTTATCCTTATTTTCGGATTTATGATGGTTATGAATTAATAATCAAAGAAGAAGAAAATGGCAACATCAAAGCAAAAAGTTACAGACAAATTATTAACATCATTAGGAGCGCTGATTGTAGTCTTCCTAATAGTTGTGGGCGCTCTTGCCTGGTGGGCATATTCGTTTACAACTAATAACGTTAAAAGCGAGTTATCGGCGCAACAAATATACTTCCCGCCTAAGGGAAGTCCAGCTTTAGCTAGTCCGGAAATCGGACCATATCTTAATCAATATGCTGGCATGCAACTTTTGACCGGCCCACAAGCGAAAGCTTACGCCAATCATTTTATTGCAGTTCATTTATCTGAAGTGGCTGGTGGCAAAACTTATGCTCAAGTCAGTACCGAAGCTTTAGCTAATCCAACTAATACCACGCTAAAAGCACAGGCTCAAACGCTATTCCAGGGTGAAACCCTAAGAGGTCTGTTACTAGGAGACGCCTATGCCTTCTGGACTGTTGGCTACATCGCTCAAGTTACCGCAATCGTCTGCTTTATAGCGGCTGGCGTAATGTTCATCTTCGTTCTGCTCGGTTTTGCACACATGTCAAAGCTTTAATGCTTTACGTTAAGTCAATTCTTACCTATGCTAGGTAGAGTATTCGTTAGCTATCAAAGCATAAAGGATTAAGTGGAACACTTCGTAGTTTCTGAAATTAGTCGACACGGTTATCTAGCTATCTTCGTCTTAATGACGCTTGAATCAGCCTGCATTCCGATACCCAGTGAAGCCGTCATGCTCCTTGGTGGTGCCATGTCAGCAGGAGTCGTAATTGCCGGCGTGTCCACACATTTAAATATCCTAAGTGTTGGTTTACTTGGCATTGCTGGTAATTTGCTTGGTGCGGCGATTGCCTACTTGGTCGGTCGTACTGGTGGCCGAACACTAATCGATAAATGGGGTCGGTATGTGCTTCTCAGGCACAAAGACCTGGATCGAACTGAAGTCTTTTTCGCCAAACACGGTGATGTCGCTGTCTTAGTGGGACGGGTCTTGCCAGTAGTACGTACTTTTATTAGCCTACCGGCAGGAATTGCAGAAATGCCAATCTCTAAATTTGGCGTATTTACACTTTTAGGTAGCCTGCCCTGGGTTTTTGCTCTGGCCTACATAGGTAGATCTGTAGCTGGAAACTGGCAATCGATTTCAAACTACTTTACCCCAATTAGTTTAGTGGTTGCGGTAATTATTGCCGGAGCTATTGTCTGGTGGTACATTAAACGCCGACGCGCAACAATAGCCACCAACGTTAGCAGCCAAAGCTAGCTTTTACTTATCTTGCGAGAAAATTAAACCGGCGTCAGGCGGAAGATTAATTATGCCATCGCCGTTAACAACCTCAAAGTCTTGCATTTGATGATTCTTAAAGTCAGCATCATAACCATTCCAGGTACTGTTAAAACGTGTCCTCCAGACACCATCTAATGGAAACTTAATCTTATAATCCTTGAAACTATGTTTGCCAAAGTTAATGACGATAATGACATCGTCACCTGCTCCGCCGTCGTGCCAGCGATGATAAGCGATTACCTTATTGACCTGATCAACATGGAAAATATTAATGTTGCCACCAGTCAGACCGCGCGTATTACCCCATTGATTCTTCCTTAAGGCAATCAGATGTTGGTAGGCTTTAATAATGCCAGCGTAGCGTTCCGCCCGCAGCCAATCTAAGCCCTGCCAATCGTTAAATGCACCATTCTGCAGAAACTCCTGACCCTGAAAAAGCATCGGCACACCGGGAGCGCTAAGTAATATAACTGCTGATATTAAGGCTTGCTGGCGAGCGAATAAGCTATCCGTCTTGCCAGGAGCAATGATTTCAATTAAGCGGGCAGAACCGTTGGCAGCGCTATCGTGTGAATCAGCATAGATAACGCGGGCAAAAGCATTATCCGTATACTGGCGGCTCAGTTCTTCAAGCAAATTACTTAGTTCAATCTTTGCCGGATCATTACTAGCTAGAACCTGTCTCAGGACGAAAGGAAAGTTTAGCTCCCACTGGGCGCTAAAGCCTGCACCGCCTTCCTTCGTTGTTTTCGTGATGTATTGGTTGCAAGCTAAGTCCTCAGCAATAGTGATTACCTTAGAATTAATTTTACGGGCAACACTATTTATTTGCTGCAGTAGTAGCCATCCATCCGCTAGGTCGTTTGAGGGATCATCGTTATTCCCTTTGACGTTTCGAATGAAGTGAGTCGAGTCAACTCTTAGGCCATCGACATGACAATCATGAATCCACATTGAAATATTGTCGAGAATATATTGTCTAACTTCCGATCGACCAAAGTCTGGCCGCGTTCTGCCCCACGGAGTCTCAGCGTGCCAATCGTTATAGAAATAAATGCCACCATAGCCTTCTTCATGCCAGCCATCAAAATTCCATATATCAAGAGCGTTGTCTGGTCCGAAATGATTAAACACGACATCGAGAATTACGCCGATACCTTTAGCGTGTGCGCTCTTTACGAACTGCATGAAACCGTGCCGACCACCATATAGACTCTCAACTGCAAAGATGTAATCAATGGCATAACCCCAACCACGATCCATCAACATGCTATTAATTGGCATCAACTCGATCATATTTACACCCAACTCTTTTAAGTAGTCGAGTTTATCCATCAAGTTATAGAAAGTTCCGTTTATAGCCGGATCTGGACGATTAAAGGTGCCGATATGGACCTCATAAATTACTTGCTCTTCAATTGGTGGCGGTACAAACGAGTCAGACTCCCAGTCAAATAAGTTATTGGTAATTACAGCGGTACCGGCAGAGGTAGTTAAGTGCCTGGCGCGCGGGTCATTGCGCACCAGAGTTTCCTCGCCGTGCCTAATGATGTATTTATATTCTTGTCCAGGGAAAGCTTTGCGTACCTTATCGGACCAATAGCCATCACCTTCGTTATGGAGCAGTTGTTCGCTCCAGCTATTAAACGATCCCACTAAAGCTACGCTATCTGCAAAAGGCGCCCAGACTCGAAAAGTCACTCCGCTGTTGCCGAGTATCGCCCCAACCTGTTTTTTTGTTTTATTGCCCATCCTTAATGAACATTATGCTTAAGCTTGCTCTTTAAAGCAAACCGCTACTAGTGTTTAATTGCCATAGAGTATCTGTTGAATGTCAGCTTGAATGACACTGAAGTTATTGAAGCCCGCTGTCGGAGCCAAGGCATCCTGACCATCACTAGATATGTATTTTTTAAGTAAACTTTGCCCATTATAGTCGTTGAGTGTAATTTGCTTGATGCTGCTATTAGATATACCATTCGCATCTTTATATAGCGCTTCCATCTGCCCAAGCTTAAGGTTAGTCACAACGTTATTGCCTACTGCCTGCTCCAGTCGCACAACAGTTAGAGGGTTAAAGATGTTGGATAGTTTAGCGGCCTTATCTTTAAGCGCAATGAGCTCTTTTTGCTGGTATTGGGTGCGCGTAAAGTCTGAATTTGGAATACCATATGTACCAGGACCATCACCACGAGTACGCGCTAAATTAAGCGCCATTTGTCCGTTTAG
>DAIEFN010000021.1 GCA_027325485.1 Candidatus Saccharimonadota bacterium
CAAGACTTGCTTAGAATTATGGGCGAATACGAGGGTGAAATTTCCGTAACCCATGACGGTCAACAAGTTTTGTTTAGAGTTGGCGATGTTGAGTTAACAGCTCGACTAGTAGAAGGCACCTACCCTGATTACCAAAAACTTATTCCCCAAGAGTTTAATTCATCAATTCAACTTAAGCGTGCCGATCTAATTAATGTTACACGCGTTTCTAGCTTGTTTGCGCGAGAAAGTGCCGGCAGTGTAACGATTGAGCTAGAAGAGAAAACAAACAGTCTCAGCATTCGCTCTGTGGCTTCACAATTAGGCGAAAACACCGCGACCTGCAACGGCAAAGTTAGTGGTGACGGCAGCATCACCCTAAACTCACGCTACCTACTAGACGCCCTGCAAGCCCTGAGCGGCGAAGAAACCTATTTTGGCTTCAATGGTAAACTTGAACCAACTATTCTAAAAGATCCAAAAGACGCAAACTACAAACACATCATCATGCCCCTTAAGAGCTAAAACAAAATGATTGCCGAAATCCGGCTGCAGCAATACCGCTCCTACCTTGACCAAAACTTTAAGTTTAGTCCTGGAGTAAATATTATTGTGGGTTCTAACGCTAGTGGCAAAACCAACCTATTAGAAGCTGTAATGGTGGCTTGTCAGGGTAGTTCTTTTCGGGCTTCAGACAATGAACTAATTATGCATTCTAAACATTGGGCCAGGATAGACGCCAAAAGTAGTTCTGGGCCTAGAAGTGTTAAATTGAAGAATAACCCAACCACACTTAAGTCATTTGAGATTAATAACAAACCATACAAGCAACTAAGCCTTAATAATCAGCTACCAGTAGTGCTCTTTGAGCCTAATCACCTGCTTATGTTATCTGGCTCACCAGAACTACGACGCAACTATCTTGATGGCATCTTAGAACTTACCAAACCAGGATATAAAAAAGCCAAACGTGATTACCTAAAAACACTCCGCCAACGTAATGCCCTCCTAAAGAGTGGACGCACAAACCTAAACGAACTCTTTCCTTGGAACATTCGACTCAGCCACTTAGGGGGCGATATAGCGGCTTCAAGGCACGAACTTGTCCTAACTCTAAACAAGGGCATTAACTCTGCCTATAGAGCACTCTCTAATAGTAAGGATAAGATAGCCCTAAACTATAAAAGTACGGTTGAACTTGATTCATACGAGAGCTTATTACTCAAAAAACTTGATGCAGACTACGAACTGGATGTTCTAAGAGGTTTTACAGCGCACGGGCCCCACCGTGAAGATTTAGAAATCCTAATTAACAAAAAACTACCCTCAATGGTTGCTTCTCGCGGTGAAGCGAGAACAATCACGATTGCACTTAAGACCCTTGAACATAACATTATTAAGCACTCAACCGGAAAGACGCCAATTATTCTCTTAGACGACGTATTTAGTGAGCTTGATGATGCAAGAAGTATGCAACTCACTGAACTTATGAACAATAATCAAACAATCATTACTGCAGCTAATCTCAGCTCACGCTATTTTAAGACAAACCAAACAAACCAAATTAGAGTTTAATAAAATTACCCAACCCTCTAGGGTGTGACGGGTGCTGTAACAAAATTATAATCGTATAAACTAGTGTTAATTCCAACACTTGAGAGCCACGCCAGCGCGTATTGCTGGTCTTGAGGAGTTGGCGCGGTGATATTAATAACCAGAAGGCTGTTATTGGTGCCACTAAACGAGTAGTTAATCTCAAAATCTAGACCAGGGCCAATAAAGGGCAACAGCTTGAGCAAAGCGATGTTATTAGCTGCTACGGCGTTGTTTGCAAACACTTGGGTGTTAATAGGTGTTAAGTCGAGGTGGAAACTTAATGGGCTTGAATTCGTAACCGATACCGTCCTAGACGCTTCTTTACTACCATCCACTGCGATCACAACATAACTACTTTTTGGTAGGCGTGTTTTAGCCCCGCCTTTTCCTACAACTGCTTGCCTACTATGATCGACCACGGAGATTACTGAGTTTGGATCATTTGTCGATATAGTCACTACCTTAGTGTCAGATAACGTCTTAAAATCAGAATAAACTTGGGACATTACAAGCAAAGCGACAAAAACGATGAATGCTGCAACGATATTATTCCTCATGATTAATTAACCCCAGCATGCACTAAGTTTTGAGTATACAAATAGTACTGTACGGAAGGCGGAAGCTGTTGAATTGAAGCTTGGAAAAACTGATTTCCGGGACCTAACTCAACCGTATAGATGCCGCCAACATCCTTAACAACCACAACCCCAAGGTCAGCATAACTACCCACTGGTCTTATCCAAACTACATGCCATCCTGGACTCACTAATACGTCTTTTGTGACATCAAAATCTTTAACCGGAGAGCCAGATTTCTGTAACATGGCGGATATTGAGGCCTCTTCGGGTGTTGGCTTAAACGAAGGAACATTAACATCACCAAGTATCAAAAGGCGGACGAAATGCAAACCGACTAGAAATAAAATTAAAATAACAAGTAGTGCTAATAATTGTTTTTTTGTCATTGCGGACCAACCCATCTATAAGCACCCCCAGTCCAATAACTGACGGGTGAGCTAATTTCGCTGGTTTTAGATCCCGTTTCGTGTGAACCGAAAGTATAAATCATGCTACCGCTTATATAGTCCACAATTTCAACATGACCTTGACCATCCGCTAATGTAACTATATCACCGGTCGTAGCGTCATATATTGATGGTAGTTTTTGCCAATACTGAGCACCACTCCCCTCCATAACACCCGCGCCACTTACTGTCATAGAATAAGTGCTCGTATTAAATGCTTGATTTAAGGCGACCGAAACTAGACCACTACAGTCTGTTGCGCAGGGACCCGGATTAGATGCCGTACTGGTATCGGCCGCACTAGATAAGCTACTTAGGGGACACGCTGATCGGAATGCGGAGTATGATTCATGACCCCCGCCCCAAAAGTAGTAAATGTTGTTATATTCTTCGGCTGCGCACAAAATAGCTGCATTTCCGGTCACTACCCCACTGCTGTTTTTACAGGCCGCGGAAATGTTTGAACTAAAACAACCACCAGCTATGTTTTGTGATTCAAGCGTGGCGTTAGATGTCCCGCCCGTAAACTGCAATAAACTACCAGACACATGATCGGAAAAGGTTTTTCCTGGACCTATTTCTGCAGTTGCCATCTGGGAATAGTCTTGCCTTGTTTGTGTCAGTATAGTTAAGAGACTGGTTAGGTAGCCAGTTGACGATCCTGATGTCCAACCTAAATTTCCAGGATATAAATTATAGTCTGCGATAGTTGTTAAAACTTGTTCAGCTGTAGTATTAGGATTACTTAAAACCGCGCCAATTCGGCTTTGGTATGAACCTAACATCGATAAAGTATTAGCCTCAACCCCCGCATCAAATGATTTAAAAGATTTAAAACTTCCAGAATTATTCCCACCGGCTACTAACGAGGGGTCGCTGATGCTCGTATTCCAAACATTAAAGGCTTCATTGTTACCGTTAATGCCACTGTTTCCTCCCTCACCCCAAGCCCAGGCTATCATTGCGACGACATGCTCTTGCGTAACAGTGTTGCTTTGCGGTACACCTAACGTCTGAGCAATATCCTGCAAAATATTGACCACATATTGCTCTAGGTAATATGGCGACTGCGAATTGCTTGTCCACGCTGCCTTAGAAGTATCAATCGCAGCCACTGAACCGTTATTAACGATCGATGACGTACAAGTTTGTTGCTGGCCATTAAAGTAGATGCTGTTATTAAGGATTGAATTCCAGTCGTTTGTCGATAGCGCCGAAGCCTGACCTAATAGAATGGCGTTAGTTAATATTGCAAAAACGAGAAAAAAAACTCTTTTCATTTGATTTTCATTAGGCTGGTATAGTATCCAGTTATCTCATCATCGAGAACGTATTGCCTGAAATGTCCAATAAGGTCAGGGTAGCCACTACTTAAAGTCTGTTCCATCTTGCCCAAGCATCTAGGATGTGAAGGCGCCAGTTGATTGCAGAAAGATAAAGCAATCTGACTGACACCAATCGGAACCGACTGCATAGTGCTATTTATATTACCTAATGTGCCACAGTACTGATCTGGGCCAGTTTCGTCCTCAAAACCAATTAAAACTGGCTTAGTTGGTGCAAAACAATGGAATATATCGTTAGTGCTTGGGTCAGGATTTGCTCTTGGGAAATCGTTTGGATTACCTAGCAGGTTTATGAGTATACCGGTGTGGGCGACTTTATTCCTATCTACATACGTGATTGTCGTATGCAATAGATAGTGTTCATTATTAATGGGATCATATTTATTAATCTCGCTGTCGTTAAACCCGTACTGCACAATATCGTATGGCTGGCCCGGGTTCGTTGCTTGAGTTGCGGCAAATACTTTTGGACCACTAATTAAACTTCCAAGGTCGTGGAATAAATAAATAGGCGCATCGATGATCGTTTTAAAGACTGAACTGATCATTCCCAAACGAGAAAGGGGCAGATTAACTATTAGTCTCGAAAACAAAGAGTCTGGGTTGGTAAAAGAAAATGTCCTAGCGAAGAATGATTGTTGTGACTGGCTAATTGACTGAAGATTGGCACCCTCGCTATTAAGTGTCGCTACTGATGCGCCAGACAAAGGGCTTCCACCAAGTCGCTGTGCAAACATATTGCTAGCTAAATTAGCACCAGCATCAGCGTTGTTCATCCACTGTACTGAATTTTCAAGTCCATCTACGGCAATCGGCGTAAAGTATTTAACTATTTGGGGCACAACTTGATGCTGCAAAACTTCCTGAAGGCCTATTGTCGCGCCACCAATAAGTACTTGAGTAAGGCCAAAACTAAAACCACCAAGAGCAACTTGGCCAATCCCTAGCAAGCCACTAACTATGCTGTTTGTCGCGCCTTTGCAAATTATAGCCTTCCCAATACTACCCCCCATGAAGACACTTAAGATACGGTTAACGTTTGATACAACTTGCTGGCCAGCAATTGGAATAGGCAACGCTGCTTTTGAA
>DAIEFN010000022.1:0-2500 GCA_027325485.1 Candidatus Saccharimonadota bacterium
CGTTCCCGGGCCTTGTACACACCGCCCGTCACACCACGAAAGTCTGCAATACTAGAAATCGTGATGCTAACTCGCAAGAGAGGCTAACGCTTAAGGTGTTGCCGGTAATTGGGGTGAAGTCGTAACAAGGTAGCTGTAGGGGAACCTGCGGCTGGATCACCTCCTTTTAAGGGAGTAAAATATTAAGCGTGCTGTTTAGTTTTGAAATACCGGTTATTAGGCTTATGGGCCTATAGCTCAGGTGGTTAGAGCACACGCCTGATAAGCGTGAGGTCTCTGGTTCGAGTCCAGATAGGCCCACCATTAGCTGTTATGGCTTGTAATTCGGGGGTGTAGCTCAGATGGCAGAGCGCCTGCTTTGCACGCAGGAGGCCATCGGTTCGATTCCGTTCACCTCCACCATCAATTCATTTATAACGTTAAATGAATACCGGTTAAATTTTTTTATTTGCTCTTTGAAAATTGAATGTGAAATTAAGCAATTAGTAATTAGGATCAGGCGAATGTTTTAATATAGATTAAGTTACTAAGGGCGTATGGTGGATGCCTTGGTATCCGGAAGCGATGAAAGACGCGGTTAGCTGCGATAAGCATTGGGGAGCTGCCTAACAAGCTATGATCCAGTGATTTCTGAATGGGAAAACCCACCGAAATAAAATTTCGGTATTTATCTTTAAATTCATAGAAGATAAAGGCGAACGAGGGGAACTGAAACATCTAAGTACCCTCAGGAAAAGAAAACAAATGTGATTTCCTTAGTAGCGGCGAGCGAAAAGGAAATAGCCTAAACCTTGTATAATTATAGCCTGTAAGCGTTTTATGCAAGGGGTTGTGAGATGTCTTTACGAGCTTTACAGAGGCTCGATGAAGTTACAAAATTAATTTGTAGTTGAACAATCTGGAAAGGTTGATCATAGAGGGTGATAATCCCGTAAACGAAACGAATTAATCTTCACAAGATATTCTCAAGTACTGCGGAACACGTGAAATTTTGCAGGAATTACGGAGGACCATCTCCGAAGGCTAAATATTACCGGATGACCGATAGTGAACTAGTACCGTGAGGGAAAGGTGAAAAGCACCCCGAGAGGGGAATGAAATAGTATCTGAAACCATATGTCTACAATCAGTAGAAGCTCTATGTTTATTAGTAATAATAAACAGAGCGACTGCGTGCCTTTTGCATAATGAGTCAGCGAGTTATTATGTATAGCAAGGTTAAGCCGTTAATGGTGGAGCCGAAGCGAAAGCGAGTCTTAATAGGGCGAATTAGTTATACGTAATAGACCCGAAGCCAAGTGATCTATCCATGGTCAGGATGAAGCAGGAGTAAAATCCTGTGAAGGTCCGAACACACTAACGTTGAAAAGTTAGGTGATGAACTGTGGATGGGGGTGAAAGGCCAATCAAACTTGGAGATAGCTGGTTCTCCTCGAAATATATTTAGGTATAGCCTCGTAAATTAGTAACCGGGGGTAGAGCACTGGATGAGCTAGGGGTCTTACCGGACTACCAAACTCAATCAAACTCCGAATACCGGTTATGGAATTACGGGAGTCAGACTGTAGGAGATAACTTCTATGGTCAAAAGGGAAACAACCCAGATCGCCAGCTAAGGTCCCAAAATTCATGCTAAGTGGAAAAGGATGTGGAAGCGCATTGACAACCAGGAGGTTGGCTTAGAAGCAGCCATCCTTAAAAGAAAGCGTAATAGCTCACTGGTCAAGTGAATCCGCGCCTAAAATGTACCGGGGCTAAGCATGATACCGAAGCTGCGACTATGTATGTAAATACATGGGGTAGAGGAGCATTCCGACAACCGCTGAAGGTAGATCGAAAGAACTGCTGGAGGAATCGGAAGTGAGTATGCTGACATAAGTAGCGAGAAAATATGTGAAAAACATATTCGCCGTAAGTCTAAGGTTTCCTGAGCAAGGTTAATCCTCTCAGGGTTAGTCGATCCCTAAGTTGAGGCCGAAAGGCGTAGATAATGGGAAACGGGTTAATATTCCCGTACTACAATATTAGCGTCACCAGTGAAGGGGGGACGCAGAAGGATAGGTCGTCCTGCTGACGGAATAGCAGGTTTAAGCATGTAGAATGATACTTAGGAAAATCCGGGTATCTTAAAGTTCGAGATGCGAATAGGAGAGGCGAAAGTCTCGTAAACCGACTGACTCCATGCTGCCAAGAAAATCCTCGTAGCGAGTTAATATTGTAATCGTACCGCAAACCGACACAGGTAGACTGGGAGAGTATCCTAAGGCGCTTGAGATAACTCTGGTTAAGGAACTCGGCAAATTGACACCGTAACTTCGGGATAAGGTGTGCCTATTATAGTGAATGATTTACTCAATAAGCTTTAATAGGCTTCAATGAAATGGCGGTAGCGACTGTTTAATAAAAACACAGGTCTCTGCAAAGTCGCAAGACGAAGTATAGGGACTGACGCCTGCCCGGTGCCGGAAGGTTAAAAGGAGAGGTTAATGCCGCAAGGTAT
>DAIEFN010000023.1 GCA_027325485.1 Candidatus Saccharimonadota bacterium
AAACTGCGCGCTAAGTTAATTAGCTTGGGACATCAGCAAGTTAGCAAGTACTCCTGGCAGAGAACCGCAGAAGAGACTCTTGCCGTCTATAACGCAGTCTTATAAAAAGCTATTTAGCTTCGTTAGCACTTAAGACAATATGGCGCTCACGGCCAAAGCCGGCCGATTCGCTAGCTAGACCATACTCACTGGCTAATTGGTGCACCACTCGCCTATCAGCAGCATTCATTGGTTCAAGTTCAAGCGGTTGCTTGCTGTCTTTAACTTTCTTAACCCAATCTTCAGCCTTTTCTCGAAGTCGATCAGCACGTTGTTTCTTGTAATCAGCGATGTCAACATTAACTCTTGAGTATTCGTGTCCATTGTTCTTAAGTGCAGTTGAGGTTAAATACTGCAGGGAGCGCATGTTCTCACCACCTTGACCAATTAAGAAGCCGTTTAGGTGGGTACTTGGTACGTTGAGTTGGATTACTTCATCGTCACTCGTGGCGTGCACATCAGTATTGAGGCCGAAAAAGGAGAGCAGGTCTTCAAGATATTTCTTGCCAAAGCGGATGGCTGCATCCATTTGCTCGTTCATCTCTTCTTCCGCTTCTTCTTAGGCTTAGCTTTAGGGGTTGGTTTTTTAGCTTCTATTTCGGGAACTTCGGGCTCAACAATAACTTCGCCTTCAGGTATTTTAGCTAGATCTTTGCTAGAGGTATCAGCAATCGCCTCAAGCTCTCTTTCATCACGACGCAAGATTAGCCATTGTTGGAGAAAGGCGACAACACCACCGGTTAACCAATACAAGCTAAGGGCTGCTGGCAAGTTGACAGTTACTAGGAAGATCATAACTGGCAGTAGAAAACGAGTATTTTTAGTGACGGCGGCACTAATCTCTGACTGGTCGGCCTTTGAGCCACTTTGTCCAGCCTCTTTTAAAATGTCGCGTAACTTCTTAGAGTCTTTGGCGGTAGGCATTAACTGCTTGCTCTGGTAATACTGAGCGATCGCACTGGCTAGGACTATAATCATGGCCGGCCAGTAAATAGCACCGTGGCCGGTTGCACTCTTAGAGAGGTTAACGAAGCCAAATAAGGTGTCATCGAAACGATGGATGTCGGTTGAGATGGTTTGCATCCAAGACAAATGATGGATGCCACTATAGGAGAGCGTGACTAGGGATCTAGGGTTAGATGCAACCTGTCTTAAGGCGTCGTAAAGACCAAAAAGAATAATGAACTGAGGGATTAGTATCCCAATTGAGCCAATTGGGTTTACGCCACGTTCCTTATATAGCTCCATTAACATGGCTGATTCTTTTTGACGATCGCCAGCGGCCGTCTTTTTAATCTTCTTCAGCTCAGGTTGAAGATCGCGCATTACCTTGGCTTGACGCAGCTGTTTCCTGACCAATGGCCACATGATTAAGCGCACCAAAATGGTGAAGATAATAATAGCTAGACCGAAGTTATGTCCTGGAATAAGGGCATAGATACTAACTAGTAGGTTAAATAGCGGTTTGACTATGATAGTGGTAAACATAAATTTGCTGGTTTTGCTTAACTCTTCCTTACTAAACTATACCAGATTAAACCCTCAAAATGGGTTGCTTTTAACCCCTGAATATCTAAATTACCTTAGCGCGCTTTAGTAGAGACGTAATTAGGTTGTTTATTTCAAGATTAGAAAGCGTCGCAACGTCCGCGCTATAGACGTTAAATATTAAATCAAAGCTACCGTTTATACTCTTTTCGTGCGCCCGGATAGCCTCATAAACCCTTCTGCGGATACGATTACGAACAACCGCCAAACGGCTAACTTTACGTGAGACAACCACTGCCGCTCGGTAGGTTTGGCGACGAGTATTTAGGGCGTACTTTAAAGATATTTGCTGATCACGAATGCTGTCGCCGTGACGATAGGCCCAGTTGAGTGAGCTGTAGCCATGAAAACGCCTGGTAGAACTAAGCATGAATGAATCTTACGCTGATAGTTTGGTGCGACCCTTGTTGCGTCGACGGGCCAAGACATTACGGCCGTCTTTGCTGGACATCCGCTTTAGAAAGCCATGCTCTTTAGCACGCTGGCGTTTTTTAGGTTGGTGAGTTCGTTTAGGCATTTTAAATTTCCTTAATATTAGTGAAAATAACAATGTTTAGCCCACTAATCTTAACAAGTTTTCCACTTATCACAAACTCTATTCCACAGTTTTATAGATGAGCAAACCGCATGTGCATAAACCCGCCTCAGTTTAGTAGAATGTATTAGTAAGCCAGCTGAATTAACATTGAATATGTGGAAAACAGCCGGTTTTGGCGCTAAACTAATGCGACAAGGCGAGAACAGAGATTTTAAAAAAGGGATAAATGAGCAGTCCTCTTTGGCAGGCAGTTTTGGGGGAGATTGAACTTTCGGTTTCCCGTGGCAACTACATCACCTGGTTTAAGAACACTAGGTTGGTGCAGCACAGTGATGAACTGGTTATCATTGGTGTGCCGAATATCTTTATTAAGCAGCAGCTTGAGAATAAGTTTGCTGGTATTGTCAGCGATACCCTTAAACGCAACGGTGTAACACCTGAACGGATTGAATATAAGATTGTCACCATGGACACCACTCATAGAGAAGATCCTGAACCAATCCTAAGCCAACACAATACACAAACCGCTGTTTTATCGACTCAGCCAAGGGTGACAAGCGCCATTAATCATTCTTATCGACAGGGCTTAAATGATCGCTATTCTTTTGATGATTTTATAGTTGGCTCTTCTAACGAGTTAGCTTTCGCCGCCTGTCAATCAATTGCTACTAACCCAGGCGCTAAATATAACCCCTTGCTGCTTTATGGCGGTGTTGGTATTGGTAAGACGCACTTAATTCAAGCGG
>DAIEFN010000024.1 GCA_027325485.1 Candidatus Saccharimonadota bacterium
AGAACCAGCTATCTCCGAGTTCGATTGGCATTTCACCTCTAACCACAGGTCATCCGAGCACTTTGCTGCGTACGACGGTTCGGTCCTTCACTACCTATTACAGTAGCTTCAACCTGCCCATGGTTAGGTCACCCGGTTTCGGGTCTAATTCCTGATACTTATTCGCCCTATTCAGGCTCGCTTTCACTGTGGCTCCGTCACTTGACTTAACCTTGCATCAGAAATTAACTCGCTGGATCGTTCTACAAAAAGCACGCCGTCACGGAATAAATCCGCTCCGACTCCTTGTAAGCACACAATTTCAGGATCTATTTCACTCCCCTCCCGGGGTTCTTTTCACCTTTCCCTCGCGGTACTAGTTCACTATCGATCGCATAATATATTTAGCCTTGGCAGGTGGTCCTGCCGGATTCAAACAGGGTTTCTCGTGCCCCGTCCTACTCGAGAAAACACATATAAGGTCAATGTAGTTTTAACATACGCGACTTTCACGCTCTCTGGTTGGTCATTCAAACCATTCCGCTAACTACATTATTTTCTTACCTTACTCACTATTTTCAGTTCGTGATCGCAAATCAGATGACTGAAATAAATTTCAGCTCTCTGACTTGGTCTTGTGTAATCTCACAACCCCTTATACATATTCGTCTGAAAACTTATTTACCCAGTAATAAATTACCAGGCAAAAATGTAAAAGGTTTGGGCTGATTCCGTTTCGCTCGCCACTACTCCGGAAATCATTATTTATTTTCTATTCCTCGACCTACTAAGATGTTTCAGTTCAGTCGGTTCCCGTCAAACTTCCTATATATTCAGAAGCAGATAATACGACATGACTCGTATTGGGTTTCCCCATTCGGATATTCCCGGATCAAAGCTTGTTGACAGCTCCCCGAGACTTTTCGCAGTCTTCCACGTCCTTCATCGGTATTATACGTCTAGGCATTCATTGTGTGCTCTTGAGTACCTTTTTATGCATTGACTTAACTAGTAATTGCTAACAACCATTGTTATCAATTACTGCCGTCAATCTTTAAAAAATTTTTTCTTACATCCAAATTGTTAAAATTCTTGTGTCTCACACCTTGAGGTCACATTTACACACATCGATTACGATGTACATGATCTGAACTCAAGCCTTCCGATTGTACCACTTAGCCTCGCAGACGAACAGTGGTTACTGATGTATTTTTTGCAATAAAGAGAACCTCTTACGATGCACTTTTTACTGCGTATCGCCAGAGGTTCATAATGAACATTCGCTTAACTCCTAATTACTATACTCGCCAAAATGGCTTTTTGCAAGGGTTTTTATGCGAAAAAGTTATATGATTTTAGGTTATAAGACGCCGTATCAAACATTTGAGGACCTCCGTTCCATAACCCAAAATATTTTATACCGCTTTGCAGAGCTAAACGGCTACAAACTGTACAGTATGGATCCCCAGCTTCCGTAAATTCACCAAGCTCATTTATCCGCATAAAATACAACGTCGAACCGACAACTTTATCGGGGTAGTCACGCAGCGCATTTAGTATTGCGTTCCATTCGGCATGAACGCAACATGTCTTATCAGATTTTGGCTTCTTATCGCTGTGATATTCAACATCGCACGTACGCTGCGACTCATCACCTAGCGGCGGAGCATTAAATCCGCGACCAATTACTTTACCGTCAGTTGAAACAATTACCGATCCACAGTGCGCCCGATGACAAGTAGCCTGCGCTGCAACCTGAGCTGCCTGCACGAAATAATCTTCATCCATAATATATATGATAGCCCAATTAGATATAAACCCAAACAAAAAAGCATCTTCTAAATGGTGGGCGACGAGGGACTTGAACCTCCGACCTCGTCATTATCTCAGGCTAAAGCCTGATAAAACGAGCTATATTATTTTTTAATCTGGTGGGCGACGAGGGACTTGAACCTCCGACCTCGTCATTATCAGTGACGCGCTCTAACCAGCTGAGCTAGTCGCCCACAAATTAAAAAATAATAAATTGTTAAATTTCCTCAATTATTTCGGCAGGCGTTTGCAGTGACGCGCGGCTGCCAGCTGAGCTAGTCGCCCACAATTTAGAAAATGCTTTAATTGTAAATCAATTCTTGGTGGAGTGATCCAGACTTTCGCCTGGTTCACCCCATATGAGAAAAGTGCAGCCGGTCCGGACGGATTTACTCCGTCCTACCGCGCGTGAGAAAAACCGTAGGTTTGTCTTATTAGTTCTTGGTGGAGCAACAGGGACTCGAACCCTGGACCCCCTGCTTGCAAAGCAGGTGCTCTAGCCAACTGAGCTATTGCCCCATATCAAGACATGTACTAGTTCACCTAATCTATGGCGCTACTCTATACCAGTGAGGCTAGAGTTTACTTATTATCAATTGTTCGGCGCAAGCGCTTTGGCAACTGATCTATTGCTCCATATCAACCGTGAACTTAAACCATTCTATATCAATTGGCCTCTTATCGCAAGGGTTTATAGTCTAAGCCCACTCAAATAAAAAAATCCCCCAGCTTTCGCTAGAGGATCCTCTATTTTAACAATTTAGTTGTGCAATCATCGTCAAGTCTACGTCGAGATTTTTTCGAACTTAGTCTTTGTCCCGAAGGACATATATTGTTATGTAAGCTCAACACAACAAAAAGACCGACCTAGCTTCAGCAATAGATTACTCGTATTGCTGGCATAACTCTCCCTAGAAAGGAGGTAATCCATCCGCACCTTCCGGTACGGATACCTTGTTACGACTTAACCCCAATCATCCCCCCCACCTTAGGCCGACGAATCGGACTTCGGGTGTTGGTGACTTTCATGGTTTGACGGGCGGTGTGTACAAGA
>DAIEFN010000025.1 GCA_027325485.1 Candidatus Saccharimonadota bacterium
TTTAATGTCGTCATAGTTTAAATTCATATGTAATTTATATTAGTGTTCTGGCACTCATTAGTCAAGAGTGCTAATTAGCGATAAGTAAAGGAATTGAAATCGACACTAGCTCTATTATTGATTTTGAGCTTCAATAGTTATATAAGTTATAAACTAGTTATCTTAAGCAAATAAATATAGAAAGGAAATTTAATGCTATCTGAATGGCAACAATCTCGATTAAGTGAGCGCTTAAGTAGCGATAACGATATCGCAAACGCCAGCGAGCTTCAGATTAATAAAATTCGCGGTCTAGTTTATGACGTTGAATCACTACCGCTGGTTGATTCAGTTGATCATATTTTAGATATCCTTGGTACAGAAAATACTAACGACCCTTTACTGAAACGTGTAGCTGGAATGTGTCTTGAAGTTCTCTGTGAAGAAAAAGTTAGCTTAATAGAGGACTAGGTGCTTAACTAGGGTTGTTGAGTTAGTTGTTGCGCAGTCGTTGACCAGTTAGCAATTTTTTCTATATCGGCCTGCTGTTGAGCTGTTGCGCGGGTCGCAATCTGAAGGTAGCCACCATAACTGCCGATTGGAGCATAGCTAAAGCTTGGGTAGAGCTTACTTAAGTGACGCGCTTGAGCGAGGCTTAAACATTGCGTTGTGTTTCTATGACAGAGCCGTCCGATGTATAGCCAGTTGGCTACATTAGTTGAGTATTTGAGATTTAGGTTCATTTTAAGATTAAGCGCAATTCTGCCATCGTAATCAAGTTGATCGAAAATAAAATTTCCTAGCGAGTAAGCAATTAACTTACCTTTATAGACCTCTGTATTCTGTACCCAATGCGTCCCATTGCCGACCACTAACGAGGCGCCTTCATCAACCATTTGGTGTGCAATTGCTACCGTCTCGCTGCTAGCCGTATGCGAGTATTCAGGGCCTTCATTTAAGAGAGCAATAACCGGCATAATTCTTGACCATTTTGCAATACTATCAATCTCTCCCGGGGCGGGAGAAAATAGATACTTATAATTATAAGAACAGAAAGCGACGGGTAAGAAGGCGCCAACTGACTGCCCGCTAGACATGACAGCATGCACTGGCAAGACGACGCTTGTACAGTCATCTGGTTGAATGTGGGGGTTATAGTTGCCTACTGTCTGAAAACCAGCGCTATTAAGTCGCGACACGGTTTCATTAAAGCCACTAACGCCTTCATTATAAAGATGGTTGCTCGATAGATTGATAATTGGGTAGTATTTCAAAAGGTACGGCAACCAGTTAGGCGAACAATTGAAAACTAAGTTATTAACCTCATTGGCGTAACTATCATAGTTTGTCGTCACGGGACACTCTAAATCACCGACTCGAGCATCATAATTACCAAGCGAGCCCATGCCGCTAAAGGGTTGAGCGTAATTGCCGTTCGCGTAGCTTTCAACCCCCCGACTCAGTACAATCGTGCCACTGAACAGATAGCTACCGTTGACGCTAACGTAAGCAGGGATATTCTGGTTCAAGTTATTAGTTTTTGCTTTTAAGTTTAGTGCTTTAAAACCAACGAATTGCCAGGCGCCAAGACTAAATATAATTAACACTAATACACCAAGCACAAACCACAATTGATATCCTCCCTGGTGATGATGTTTCGTGTATTGTCTCTTAAGCAGCATATAGATTACTTAGAAATAGTTATCTCAACTATAGCCTAAGTGCTAAGCTCTTAGGAGATTTATCTAAAATGACGCATCGCTAAATTTAACAAAATTAGATATTAAATACTTGACAGGCTTATGCTTATGTTATAATCTATGCTCTTACTTAATGAAAGGTGACATATGGATCATTCAGATCACTCAGAAAACTACATGCACGTACACCCTATTGAGATGAATCGTGAACACAACTTAGCGGAAACTCGTAAGCGTCTGGAACAAGATCATTCAAAAATTCATAATAGCCTCCGTAATACCCGAATTTTTAATTTTGCTGGTGGCATAGCTGCAGGCAGTTTAATTCTTGGCGCCGTCTACGAAATCGGCTCTAATCTAAGCGAAGGCCTCAATCTTGCGAAATTAGGTATTGTAGCCTCAGTTGCAACAAGTATCGGCATACTTAGGCAAGATCGGCTAGAAGAACATGATACTAAACTTGAACAGCGCGAATTAAACTTTACAAACCCGAATCATACAGATCAGCTTTAATTTTAGAAAACTCTATTTAAGAACATGAACTACGACGAGAATAGCCCAATCCACTCCCCTGAACTCTGGAATGAATCTAATTTCTTGAAAATGGGCGCACTTTCGTTAACCGCTGGTGGCTTATTTGAAGCTAATGCCATCGTGCACATCTATGAGTCCGGTCTAACTAATGCCTCCGGTGTATTTGCTTTAGTACTTGGTGGCTTAGCCTTTAAGGCTGCTTCTGGTGCTTTTAGTGAAGCAACGAAGCTGAGACAGAACGCAGAGCAGATAGCGCCACCTAATTTCGAAGAGTTTTAACTTATTCCTTAGAAGCTTAGCTATTAAGCTGAATTAAGCGCTGAATCGTCTTCTCAACCATAATCCGGTTTTTTAGATCAGCTTTGTTTTGTTCCTTATCCAATTCTTTTTGCATTGCTTGATCATTGGCGTATTGCAGTTTTAAGGCCGCAACTCGCTCATCAACTTCTTTTGGTTCGGTAGTAATTTTCTCAAGTGAGGCAATCTCGCCTAGCACCAAGCCTGCCTTCACTCTTTGTTCGGCTTGCGTATGAATGAAAGTGGTAAAGTCAGCCTCAGTTTGTCCTTGGTCTTTTAAATACTCTTCCCAAGTTT
>DAIEFN010000026.1 GCA_027325485.1 Candidatus Saccharimonadota bacterium
ATTAATTTACCATGTTGATTTATGTGGGAAAGAGAAACTTCTCCAGTGGCAATCTTCGATTCTAGTGCTGCTCGTTGAGCGTAGGGGAGTTGATCTATTTGTGGAATAGTCATGAATTTACCACCAGCCATTACACCAATGCTCTTCCATTTCTGTTGACGGTCAATTTTTTGCATTTCACTAGTAATCCCGCTTTGTGAAATTAACTGACGCCCTGCATAAATAGGTTGTAAAGCACCAGCGATTGCTTGGCTAGGACTTTCTCCTGCTTTTTGACCAAGGGCTTGAGAAAAGCTAGATTGAAGTGTCTTGTGAAGTTGAGTTGATTGTTTGCCACTAAACATGTCACCTATATACTTAACATAATTAGGATATGACATGTTTGCTTCTTTTTGCATTCCTGGTATTGTGCTCATTAATAACTTAAATTTCTGATATGAACCTAGTAAAGCACTACTATTTTGATAGTTACTTTTGTTAAGGCCAACTCTATTCACTAGACCTTCATTAACTGATATTTCACCACTCAATACACCAGTAGCCCCTTGCTGCTGTGCCGCAGCTGGTAACCCAAGATAACTTGTACCCATCTGCTGGGCTACTAATGCTTGACCAACCATACTATCCAGAATATTCGCTGGGTTAGCACCAGTTGCCCCTAACCCAGGTTGTCCAGCAGCAAATTGAGCGGCAGCTGTAGCAAATGTGGCATTCTGGTTGCCAGTTAATCCAATGCTGCTACCAATTTGTGAGTATTGTATTACGTTTTGTTGTAATTGCGAAAAGCTAGTATTAGTCGTACTAGCAGTTTGCGCCAATG
Source organism: Candidatus Saccharimonadota bacterium (assembly GCA_027325485.1). GTDB lineage: Bacteria > Patescibacteriota > Saccharimonadia > Saccharimonadales > UBA4665 > JAJZWH01. The sequence continues at coordinate 821 of DAIEFN010000026.1, forward strand.
TTGAGAGGGATGTGTTAAGATCACTTAAAGATACGCCAGCCTGCATTACCATTTGTCCAAACATCTGCATAGATGTCTGAGGGTCTACTCCATATTTTTGGAGAGCCTGATTACCAAAAGAGTTAGCCTGATTTAATAAATTACCACGATAACCTAATGCAAGGTTCTGCATATTAATCTGTTTGGCTTGCCCATATGATTCCAATGGATTAAGCCCAAACCAACTAGTCACTTGAGCACCTAGGTCATATTTTAATGCGCCTGCTATGCCAGTACCACCAGTGAGTCCAGTGTAGAGCTGCCCTTCTCGGAAAAGGCCTCCTCCTCTAGCTTTTACATATTTTGCTGCAGCTATGCCACCAGCAATTTTTGCTGCACCTTCACCAGTAGCAGTTAAGTTAGGACGATTCCAAGGATTAAATGCTTGAGCTCCAAGACTTTCTGGAGGTAATGGAGGCATTTCACCCGTACCACCCCAAGCCCACGTTGGCTGTTCTTCTCCAGGACCACCTTGAGGTAAAAATTTACCCGCAGAATTTTGTAAACCATATTTGCCATTAACTACATTATTTTCAGTATCAACATAATCTCCATTTTCATTTTGAGCAAATGGGAATAATTGGTAACCTTTAGGTCCTAATAAGTTTTGGCCACCACCAAGTCTATTTAATGCTAGCCCGGTTCTTTGACCAACTTTAGAACCAATAAATTTGTTGATTGTACCGCCCTCATTACGGGTTAACCATCTAGCCCTACGCAAATTTCTGTAATAGCCTGCTTTCGGGAATAGGGCCAAAGAAAGGTCAGCTATGGTTTTATAATGTTCATTGGTAGCAGCCGATCTTGTTGCCCTTCTAACTCCACCAGTCCCACTACTACTAGACCCCCCACCTACGTCTCCAAATTTCATTAGATCCGCATCATCTAATTCAGATGGATCAAAACTACTTATATCTTGAGCAGAAGATCCACCCCCAGATGCAGGTACTCCTCCACCGAAGAAATCATCAGGTTCTTTGGCAAATCCAGCAGTTGAACTTGTATTTGGTGGCCTAATGCCGCCACCACCACCAGCTCCAGTTTGAGTGACTGGGACTCCTGGAATCGGTCCTACGCTACCTGTAGGGGGCGTAGAGCCCGGCACCCCAACACTTGGAGATGTTATGCCTAACCTAGTTTTATTTTGCTGTGCTTTCTGTAACTCATTATTTAATTGCTGATATGTTGAAGCTAACTGTTTTGCACTTTGGACAGTACCTTCTTGTTCTCCACGAAGTGCTCTAAAAATACTTATTAATTGTTGAGCCTGTTCAGCAGAAGCTTTAACTTCTTGAGTAATTGATTTTACTTTATCGAAAGAGTCATTTTGGATACCATTAAGTGTTTCTTGGTCCTTAACCATTTGTTGTAATATTTGGTCAATGGCGCTAAAATCATCTTTAACACCACTAACATTAGAATTGAGGTTTAGACCAAGACCGATCTCGTCGCCATTACCACCGAAACCAGTAATGTTATCCATTGTTAATCGTCACCAATATCTTCGATTGGTACGCCATTAAAGAATGTAGCTTCTGGCGTTGGCTCTTCATCAACAGGAACAAATTGAAAATCATCAAAGTTATCGAACATTTTTTCAAGTTCAAGATATTCTTCCATTGTTTCAGGAGCAGGTTGATAAACAATTTTATCAAGGCCCATTGCATTAGCTTCTTCCCGTTCTTTTTGAATTTCTTCCCAAATATCAGGACGGTGAATCATGATTTGTGTTTCTAATGTATCCTGAAGAGTAGATGCTTCTTGTATTCTGTCGTTAACAAGTTCTTGCATCAATAGTCTTTCGTGTAGTAAATTCCCATTTTTATCATTTAG
>DAIEFN010000027.1 GCA_027325485.1 Candidatus Saccharimonadota bacterium
CAAAAGAACGCTTGAAAGACGTTGTCTACTTTAACCCTGATGATCTTGAATATCCCATCGGGCTTAATCTCCTTGAGTTAGCACCAAATCTTGAGGGAAACGAGCTACTGCGAGAAAAAGACCTTATTACAGAGTCAGTTATCTCGGTATTCCGTAAGATATTTAGCGAAGAAGATACTGGGGGTCACCGCATTGAATATGTACTCCGTAACACAATACAAACGGCGCTGACGGTGGAAAATGCCACGTTATTTACCGTATTCGATCTGCTCAATGATACGAAATACCGTAAGTTGGTGCTAAAAGACCTTGAAGATAAAAATCTCGTTAACTTTTGGAAAAATGAGCTTGGTAAGGCAGGTGATATGCAGAAAGTTAAAATGGCTGCTGGTATTACGTCTAAGATTGGTCGCTTCTTGTTCTCGGCATCAGCAAAACAGATTCTTGAGCAACCAAAATCTACAATCGACTTCGACGACATCATTAACAGTGGCAAGATACTGATATGTAACTTCTCAAAAGGTTTAATAGGTGAAGACACCTCAGAGTTATTTGGTATTACTGTACTCGCAAAACTTCAGCTCGCTAGTCTTCGTCGGGCACGGCTCGCACAAAAAGACCGCAAACAGTTCTACCTATACGTGGACGAGTTTCAGAACTTTGCTACTGCATCATTCGTGCAAATGCTTTCTGAGTCACGTAAGTATAAGATGTTCATGGTTATGGCGGAGCAATCGACAAGCCAGCAGAAAGACCAACAAATGGTCGGTATTATCCTTGCCAATGTCGGAACGGTTATTAGCTTTAGAACTGGCAACCCAAGTGATGAGCAAGCACTGCTGCCAATGTTTAGCCCATACATCGAGCAAGGCGAAATCAGCAACCTACCAGCTTTCAATTTCTACGCCAAGTTATCTGCTATACAACCACAAGAACCTTTGTCTGGTCAGACGCTGCTACTAGAGAACGATGGTAGACAAGAAATTGCTAAACAAGCTATTAAGTTGTCACGCGAGTCGTTTGCTAAAAAGCAAGAACCACTCAAAAGAGGAGAAGAGAAGCCGAAGAAAAACCAAAAAGAAGCTAGCGAACCAGCCGAGAAAATGATTGATGCCTAAGCAGACTGTTCTTTAATTGAGGCCTCGAACACAGACACTTGTTCTTCAAATTTTGCCGGGTCTTTTGATAGTTCGCTAAAACCAGACTGAACGCGGGCTTGCAGAGACTCAAGGAACGCTAAACAATATTCTGATAACGCTCTTTCTGGATTGTCAGGAAAGAATGCTCTCATATAGCGAATAGTTGCGTCAATATCTTCCTGCGTGATTTGGTAATGATCCATAGCTTTTATTAATTATACCACCTCGATAATTTAGTAAATCGTATCATCTGTCTTACTACATCTTTAGATCGAGTTCGTCGCATCATTTCGCAACTGTCGGATTGCGATAATATATTAAGACTACCTTCCCACAAAACCTCATTGTCAATCATTGCTAATTTACGGTGTAGATTGCTTGTATACAGCACCTCTACGCCTATAGACTGTAAGGTTGCGATGCTAGAGAGAGCCTGTTGCCGCATAGCTCCATCGTGACTCTCTGGGTGACGTGTGTTAATGACGACACGTACTCCTCGACGAATAGAGGACCGTATAAGGGGATAGAGAGTGTCGAAGCGTCGCAAGGTAATGAACGGACTTTCAATAATCACTCGCTCGTGTGCCTTGCGAACATCACGCACGAAAGCTACGTAAAATGCCTTCTCGTCATAGAGCTGTGATGAAGCCAGGTTAAAGCGGTTAAACATTGTCCGCCTCTTTAATAATATCGATACCAAGTCGCTCTAACTTATCGGACAGGTGTTCAAGTTCCGCAAAGATGTAGTTCCAGTTTTCCCTGGGAGAGTCCACCAAAATAATAAACTCATCGAAAGATGGGTTTATTATTTTGGCGCATTCCTCCCAGACGCGCAGCGACCGCCTGATGGGAGTAGCCCTAGGTCTTGCAATTTACCCCGTTATTCCCTATAATTTTTCTAGGTATGCGGGTGTAGCTCAGTTGATAGAGCGCTTCCTTGCCAAGGAAGAGGTCGAGAGTTTGAGTCTCTTCACCCGCACCAAAATAGAGAATCCAGCCTCGCCGCTGGATTCTCTATTTTGGTATGATAGAGCTTAAACTCTCGACCTCTTCACCCGCACCTAATGCAAAACCTCAGCCTCGC
>DAIEFN010000028.1 GCA_027325485.1 Candidatus Saccharimonadota bacterium
GATCATTGATCTGGAAGGTCTGGTTACCAACGGTTGGTTGGATGATAGAAAGAGTTGAGTTGAAGCCTGTTGCAGTATTGAGAGTTGAGAGTTGAGATGAGGTGAAGGCATAAGGTACTGATGTGAGCAGTAGTCTTGGGGTCATCTCGCTGTCAGCTGGGGTACAGGCTGAAAATGGAGTACAAGAGGCAGTGCCTCTTACTGTCATACCTAGATAGAGTTGTTGGTTCCAGTTTAGAGTTGCTGGTGTTGGCAAGGGAGTAACAGAACCAAGGGAGACAGAGAGATAGCCGTTATGGACGGATACACCATTGCTGGCAGAGACTAACCTGTCTTCAGTCCAGAGAGAGGTACCACCAGTGGGTACATTGTAGAGGTTAAATTCTACGTTGTATGATCCATCAGCTACAATGGCGCCACTATTTTGTTCAAGTCTAGCTTGAAAGTTAATTGTGTTATTAGCTGCAACTGCATTTACAGTTGGGGTGAAAACAAGAGTGAAAAGGCCAAAGACAATAAACAGCAAACCAATGCTAGCGCTGGGCTTAAGCATCGTTCTCAAACGATTGCTTGATAAGAGCAATCGTTTAGCCTGATGTGGTCTAGGCATATTTGTTTAGGTTTAGTTTTAAGAGACTAAGCACTACTTTTAATTGGTTTAGTCTTCTTTTCAACGGTCTTTTTTGAGTTACACTATCCCCGTATTTGGAGAACCACTTAACACTTTAAAACCGCTACTGGTTATTATCTGCTAATTTTAGTGGCAATGCAATTGCACTTACTCAACACATCGTAGACACTTTGGCTCTTGGAATAGTTAAGCTTTACGGCTAAAGTGTTGCGGTCTTATTATTGCGAGTTGAAATAGTTCCAGGTATATGTGTGTGTTGCCGTATCCGCATTAGTGAAGTTAATGGTCATGGTGCTAGTAGCTGTGGTTAGATAAGGTTGTACTCCTCCTACTATATATGCTGCAGCAGCAGCGGAATCTGTTGGTGTAAATACGGGGTGCGGAGCGCTCGAATAACTTGCACTAAACGTAACGATACATTGAGCGCCACTTGCCCACGCGCCAGATCCCGTAACTAGTGTTAGTGACCCAGCGGTGTCGTTCCCGCTAATTGCGCATGTAGCTGATGTACCTGCGGCAGCTTGTGCTAATGCCGTAGTCGTGCCGCTAGCATTACCAGTAACAATATGAGCGTTTGCAGTTAATAATCCTTTAACGGTAGCGGATGCAACACTAAGATTACCAAGGTAATCAATACTTGCTAGCGTTGCGCCTGTACTGCTTTGTGCCTGAAACACATAACCAGAGCTTTGACTGGCAACTGTCTGTACCACAATGCCACTATTGGTCGTACCTCCCGTGCTCACTGCTATCTGGTAAGTCCCAGCAACTGTCGTTAAGGCACCGATACTCAACAAGTTCCCCGGAGCACTGCTATCTATACCAACCCGACTATTAATAGTATCTACTTTGAATAGATTATTGCCTGAGGCATTCTGAATACTAAATGCGGAGGTTGAGTTAGTGGCATCTTGGAAGAGAGCTGTGCCCTTGGCGCTCCAAGCAGCATTAACAGTCAGGGTACCGTTAGCTACAACTGAAGTACCAGGCAGGAGAGCGTAGTAAACGGAGTTTATGGTAGAGCTACCATTGTAGCCGCCTATGTTGTATATGTAGCCGTTAGAACCAATGGTAGATGTTGCATAAGCGTCTGACTGTGGCAAAGTACTGCTTGGCAGTGCGCTCCAAGG
>DAIEFN010000029.1 GCA_027325485.1 Candidatus Saccharimonadota bacterium
TCTAATGGGATAGAAATAAGCTTACGGGAAATGCTGGGTGAAATTGATCTTCCAAAACCAATATGGCCTGAGAATTTCGTACTACATTAGTGTTGGATTTTTTGTATTGGATTTGTATTGGCTATTTAACAATATGTAACATTTGATTAGAAAACTTATTGTTAGATTAATAGCACTAACTCACTATATGATTTAGTAAAGTTATTAATTAGTAATTATTTAGATTCTTAGATTCACACACGAAGTGCAACACGGGTTAAGGATTCCTGAAACACCTGATTCGGTGTTTTGAACCCCAATCTCTTTCGAGGCCTGTTGTTTAATTTATTTTCAATCATTCTAATTTCATCTTCGGTCACTGTCTCTAGTGATCTCTTTTTAGGAATGTACTGTCTTAGTAGCCCATTGAAGTTTTCATTGGTTCCTCTTTGCCAACTGGCAAACGGATCCGCAAAGTAAATAGTGCTACCTATCTCCCGGTCAACCCTTTGATGATCCGTAAATTCTTTACCATTATCCAGGGTAATTGTTTTGACCAATTCGGCAATCGGTTGAAGACTTTGCACCATAGCATTACTGACCTGTTCAGCACTCTTTTTGGTAACTTTAACTATCCTAGCAAAACCGCTTTTTCTCTCAACCAATGTGACTATAGCTTGCTTGTGACCTGCACCAATAACAGTATCTCCCTCCCAATGACCAATCTCAAGCCTGTCATTAACCTCAATAGGTCTATCATGAATAGAGCGTCTATTGGGCATTTGTCCCCTTCTTTGATGCCCACTAGCATAGCGTTTTCGTCTCTTCTTTTGGCTTCTAAGGTGTTTTACCAATGTACCACCCTTATCTTTATCCGCATAAACATGGCGGTAGACTGTTTCATGGCTAATTGGCAAGCACCCAGCAATTTGTTCTGGGCTCCATTCTTCCATAAGCATCTCAAATGCACGGTTAAGTACAGAAGAATCCACTTGTTTAGCGTTTCGACTACCCAGAGACCGCTCCTCAGCCTTAAAACAGGCTTGATGGGGTCGATAACCACGACGACCAGAGTTGCGGCTAATCTCCCGGGAAATGGTAGATTTACTCCTACCCAAGTTAAGGGCAATGCCAGAAATAGTAAGTCCTGCTTTCATAAGGGCATAAATCTGGTATCGTTCAGTATGGCTGAGATGTTTATAGGTCATGGCAACTTAACTGTCCAGGTCAAGAAGCTTTGATACTAAACCATTCTCAGCCTCTTAACCTCTTATATTAAGTTGCACTTCGTATTTGAATTCAGGTTTTAAATTAATTATTTAACAAAACTTTAACATTAGTTCTACAGAATGCACTCATATTCTTTTTTTTAATTAGGAGGCATCAATGAAGAAATCTAGAATTAATTTAATCACGCAATTATTATTGACCACCGTTTTTTCAACAACAGTAGCACAACAAGCATTTGCAGTTGATTTTAATTCTGTTACTTCTGGTGTTCCGTTGGGTTCAGTGACAAGTGGTTCAAGTGCTGATTATGCTTCGGATCCTTCAAGCGCT
>DAIEFN010000002.1 GCA_027325485.1 Candidatus Saccharimonadota bacterium
CACTCCTGTCAACTCGCCTCAAAGGCGACTATCCCATGAAAGCAAGTAAACGACTTATCTAACCATAAACTGAACAATATCGTTGGCAATTACCACAGGTGCACCTAATGGTTGCCACCCAAGCTCTAGCAAGGTTTCTACTTGTTTAGATAACAAGTCACCATTTTGCTGCCATTCCTTAACGGTTACTTGTGTCGAACCATATTGAGAAATCTTATCACTCATAGCTTAATTGTAGCACTTGTTGCAACAGAGAGAGCAACAGAGTAGAATGATACTGGTTGTAAATACGTTACAACCAAAAAAGAGATGTGTGGTGTTGAGGAACTGGGTAGGAGTTTATCAATCGACATGTCTTTTTTTATATGTCGATTACGGTTGGCGGGTGAGTCCTAATATCAACGGTATAGATATTGGGGTGGCTTATCCGCCTGGCCATAAACTCTAAAAATAAATAAAACCCCTTCGGTATTGAGGGGTCTATTCACTGTTATTTTAGCAGTCTCTTTAAAAATGGTCAAAAATAATGAACATTAGTACACTAACTACACCTTACATAATTCCCTTGACAGCAAGTATTCTATTTGCTAATATTGAGGGTATGAGATACACGTTCAAGGACTTCAAAGAGGAATATCCAGACGACGACGCTTGCCTAAAAGCAGTCCTTGAAAATAGATACGGCACTACTTGCCCTAAGTGTGGGGTAGTAGATACTAAGTTCTATAAAATCACTGGTCGCAAAGCCTATGCTTGCCTTAACTGCCGAAAGCATATCTATCCCCTAGCTGACACTATATTTAGAAAGTCTGAAACAAGCCTTTGGAACTGGTTTTATGCTATCTATCAATTTTCGGTATCTAAGAATGGAGTGAGCGCTAAAGAGCTCGAGCGTTCACTTGGCGTTACCTACAAGACCGCTTGGCGTATGTGCAAGCAGATAAGACTTCTAATGGAGCAGGAAAATGAAAAGTTATCTGACATAGTGGAAATTGATGAAACTTATATAGGTGGTCGTAAAAGAGGCGGGAAAAGCGTTCAGGATAAACAACCTGTCTTTGGCATAGTTGAGCGAAGTGGTCGTGTTAAAGCAGAACACGTAAAGTCTACAGGCGCTAGGGTGTTAATTCCGATAATAGAAGCGCACGTTGAGCCAAGCAGTTTAATAAATAGTGATGAGTACGGTGCTTATAGGACTTTAACTAGGCGCGGATACAACCACACTACAGTTAATCACTCAACCCTAGAGTACGTTCGTGGCACATCATATACGAACACTATAGAGGGCTTTTGGAGTCAGCTAAAACGAAGTTTAGACGGCACATATCATGCAGTTAGCCCAAAGTACCTACAATCCTACGTTAATCAGTTTTGTTTTTACTATAACTACAGAGCCGTGCCTATTGCGCCGATTCTTTTGGAACAGGCCGGGAAGCACGTCTGATTAGTCTTTTGAATAGTTTCTTGCTCATGTAATTATTATAACATTACATCTATAATTGAATAAAAACTTGACAAAGCCTCTTGACTTATGGTCTAACTAGCTTTAAGATTAAGGGGTAAGTGCTTTGTCTGAATAGACAAAACGCTTACACCTTAAAAACCAATTGAATCAGAAATGTAAGTTTGTTTGGAGTTGAAAGTCAGAAAGGCTCTACTGCGGAATGCACTTAGGTTGCAAAACCGAATGCATTACGATGAAGGTCTGCCGCCCTTCCGACTCCAGACAAGCCTACATTTTTTTAATTAGTTCGGTTTGTCTAGCCCACAAAAGTTCACGTTTCTTGAGATAATTTTCTCGGCCATTTCTAAATACAGTAGTAATAAATAGCGCCGGCTGATTGGCTTGCGCCACTTCAGTTATTTCAACGACGCAAACAAACCGCTTATTATTATCCATAACTCTAACGAATAATCTGTGCCCGGTTTTGCCGTCAACATTCTTATATACCTGTGCTGGATGCTTGAGCGCAGACCATATATTATTAGTTACGAAACTAAAATCATCCTCATGCCTCTCATATATATGCTTCAAAGCACGAGCCTTGATGTACACTCGATGGCTAGGTAGATTACACGCCGCTACAACGGCGGGTTGAAGCCTGACAACTAAAACAGTTGCATCTGGAACATGACCACCATTCGGTATATTCTTTAGGTGGGTTTCGTGGAATCTCTCCAGTACACTTTGCCCTTTTGGTACTCCCATGACTTAAAACTCGCACAGCTTTTGATATTCGTCAACAACTCTGTGGCCGTTTACTTGCTTTCATGGGATAGTCACCAGTACAAGGTATTGCTTTTATTACTCTTTTGTTATATTGTTAGTTTATGACAGCGCTTAATCCTGAGGTGGTTTTATGTCCCGAATCACAAGATAATCAAGATCTACTTGTTTTAACACCGAAAGATCAAGATTGGCTGGATTCTTACGGTGTAGATTCTGCGTGGCAAAGCGACACTGCACTTCGACAATCATTGAATGAATTGATTGAACTCGGTTCATTACGACTCTATAAATCGGTCAACCAAGACAGATGGCTAGATGTTGTTTCAGCACGTATTAGTTTTTTAAACTTCGTTGGGATAGCAGATGACTTTATTAAAGAATTTCAGACAAATTACCCGACTATTACCCCGTTAGACACATTTATAAGTACGCAGCGAGTTATGCATTCTCTTGGCCTGAACGCTGCTCGGGTGGTTAACGCTTCACAGGCAGCTATTGGATTAGCTCCAGAATCAGTGCGCGAAAAGATGGCTAACTTAACTGCTCTAGGTCTGGACGCTGCTCAGGTAGTTAACGCATTCCCAACAGCTATTGGTTATGCTCCAGAATCAGTGCGCGGAAAAATGGCTAACTTAACGGCTCTTGGTCTGGACGCTGCCCGTGTGGTTAACGCTACACCGGCAGATATTAGCTTAGCCCCAGAATCAGTACGCGAAAAAATGTTATTCTTGCGTAGTAGCGCTAGACTGCTTCGATGGCAAAACCCTGCAGAAGAACTGGTTAATGCTTTTCCAGCTTTACTGGGCTATAGTACTAAAAAGCTAGCCATTTTACGTCATATAGCAGCTCGGCATGTAGATTCTACTGAGAGAACTTCTAGCCCCTTTATGCTACGAAGCAAGCTTATAACTCCTCTTGAGAAATACATTATTGCTATTAGCCGGCTAGAAGATGATCAAGTCCTATCACTCAGCGAGTTATCAAGAGAAGCTCGTAATATAAAGCTGGACTCATTAGAGAGAAAAGAACTAGCATCTGAAATTGCACCTTCTATGGGTCGTATCGGCACAATGTATTTAGATTATCAGGACAGAGCAGCTAGATAGTACTGTTCTAAAGCTTAATCGTAAGTTCATCGGGCTAATGCATCCGCTACACATTTTGTAGGTTCAGCATTAGAGAAAGATCTTACTAGCAACCGCCTAGAATAAGTTAGCATAGGATAATCGATCTAACCTAAATATTAGCTTATTAGTGTCGGTTTCATTAGCTAGAATTTCATTCTGCAGTTTTTTTTATAGAGATCGCCTTATTTGTCTCATTTGTGACTACTGAAGGGCTTCAAGCCGTGATGCGTAGGCAAGCATAAGCAATACTATATGATAGTATATTTTTGTGAACTACCTCAAAAGGTTTTGGAAATTATTAATAACTTTTTTGATTGGTTTACTCTTCCTGGGTTTCTTTATATCCTACTTTTATCAGCTGCAAACCATTAATATTTATATTGATACAAATAATAGATGTGATTGGTCAAACGGTAAGATTACGTTAGAGACTGCAGCTGTTGAACGGATAAAAACGTTAAAAATACATAGGTATCAACTTGCATCGCATATAAGGACTGCGGCACAGAACCATGAATGTCTTAGCACTACGCAAGGCAACAACTATTAGTTTAAATAACACGGCCGATCGTTTAAAAGTTGCTTAACCCTAATAATAAAGTCAGTCACCAATATATTTCAGTACCTTAACTAATAATTCCCCATCATCTTTTCTATGAGGGATAGATTTACAATATTATTTCCATCAATATCGAAAAAACGCTTTAATTACCTACCCTAATTTATACTGAGCATATCGGTCTGTAACCCCTAAGCAGTCGCATAGTCGAAGGACTTATAGGTATCTGACGAAAACCAATACCGATTCTTCACCAATTACCGCACTACATATTATGCTAGGCGTTGGAGCTAATGCGGCCAGTTCTAGTTTGTAACCCGTTTAGGCATTATTTTTTCTTAGTCTATCTGGCCGTAACCGGCACCGTTTCCTGGGTGATGTTCGTACGACACGAGAAGCCAACTAACAAGAAAAGTTATCTAGTTATCATTGTCCACGTCATATGTACCAGAACTAATAGTGACATTAGTCAAACTAACGCTACTAGACATAAGCGATGACGTGAAGTGAACCGTCATAAGACTGATGCCGATCAACAAGAAGAGAATTATTATTTTTCGGCTTGCAAGCCATTTAGATTTAATTTTAGTAATAAAACCTGCTAGTCGCTTCTCTTCTTCCTCTACGGCTTCTTCCGCTTCTTTGGCAACAACCACAGCCAACTTTCTAGCCGCGTAAATCTTGGCAATCTCTTTTTTGATATTGGATAATTCCTGATACACGATGATGGCTGCCGGAATCAGGACTAAAATAATCAAGCCGGGCAAAGTCTTAACCCAACTAATCACATAGCCAATGTAAGGAATAACATGATTAACCTTCCCGATTATCATGGACTTTGGTACCGGGAAGGCATCGGGTGAATTGTTAGCATCTCCCTTAAGAGTATATTCAGTAACGCCATTAATATTAACGGCCTTGATAATTCTGTGAGTGACAGAACTCTGACTTTTCGGCAGTTGATAAGTCACGATATTGCCGACTGCATAATTGGAGTTCTTATGAACTAAGACTACACTTCCGGTTTGGATTTTTGGCTGCATAGAACCCGATTCGTCAACATACAGTCGATACCCAAACAGATTCAAGCTTAGGCTCATAAACAGCAACGACCCAAGTACCACGATACTAATCGGCACAATCTTGATAATCTTACTGTTTTTCACTCAAAGGCTCCTTCTTATCAACCTTTGTTAGGCGGGCCGGACGTATTTTGCATCCGACCCTCCATACAAAGAAACCCAACTAAGGCAGTGGCACCTGCTGCGTACCGTCAAAGTATAGGTCAAAGCTGACATTGCCATTTTCATAGCTGTTGCCAGCATTGTTAACCATCTTCATATCAAAAGTGAAGTATGGTGCTTGTCCCTGAGCTATATTAACTAGCTCCACGGGATTACTCGCGTAGTAACTGAGAGGATGCCATCCGGTGCCGGTCGCATCACCGTTCCACCAAATATGCAATTCCATGGCGTTACCTAGCCCATTAACCTGCGAATAGTTCGCAAGTTGAACGGTTGTGTTTAACGATACGTTGTCAGTTGATGTGTTCTTTAAGTACAAAGTCTGCGAAGACTCTTCGCCCGGGTACCAGCCCGATCCGAAGTTGAACTTACAACCGTCGTAAACATTATTAAATGTCGCCGCCGTAACCGTATTATCGAACCATTGGTTAGTACAAACTTGGGTTATCTGTAAATCCACGCTACCGCTGGAAAAAGTTATCCCCGTTAAACTAACACTTTTGTTAAAATAAGAGTGCGTTGCTCCAAACGAAACCGTCGAAACAAAGGCAATGAGTAGCACGCTCATGAGTATGCTTTTCATAGCTTTCTCCTTTCAAAACCCTAAACTGTGGCGGATCGACCCTTTTTCCACACCACTTTCTCCACACCTTATCCCGTAAAACAGGATTAAGTTCATCATTACTCCGATTTTCACCCAAATGCAATAACATATAACGCCTAAACCCAATTATTACAACATTATTCGAATTCTAGACGGCTTCGCTATATTCTTAGCAAAATGATTATGTTTATATAATTTTTTCATGATCAAAATTTGGTAGTTTATATGCTTTAGCGCTTTAGTAGCTGGATTTGCAGTACTAGCATTTGTAGCGTCGACTAATGGAACAACGAATATCAGTGCGTGCTATAGTCAGGCTAGATTAGCTATCGCACAAGGTGGACCAAATAGTATCTCTATCACACACATAGGGCTATTGCATGTCAGAAAGGTAAGGAAATAACTCTTATATGAATATAGGATTTAGGAATAGTCGTGCTCAGCAATAGAAAAAGGTCATTAAAAATACTTTAAGAGTTTAGATTGACTGGGCTCTTTTTGTTTTTTGTGGTGAATATTAGCTCTAAGCAAATGATAGTGTACTTGATCTATCTGAACCTGGACAGTAAGCACGCGACTACTAACGGCGTCTATGATGGCCGGTCGTTGACGCAACATTGTTTTTATTGTACTGTCTATTAGCTAATAACTAAGGGGTTCTTGTGCAAAATAGTCCAGAGTACAGAGAGATTGATAGATTCAGTGAACAAAATGACCAGCCGAAGATTGCTGATTTAGGCTTAACTACAGATTTGACCTCTAGTGATATAAACAAACAGCAAATTGAACAAAGTCGTCAACAAGAGGTCACTGAATTAGGACTAGCATCTGACGCAACTTGGAGAGCTATTAATGACCGTTATATTGAACAGGATCGTCAACTAAACGCAGCACAATTAAGGTTACCTAATGATGCAACTTGGGATGAAATAAATCGTCTACGACACGCCAAGCAAATGAAGCTTCCTGTTGAAAGGATTAGAGATGAGATACGTCTTCAACGAAGGATTGCTGAACTAGGACTACCTGCAGACGCAACTTGGCACGATATAATTGATTATCGTAATGAGCAGGATCGTCAGCGCACGGTTGCTGAACTTGGGTTGCCATCTGACGCAACCATAAGCGATATTAACCGCCATAAAAGTGAACTAGAACGTCAACGAGTAGTTGCTGAGCTTGGGTTAGCATCTGACGCAACCTGGGTTGACATTAAAAGATACGAGAGCGAGCAGAATCGTCAACGTACGGTTGCTGAACTAGGGTTGCCATCTGACGCAACCTGGGATGATATTAGCAAACACTATAGCGAGCAGAATCGTCAACGTACGGTAGCTGAACTAGGACTACCTCATGATGCAACTTGGCACGATATAAGTGACCATTACAAGAAAATACAGGGTAAGTAAAGTTCTCAATTGTAGCTGGTTTAATTCCCCTGCCTAGGAAAATTAAAACCTGTTCTGTATTTCGGTTTCAAACAGATAAGTCGAAGCATCTGTTGGCAATTCAGCTAATGTTTTGATGTCAAGGTCAAACAACAATTGACCGTCTTAGCACGTTATTATTGGCAATTGCTAACCTTGTCTTAGGGCAATTGCTCTAACCTCTGACTAATTACGCTCACTGCTTTAGCACGGGTGGTTAAACTTAAGTAGTTACTTATAGTTTTCTAAAGCGAAATTGAGGATTAGGCACGGCTTAATATGAGAGTATAATCGAACTGATATTTAGCAAAAGCTACTGGAGGCTATATGAGACATTTATCTTTAGGTAGCATCATTTACCTTATTATTGGGTTCTATATTGCACATGCCCACGGCTACCTTTCGTCTTTAGGGTCTTTGCCTCATTTTCTTTCGGCCGTACTAGCAGTTATACTTTGGCCACTGCTCCTGCTGGGTGTAAACCTTCACATTGCTCTTTAGGAAGCCAGACTTAATTTTTGCGATCGCGGGCGTAGAGGTACTTAACAAACTCGGGGTCTTCGTGATTAACGAACAGCGCCTTGCTCTCATCTAGCTTAGAAATTTCAGCCATCTCTTCTAGCGTTAACTTAAAGTCAAACACATTAAAGTTCTCAAGGATACGCTCCTTGTGGGTAGATTTTGGTATGACAATGATCTCGCGTTGAATATTCCAACGTATCACTATCTGACCGACGGTTTTATGGTGAGCATCGGCAATCTTTTTAAGTGTTTTATTGGTGAATAAGTCTTGTCGTCCTTCAGCGAATGGCGCCCAGCCTTCATGCACGATAGAGTATTCTTGCATAATTTGATGCGCCTTGGTTTGTTGATTAAAGGGATGGGTTTCAATTTGGTTCACCATCGGTTTGATCTTATTGTTGAGGACAAAATCCACTAGCTTGGCGCTTGTGAAATTAGATACTCCAATAGCTTTAATTTTGCCGGCTTCATACAATTCCTCCATTGCCCGCCAGGCGCCATACACGTCATTGTACGGTTGGTGAATAAGGTAAAGGTCAAGATAGTCTAGGCCAAGTTTATCAAGGGATAGCTTGTAGGCTTTCTTGGCTGAGGCGTAGTTTACGTCTGCCACCCAGAGCTTACTAGTCACAAAGATTTCTTCCCTTGGAACGCCACTTCTTTTTATGCCCCGCCCGACTGCTTCTTCGTTTCGATATGAAGCTGCAGTGTCAATTAGGCGATAACCAGCTTGCAATGCGTCATAGACACTCTGCTCGGCTTCATCATTACTCATCTGGAATACACCAAAACCTAGTACTGGGATACTAACGCCGTTATTTAAGTCAATTGTTGGCATATTTGACATATCTTTCTCCTATGGTCTATCTACTATTATATCTCAAGCTGACAGGTAAGTAGTTAACCCCAGGCTAAAACCTTGTGCCTTTTTAGGTTCGTAGCTAGACTAAACTTTTTCAATATCGAGGGGTTATTCTTTTACGCCAAAGGTTACTTCTTTAGATATGTTTGTGTTTCGGCTAAGAGTATTAAGAGCCATCAGATTGGTCATTTTATACTGGCTTTTAAATTGATGCATCGCTTGACGCTTAAGTTCTTGCTCTGCTGGTTTAAGATTTGTAATTTCACCTCTAAGTGGAGTCTTTAGAAGCTTACTGGTTCTTTGGTTCATACGCCTAAGATATCCTTTATTTAAGTCTACCGGCATCTGCATGTATGGTATGTCTGCATAAAATGACACCTTTCTACCTTTATCTAAAAGCAGCTTCCCCACTTCTCTTAGCACCAGATGATCATGATGCCGCCAAAAGATACCTGCCGCTAAGGGTGCATAAAATTCAAAATTGCGGTCAAAACTTTCGAGAAGGCTATTTGAGAGTTCACCTAGATCTATGTCATTTGAACGGTATTGTTGATCCAGATAATCAAGGTTTAAGAAAGCAATTGAGCGACTTCTTAAAACAAGTTCGTTTTCATGCAAGCGTTTTTGCATCATAAGGGCGCTATCTGGCTCACCGCAGAATCTATCCCATATAGTTTTAGTGCCTTTTGGAGGGATGCCTGCGAACACGTTGACCACGGTTGCATCGGGTTGAGTTATTAAATGCCAACAGCTAAAGACGGCGTCATCAATATGTGGCGATAAAATTACCAAAGACATGCTCCAATCTTATACCAACTGACTCTATTAGGTTATGGAATCTCGGACCTAGTATGTCATAATACAGTGGTGAAACGCTCCGCCCCACGCTTCAGCATAGTAATCCCGTGTTTTAACGAAGAGCGCTATATTGAGCCGACGCTTCAATCTCTTAAGGATCAACTATTTAAAGGTAGTTTTGAGATTATTGTTGTTGACAATAACTGCACCGACAATACTGTTGCGATTGCTCGTAAATACGGCGCCAAAATCGTGACTGAAAACCAGCGCGGTGTTTGTTGGGCGCGACAGGCGGGTACAGAGGCAGCTAGTGGCGAGATTGTAATCTCGACCGACGCTGACACCCTACTCTCACGAGAATGGCTCCAGAATATTGATCAATCATTCAAAAAAGATAAGAACTGCGTAGCGGTTGCCGGCCCTTGCACATATATCGATGGCCCATGGTGGGGTCAAAAGTACTCTAAGCTACTGTTTGCATTTGTGAGTATGGCGTATCCGCTGTTTGGTGCGCCGTTTTATGTAACTGCCACGAATATCGCTTTTAAAAAATCTGCCTGGAATGGCTACCACACAGCGATGACTCAAGGTGGTGATGAATTAGCACTCTTACATGACCTTAAACATAAGGGTAAGGTGGTGTTTGATAATAATAACCCGGTATTTACTTCTGGACGCCGTTTAAACGAAGGTTTATTCCATAGCTTGTTTGTTAGTCTGCTAGTCTACTATCTACTGGCCTATCACTTAAATCGACTATTTAAACGGACCATCATTGGTATGGCCCCAGCCTATCGTGCACCGGTAGTCAAACGTAGTCGCAAAGTTTGGGCTTATAGTACCTCTTTATTAATCATCCTTGCTGCCTTCATCCATCTGCCAGGCCGGGATACATTAGTTAAACAATCTTATGAGTCGCTGAGCCAAGTCATACGTGTAGCGAAACATGTATTATAAGCTAGCTAACTAAACAGCCTTAGAACGATATGTACATAGCAATCATTGCATCCTTAATTGCCGGGCTCTTAAACGCTGTCTCCGGTCTGTTTCAAAGAAAAGGCACCGGTATGCCCGCTGCCGAGAAGCTTTATAGTAAATTGCTGATTGTCGAAACTAGTAAGAATAGGCTCTGGCGAATCGGTGTAATCGCCGAGGGGATTGCTGCGCTCTTAGAGCTAGTAGCCCTCTATTTTGGTAGTTTGCTTTTAGTTGAGCCACTACTCATGACTAACCTCGTTTTCTTGTTGGCTATCGTTCATTTCCGGATGAAGAAACCAGTCTTACTGCGAGAATGGGTGGGTATAATCTTCATTTGTATTGGCATTAGTGTCTTTGTTGCCGTTGCCAAACCCCACGGCGGTAGAGGGACATTTGGGCTAATCTGGTTGGTGCCAATTATAACAATCAGCTTACTTATGGCTCTAGGTGCATTGATAGCCAGGCGACTTACAAATAATCCAAAGCGAAGAGGTTTAGTTGGCGCAGTTGTGGCCGGCTTAAGTCTAGGCATGACTGCAGCTTTAACGAGATTAACGATGATTCAGCTACACACAGGAATAGTTTCGACTCTTTCGAGATGGCCTCTTTATGCGCTAATAATTAGTGCGGTTGTATCGATTATTACGGTCCAGGTGGGGTACGGTTCAGGACCATTAACTATTACGCAATCAATGCTCGAAATCTCTTCTTTAATTGTTAGTACCCTGCTTGGCCTACAAATTTTTGGCGATACGATTAGCACCTCATTAACGGCAATCATAATTGAAACAATTAGTTTTGCAATTGTCGTTGGTGGCGTAATTATAATCAGTACTTCAAAGCCGATTGTTAGTTTAGAGGCCAGTGTGATTAAGTCTTTTATGTCGAAAACTAGCTTTGCCAGCTTAAAACATAAGGCTCAGTCTAAGAGCTAGTATCAGCACGACTAATATTAAGACAAGTTGATTACTTAGGTGTAACGCTTCACTTGTTAATTAATAGAAATTTTATGGTTGTGGTTAGCCAGCCGATAACGAACCCGTAAAAGACATAGAGTACAATTTTAAAATCTTTTGGTTTCTTAATTTTCCATCTATTTACTAGTACGATTGCCCAGACTAAAAAAAGTGCAATGCTCCAGACGGCCCATTCTCTATTAACGCTACTCATAGCTTCATTGTACGCTTCGCTTTAACGTTTACCTAAGTCTGTGGAACTAGGCTTTTTAGAATATAAAATTAGCTAGGAAAATATAATTTCAGTTTAGAATTATAGCTATGGCTCTAGAACAGATATCTGCAGGTGTGGTGCATAAACTACCCCCTGATCTTAAGAAAGCTCTACTGTCAGATAAAAAGGCCCTTTTGCTCTGGGAAGATATTACCCCACTAGCACGTAATGAATGGATTTGTTGGACGATTGCCCCAAAGACATTAGAAACTCGGGCTAAGCATGTGCAACGCGTTATATCCGAGCTAAAGGATGGTATGCGTCGTCCTTGCTGTTGGATTGGTTGTATCCACCGTAAAGACAAGCCAATAAGCCCATCCGTGCGCTGGGTTCTGAGTCGAAAGTAAAGAGCCGTTTGCTATAGATAGATGGCTGTTCTTTGGCCGTTAGAATTCTGCCAGCATGAACAAAGTAGCCAAAGCCTATTTCTCCGTCTTAGGAAAAGTTGGTCCGTAGATTTTCTTATTCACAAGGATGAATTTTATGGTTGCCGATAGCCAGCCAATAAAGTAACCAAAAAAGACGAGGGCTAAGTCTATTAGGCTCGGACTGCTTTTAATTTTCCACCTGACTAGAAAGATAAGGGCCCAGACTATAAAAATGCCACTGCTATATATGATCCAGGATTGATTTGCTTTACTCATAAGCTCATTGTACGCCTCATAGCTACGCCAAATTTGCTCAGAATTACGTCGATTCGTTCTAATCAGTTAGAGCGACTTAGAAAATAATGCCAAGAATAACGCCAACGATAAAACCAGTGAAGAGGATCGCCATTAAACGCACTGTAGCGATATGAATGATTATGGTAGAAAACAGTTCGTGCATCCTAGATTGAACACTCTTTCTGGCTAAACTTATTGATGCGTTTGATACACTTCATAGCTAAACAGATGCAATTAAAAACCCTAGAATAATGCTAATACCAAAGTATAGGAACAAATGAGACAGTGTAATTTTCATCACTGCTGTAGCGACTACGATTGTTGAATATAATGATAGTAAATGCATGTCTTAATAGTCTTTAAAAGACAAAGGGCACGATAGCTTTAACGCGCTTCTTATATATTTTATAATCTTTGGCGAAATGTTTGAGCATCAGCTCCTCTTCAAGACGGCATCTGGCGTTAAAGCCGACAAAATAGACGGCGAGCAAAACGAAAGCGAAGACCTGACCGACATTGATTGCCGTGCCAATTAGCATGACTATCATGCCAGTATAGATGGGGTGACGCACAATGGAGTATGGCCCGTGTTTAATGAGTTTATGGCCTTTTTTATAACTTATGTTGGAGCTCCAGTTTTTACCAAGAATATTCCTGGACCAAACAGCAAAAATTAAACCAATGCCGACAATTATATCTGTTGCTACGCCCAGGCGTACTGTAGTTTGCCATAAGCTGTGCTGCAGAAATGTCTTTGTATAAAACATCGTAGCAAATAAGGCGATGACTGCCACGCTAAGTAGAAAGATGTACTTATAACTAATGTGTTTTTCAAGATTTCTCTTAACGTTGGCTGCTTTTATCATCCAGTAAATAAATAACACTGACCAACAGCCAAAGATAAATATTCCAGTCCAGTTATTCATGTATTTGTGTTCTTTTTTTATAGGTTAGTTTGTTGGCTTGGAGCATAAGCAGTAATCTATTCATGTTTATTTTACTCTCTCTCGCCCAGACCACCAATATATATGCCTAGCCAAAAAAAGGCTTAAATAACGCTTAAAGGAGTGACCTATAATAGCTGTTTAGCTATAATGGCTGGCTGTTAGCATTAAAGTAGCGCTTAATTAGGCTGCCTACACCTTCACCGTAGTGGTTGTTGCATTGATAGTTCTTAGAGAAACTGCTCGGTGTCTTAAGCTGGTATGGGTGTATTGGGTCGCCAGGAGAGTTGTTGTTAGCTGGGGTAATACTTATCCTACCTTTAAGTAATGATCCAGCCTGCAAAGACCAGGCAATCAGTCCAACGTTGTGTAACTTTAGATAATTTAAGTACTTGGGTGCATTGCGTGGGGCACTTGAATAGCATTCCTCCCAAGGGGACTGGTACTGCGACCATTCGCCGTCAACTACCGGCCTAATCGCTGCCAGATTGCCTATAAAGCGCCAGTATGATTGGCGATTTAAATTAACGTGATGGAAGGAATAAACAATGTTGGTACCGTTTAGTAGATATTGCCCTACGGGTAAACTCTGGCCCCAGCTTAACCCCTCAACCCAGACCAGGTTGTTATAACCGGCACTTCTAATTTGGTTAACTAGATTTTGCATACCAATATAGCTGATGCCCCCGAGTTTGCCACCATCTTTCCAATAGTTCCACATGCTAATTGGATTCGCGTGCTGCGTCTTATGCCTATGATGGGGGATATTTAACTGGTTAATGTGCATTAGCAACCTAATACCCTTTTTCTGCAGATTAACATGATTAACATTTGCGGTTGTTAGTCTCGGTTCATTAAATAGATCGAAAATAACATAGGGCCAATTGCCAAACGTCTCGCCCATCACCTGCCAGAATTTTGCTGTTACCTTGGTTGGCGCTGGCAGGTTGCTTGTGAATTCTGTTTGGTCATTAATAACCACTGCGAGGTTGTAGCTGCGTGCAAGTTTGACCTCACGAATAAGTTCGGCCAAAAACTGATTGTTATATGTTTGCCCGCGCTTAAGATGATTGAATAAATTAGTTTCAGATACCTGAAGACGAACTGTGTTGGCGTGCCAATAAAGAGCCGAGGCGATAATTTGGGCATCAAGGTTCGCGGTATTTTCCATGTAGTCGGTATCTTCTAGGCCACCGTAAATAGAGATTCCTTCAGGCACGAATATTCTGCCGTCCGGTAGCAACACTTGGTTGCCTTTAACCGAGAAGGAAGCCGCAGTGGTACTTAAACTAGTAGTTGTTAGAGCTGCGCTTACTGCGGCTGGAACAATAGGACTAATAACTAAAAGCGATACAATTGTGCTCGCTAAACTTAGTTTAAATAGTCTAATAACTTTAACTCTCATATCATTCTCAACCAGACAAATATTTTAACTTTTTAATTACTGATTCCAAACTATCATAAATAACTAAAGTGAATAAAGCCACCTCTTTTAAGTAAAAAAATTGGCACTCTTGACATGAGAGTGCTAGTTTTCTAAACTATTAGTAGAAGCTTTTTATGCTTCTCTTAAGTAATTTAATTACGAAAGGAGAACTATATGAGTAATCTAGTCAGATGGGATCCATTTGCGGAACTGAGCGCCTTACAAAAGCAATTCTTTGGCGATGACTGGTTGTCGCCGCTTAAGGGAGTTAACGTTCCGACAACGGACGTCTATTCGCAAGATAATTCCCTTTTAGTAGAGGCGCATTTACCAAACTTCGATCAAAAAGATATTAATATCCAAGTT
Organism: Candidatus Saccharimonadota bacterium; assembly: GCA_027325485.1. Classification (GTDB taxonomy): domain Bacteria; phylum Patescibacteriota; class Saccharimonadia; order Saccharimonadales; family UBA4665; genus JAJZWH01. The sequence goes on from DAIEFN010000002.1 coordinate 14,983, forward strand.
GAGGATGGCGCCTTGGTAATTAGTGCTGAACGACATGAAAAAGCTGAAGATAAAAGTAAGAAATACGTCGTAAGGGAAAGCTCAAGTAGCTTCTATCGGCGCATAGTACTGCCTAAGCAAGCGGACGCAGAGCGGATTGATGCCCATTTAGAAGATGGAGTATTAAAAGTAAAAGTGCCTCTAACGCCTCTACCTGAGCCAAAAAAGATCACTATTGCAGCAAAGAAGAAGTAACGTTTTAAGTCTATTAAAGAGAGGTCAATAAGACCTCTCTTTGGTTATCGTGGCTATTTATGTGTAGTGACTTTGAGCTAAGTAGCTCTTAAATGCGAGGCTTAAGTTAATATCTATTTACTACTGTAGTTTTAGCTTGCGTAAAAATTGAGCGTTGATCGCTACGACAATAGTCGAGACTGACATGAGCACCGCACCAAAAGCCGGCGACAAGACAAAGCCCATTGCTGCAGTGACGCCTGCGGCGAGTGGAATTGCCAAAGCGTTGTAGCCTGTTGCCCAGGCCAAGTTTTGTAGCATTTTGCGGTAGGTAGCCTTGGACAACTTGACGACCTTCGCTACTCCGCGGGGGTCACTAGAAGCGAGGACAATACCAGCCGACTCTATTGCTACATCTGTACCTGCGCCAATCGCTATGCCAATATCTGCCTGCGTCAGGGCGGGTGCATCGTTTACGCCATCGCCCACCATCGCGACTTTACTGCCGTCAGCCTGGAGTTTTTTGACCGTTTCAGCCTTTTTATCTGGTAAGACTTCAGCAAAGTATTCACTAATGGATAGCTCTTTAGCGACCCAGGCGGCCACGCCTTGGCTGTCTCCAGTTAACATTGCCACACGCTTGCCCATCGCTTGTAAAATGGCTACGGCTTCTTTAGATTCTTCGCGGATAACGTCAGCTAGCATAATCGCGCCTTGAACTTTATTGCTCAAGATAACATAGATCACCGTTTTGCCTTCTGCGGAGGCTTGAGCCGCGGCTAGAGCAATGGCTTCAGGTAGCGTTGCACCAAGCTCTTCAACTAGACGTGGGCCACCAACATATATGATTTCTCCATTTACACTAGCCTGCGCGCCACGGCCAGCTAGTGACGTAAAATTAGTTGCTTGCTTGGTCTGCAGCTTAAGCTCTTGCGCGGCATTTACAATTGCTCGAGCAATAGGATGCTCAGATTCATTCTCAACTTGAGCGGCGAGCGCTAGCAGTTCGTTCTTGTCGCCGTCCGCCACAATATCTACGACACCTTGTTCGCCCTTAGTAAGAGTGCCAGTCTTGTCAAAAAGAACGACGTCGATGTTGCGTGCGTTCTCTAAAGCCATACGTTGTCGGATAAGCAGGCCGTTTTTGGCTCCCAGAGTCGTTGAGATTGCTGTGACTAGCGGAATTGCCAGGCCAAGCGCGTGGGGGCAAGCGATTACTAACACTGTCACAATACGTTGCAGAATAAAGCCAACTGATTTACCGTCAATGCCCCAAGCGATACCTGTAATAACCGCTGCACCAATTGCGACAAAGGTAAGATAGAAAGCTGCTTTGTCGGCCAGTATCTGTGTCTTGGATTTGCTATTTTGAGCATCGGCAACAAGCTTCATAATGCCAGCAAGCGTAGTGTCAGCACCAATCCGAGTTACTCTGACACTTAATGCACCGCTACCATTAATAGTGCCGCCAATCACTTGCGCGCTAAGCATCTTTTTAACAGGTTTTGACTCGCCAGTGAGCATTGCTTCGTTGACATCAGATTCGCCCTTAACTACTTCACCGTCGGTTGGAATCCGGGCACCAGGACGAACAAGCACGATGTCACCGACACTTAATTTTGCGACTGAAACTTTAATTAGATCCTTACCACGCATTAATTCCGCCTCATCAGGCAGTAGTTTGGCAAGTTCGTTTAAGGCGCCTTGGGCGTTTTGGACTGAGGCCATTTCTAACCAGTGGCCAAGAAGCATGATTGTCACTAGCGTGGCGAGCTCCCACCAGAAGTCCATGCCATTAACGAGTTTAAAAGTGACGGCAATACTGTAGCCAAAAGCGACCGTGATCGCCATTGAGATTAAAGTCATCATGCCGGGCAAACGATTCTCGAGCTCGACTTTTGCGCTCTTGAGGAAAACCAAGCCACCATACAAGAAGATAATCATACCTAGGATTGCTGGAATATATTGGCTACCACTAAAAGTCAGATGATAACCAAACCAGTGCTGGACCGTATTTGAAAAAACCAGCGTCGGAACAGTTAATAGCAAACTGAGCCAGAATTTATTTTTAAACATATTGACGCTGTGGCCGTCGTGTTGGTCGTGGTTCATATGCTCGTGATGGTCCGAAGCCGTAGCCGGCATTTGCATTTGAGTTTTTTTCTTTACTGGCAGTAGTTGCATTCTGCACTCTGGGCAGAGACCAGGGTTTGCTTGCTGGACGGTTGGATGCATGGGGCAGGTGTAGATTGGAATCTGATCACCGCTCATAGCTTTATTCTGAGTCTGATGAATGCGGTGGTGTTTGCTCATCGCCTTGTCCCCCTTCCCACTTTAAGCTTTGACGCTCGAGCGACAACTGCGTAATCTCTAGACTGCAGCTTTGACGCTCCCGGCACCATTTCTCGCAACTCTGCGCAATTGTTTGATCGCTATAATGCAAGCCACACTCTGGGCACTGATAGTAGACGACTTTGGCCATTCTAGCTTTTGCCCTCGCGCCAATAAAGAACTAAGGCATCGCATTGCGCGAGTGGAGCAATAGCTGTAACTAGTTTCTGGCGTTTGGTGTTTATGATTTTTTCCTACTTATGCCGGCGGTTTGCTTAGTTTTCGCTTGTCCTTGCCACATAATAATATTCCAGGTAACAGATATTATAAGCAGTAAAGCTAGCGCCATACTGGTCCACGACCAGGCGCTGTCATTAAAGTCATTCATCATGCCACCCCAGCCATTGTCGTTCATCATACTCATGCCATTCATCCAAGAGAGCGATGAATAGTTATTAATTGAACTTGGGTAACTAGCATTGACGTCACAGCCACTTAGGCGTTTGCCAATCGTAATGTGGACTTGGGTCTCACCATTAATGCCTAACTTGTCTGCCATGAAGCGGTCCATTGCAGCATGATTAGTGCTCATCATCCGACCCATGTAAAAGTCGCCAAGAACGTCGAAGTCACTATTGGTCAGCTTGCTACAAGTAGTTTGTTTATTCTGCAGTTGATTATATATAGCCCAACCTTTCTGCTCGTCATAAGTCGTACTGTTCGAGCTATATGTATTTTGCTGGGTCATCATTGTTTGCGCCGATGCAATACTGGGAGCGAACAAAATTATAGTCGACGTTAATAGCAGCGCTATATAATACTTGGTTTGTTTCATTAAAAAATCTCCCGCTTTAGTTTTAAAGTATTATTTGCGTACTACTGCCCAGATTTTTGGGTCAACTCGTACAGTTTAAGCAGCTCCTCAATTGCCTGCTCTTGCTGGGCTTCATCATTAGATGAAAACATTGCCCGAATGTGTGTCTTTAAATGGTTCTCTAGGACAAGTTTATCAAGCGAACTAAGTGATTTTTGGATAGCCAAACTTTGGATTAATATATCCATACAGTAGGCTTCACTGTCGATCATTTTCTGAACGCCTTTTATCTGGCCTTCAATGATCTTAATGCGGTGTGCAGCACGTTTCTTAATATCTGGTATCATAGCTCGAATATATACCCCCTAGGGGTACTATGTCAACCAGGTGTTTATTTATGGGTTGGCAACAACGGCCCACCACGGGAAGTGCTGGATGATATAGTTGTCGAGCGACCATTTCGAGGTAACAGCGAGCCGATCTAAACCATAGAGCGCAAAGAAAACTACAGCGTAGATAATTGCAGCCCCAATATCAGTTGAGCTACTAGAGTAAGGGCCACCAAAGCCTTCGGCTATCGCCCAAACCAGTATGCTAAAGATTGCAGCCGATATATACGTCGCACGTCTAGCAAAACCAAGCAGTAACGCGGCGGCAATGAGACTTTCAATGATTGCTGTTAGGGCCGCAAAAAAATGAGGGTTATGACTTAGAAGCTGTACCCAAAAATGGAACCAAGGATTGAGCCAGTTCGGTTGACCTTGGCTGACTGCTTTAATTTGATCAAGAAAGCCATTGCGGAACGATGGTTGAAACTTAAAGGCTGCATCAATTGCCCACATGAGACCAAAGATAATGCGCAAGGTCGCAACATGCATTGATAACTTTTTGGCTTTTGTAGTTTCAGTACGCATTGTCTAAAAGCATAAGTGCTACTTAGCTTGCGGTCAAGATTTACGATAGCTAAAGGTAATTGACAGGATACCCCGAGGGGGTATAGAGTGAGCTTATGTTTCATTTCGTGAGGCCACACCTGTCACGGCACCGTTTACGCGTGCTAATTGCTAGCGGCCTAATGCTTACTTTACCTTTTGTTGGCGTGATGCGTGTTGCAGCCGCTCCTTCAATGAGCTCAATTGACCATGGCTCGAACTCCAGCTGTGCTACTTACTGCGCAAAATTCAACGGCCCAGCGTTTACGACTCAACAAAACGTTATTAAACAGGATGAGACTGAGGCGCCTGACCCACTTTTGCCACGCCCTAATCTAACACAACCTTACTTTACGCAATTCATGACTTTCATAGTCCCAAAAACGATTCGTCCAGCTAGCCAATTTAATTGCTCTCAATCACATCCACCGGACACTATCGCGTCCTTGGCTGTTTTTAGATTTTAGAATACTCTCCTTGTCTTTTTACGTGTCATCTAACGAATAGATAAAGGAGTGTTCTAGTGAAGGCGCTACTACACACTACAGTGCGTCCGGTGTGGCAACAACCAGGTTTATGATTCTGACTTCAATAACCCACCCCATCAGCCTAAGTTGAGCAATCCCAAATCATCAACCGTCTAGATAACGACGCGTTGCAATTACTTACATCTACTTAACAATTGGAGAATTACGATGCTTCGCAACCCTAAAGCAATTTGGTTAATGGTGGCTGGGGCGGTCATTGTCGGCGTCAGCGCTGCTAATATTTCGCATTTAAGCTTATTTATTAACCTTCTTTTACTGTGCTTTATAAGCATGATTCTTTTGATGGTACTTATTAGCAAAGTATTTAGAGCCATGCGTAAGCCACTCACCAATAATAAAAATTAAGACTATTTCTTGAAGGAGAAAATCATGTTAACCCCCACATTACTTGTTATTGCCGGGCTCTTCGTGCTGGCCTTGGGGATCAAAAGAAGTTTGTCGCTCAAGGTCTGCGCTTTATGCGTGAGCATATTCGTAACCTGGACGGTACTGCTATTTTTGTATCGCACCAACCACTTCCATGACAGTGTGCTACTTAGCCTGCTGATAGGTCAGAGCATAACCGGCTTGTTTTACTTGCTTAAAAAACGCGTTGCACCACTTCTACGTATTTTTACTTTGCCATTCTTCTTGACACTGACTAGCGTTTTTTACTTTACAATCACTCTGACTAAAGATGTGCTGGCGCCTTTACTGGTTCTACTTAGTCTTTGGGTTGGGGCCTATATCATTTTTGCCTGGCGTAATGATCCGGGCAAGAAGCAACTGAGTGACGCAGTCATGAACTGCTGCGAGGAGAAATAATGGGTATCGTCGCAACCGCTTCACTCATTACTGCATTTCTAGCCGGCAGTGCAGCGCTCTTTGCGCCCTGCTGCATTGGAGTGTTGTTGCCATCCTATCTGGCATCAATTTTTCGTACGCGCACCAAGATATTCCTAATGACCTTTGTTTTCTACCTCGGACTACTAACCGTATTTCTGCCTCTGGGCCTTGGCATTGCCAGCCTAGGCGGCTTGTTCCGTGACTATCATGGCATCTTCTTTACGCTTGGTGGACTATTTATGGTCGTACTTGGTTTATCGCTTGTATTAGGTAGATCTTTAATGCTGCCCTTGCATATACACCCTAAGCTTGGTAAGCAACATAACTTCAGCTCACTCTATGTACTTGGCATATTCTCAGGCATTGCAACCAGTTGTTGTGCGCCAGTTTTAGCCGGCGTGTTAGCGCTGTCAGCGATGCCTGGATCGTGGCTGCTGGGCTCGGTCTATTCCCTAGCATTTGTTACCGGTATGGTTGTACCCCTGTTTGGCTTTGCCCTGATATATGACCGCACGAAAGCCCTTAAACGCTTTACAGCGCTCAAGCGTCAGGTGCACTATTCGCTTTTTGGCCAAAAGGTTTCAGTCTACCTATCGCATTTGGTTTCGGGCATTTTGTATCTCCTGATTGGCGTGTTCATTCTTCTGTTTGAGAGGAAGGGGCCTGAAGTTTTTGGTGGGAACTACCAGATTGACATCAACATCTGGACAGCACAGATTACGCAATTTGCTAACCGTGCAACAAGAAACGTTCCTGAATGGGTGTGGGCGATCGGCTTTGTTCTCGTCTTTACACTCATTGCGTGGTCGGCCTATCGACAGGCCCATAAAAATGAAGAAAAAGTAATCCAAGAAAAGGAGCATAAATCATGAAATTCTGGGTAACTATTACATTAATTATTGGTACGTTTATGGTCTTTGCGATCTTCGCTGGCCGCAAGACCACAACTGATGGCACAATCGCACAACCAACAAGTAGTCTAGCCGCCATGGTTGGTAAGCCCGCCCCTGACTTTACGTTGCAAAGTTTGAAGGGGCAGACGTTTAGCTTGAGCAGCTTAAGGGGTAAAAAGGTAGTTCTCTTCTTTAACGAAGGGATTATGTGCTATCCGGCCTGCTGGAACCAGATGGCTGCACTGGGCACTGACTCAAAGCTCAACAACGCTAACGTTGTCAGCGCCAGCATCGTAGTCGACAGCAAGGATGAGTGGACTTCAGCAATCCGCAAAATGCCAGCCCTTGGCAAAGGCACAATCTTACTTGATTCTGATGCGAGCGTATCGAATCTGTACAATATGCTCTCTTTGCCTTCCTCTATGCATCGGGGCATAAAGCCTGGGCATACCTACGTCATAATCGACCAAAACGGCATCGTGCGCTTCACTAAAGATGATCCGTCAATGGGCATTAATAACAACATACTTGAGAGCGAGGTGGCGAAGATATAAGGTCAAGCATCTCAATGGAAAAGTTAAGTTAGATAAGGAGTTAAATTTGTGAATAAGCAATTCTTTAAATTCATTAACACCAGGTGGTTTATTGGCATAAGTGGCCTAGTACTTGGTGCAGCAATCATTCTGGGCATTCGTTTCTATACTTACCAACCAGTCACAGTTCACTACCATGCTAACTTTGCCTTATATATCAACGGGCAGAGAGAACAGTTCAGGGGCATTCAGTACTACACCGATGCTGAGATGTGCACTCTAAATAACACTATGACACCAGTCGGGCGGGCGCATATGCACGATAATGTTAATAATGTAGTCCACGTTGAAGATCATGCGGTGACCTGGGGCCAGTTCTTTGCTAACTTAGATTGGTATATGGGGCCAGACTTCATTGAATCGCCTGACGGCACAATGTATAAGGAGACTGGAAATTCTAAATTGAATATCTTAATTGACGGTCAGAACTACACTGACTTAGGCGGAGTAGCCAATACCGTTATAAAAGATCAGGATAAGCTACTGGTGAGTTACGGCGATGAAAGTGACGTTACTCTAGAGCAAGAATATAACGCCATACCAAGTACCGCTCATCACTATGACGTCACTAAAGACCCTGCAAGTTGTAGCGGTAGCGTTAGTAACGTTTCGATACGCGATCGCTTAGTCCATATGCTTTAGGAAGATCTACTAGTAAATAGAGCCCCCGTCTTAGATTAATAGAAATCGTATGCTAATTGGGGCATAGAAGAGGGAGTGAGCGTTGCGACACCCGAACTATTAGCAGTTCTACGCAATCTAACATTTTAATAACTAACGTATGCCCTTGCTATACGTTCCTCTCTGCTGTTAGATAGTATGAATTGATATGATTATAGCGCTCTACGGCTCTGGCGAGTTTACAGACTCAGTTAATGAAATTGACCGTTATTTAATCGAGAAATATAAGCTAAAAACTGTAGCCGTTATCCCTACAGCAGCCGGCAAAGAACGTGACTATTATAAGTGGATAGATATGGCGCAGTTACACTACGCCAACTTTAAGCTTAACGTTGTTCCGGTACCAGTAATTAATGCTCAAGATGCCAATGACGCTGAACTAGTTAAGCTTCTAGATCAAGCTGACTGGATATTTTTCTCTGGGGGTAGCCCTAAGTATCTGCTTGATACCCTTAAAGGCTCAAAACTATGGGATAAGGTCATTCAAAGATTGAATGAAGGCGCGTTGCTAGCTGGAAGCTCGGCTGGAGCCATGATAATGGGCAACTACCTACTTGAAAGTCCCTTTAAGGCAGTATTTAGTAGCCTGCCCGCCAATTGGGATAAAGCTTTCAAGCTAGTTGATTTTACGGTCTTCCCACACTTTAACAAGCTAAAAAGATATAACAAATTAATCAGTAAGGTTATTAAAAAAGCACCCCTTGAAGTCCGCAACTCGTGGATTGGCATTGAGGAGAACACCGCCTTAATTATCGATAGTGACGGCAGTAGAATAAAAGGAGTTGGAACGGTAGATATTCAAAGTCAGGAAGTTAGTTTAATAGAATAAGCGCCATGTCATACCTTGTCGATTTTAATAAAGTTTCTACTATTGGGCTCGAATCGTCGCCTTACGCCAAAGCCCTGGCTGGCTTAAGAGCTAATGAAGCCAGATACTTTCACAATAAGTACAACCATAACTTTAGCGTTGTGCCAGCTAGCGAGAGTCAGGCCACGCTTGATTACGTTAACCAGGTATTACAATCCGAGCGCGAGCTTGTCTTCTCGGCACGACCGCTCGAAACGTCTATTTTCCAGGTTGAGAACATTAAGTGGGCTTATGTGTTTTATGAAGATGGGCTAGAAGTAAACGTAATGTATACAATTGATGATCCAAAAAGGCGTGCCGTCGGCTTTAAACTCTCAGAAGGAATGCCAATTCCGCAAGAGCTCGAGACTAAGTTTAAGTTTGCACGCCAGAAATCGAAACTAGCTGGAACGATTAGAGGATCCTTTTTTATAATTAAAAATGAATATTAGGCGCAATCCCAGCAAGTAGTCGATTAACGTGCCTAGCTATGTCTTCTTGGGCTGACGCCTTGTCGCTCTTTCTCGTAACTACCCATATTGGACGGGCTAGGGTTGGTGTTTTTACTTTTAGTAATTTACCATCTGCAATATCTTCTCGAACCATGTGATAAGGCAGTAATGCCGTACCTCTGCCATCAATCGCCATATCCTTAAGTAGATCTAAGCTGGTAGAGAAAAAGATTGGGTGTATATCTAAATAGAGCCGTTTAAATTGCTTAACGAAGTGAGTATACGTTGTTGAGTCAGCGTTAAATGCCAACCAGTCGACAATTGAATCTTCCCTTCTCTTAACTTTAAGCTTAGGAGAACGCACAAATACAAATTTTTCGTTATGCAGTCTTTTGATACGGATCTCTTTAGTAAGCAGCCCGGGCTGGCCAGTAATTAGGCCAATGTCAATCTTCTCCGCTGTTAAGGCATTAATTATTTTTTTAGAATTATCTACCATAATCTTGAGCCCGCTGAGCAGTTCGATTGATTGAGAGGAGGAATATAGCAAATGCGCAATGCTGTCTATAATCCCGACGTGTCGTGTTGGGTCATGAGCTACGCTAGCCAATTTTTGCTGCAGTAGTTTATCTTCTTTTAAGATCTTCTTAGCGCTCTCAAGGACGACCTTTCCTTCAGTAGTTAGAGCAACGTCATAACGATTGCGTTTAAACAGCTTAACTCCTAAAGAGCGCTCCAGTGAGCCAATTGCTAAGGTGATCGCCGGTTGCGATTTGCCGAGAGATTTAGCGGCTGCTGAAAAGCTTTTCAGCCGTGCGACCTCATAGAATTTGCGGTATCTGTGATCCATGAAGTTCATTATATAGCATAGTCTTTACTTATATCAGGTATAAGCTTGTCTTATTTTAGAAGCTTGTATAGAATACTTCTTATGTCACACACAACCAACTCTAACTCAGAAATAAAAATAGCCGTCATAGGAGCAGGAAACTGTTTCTCAGCGCTTTACCAAGGTTTTACTTATTACAAAGATTCAACCGAGTCAGATAATATTCCAGGGGTTATGTTTGCCGACATTGGTGGCTACCGCCCGAGCGATATTAAAGTTGTAGCTGTTTATGATGTTGATGAGCGTAAAGTTGGCAAACCAACTGGGGAAGCAATCTTTGCCAAGCCTAACTGTGCGCGCGTTTTTGCACCTGATGTTCCAGCTGGTCCAATCGTTCAGATGGGTCACGTTTTAGATGGTGTATCTAGTTACATGCAAGAACAACCGGCTGACTTTGGTTTTCGAGTTTCAGACGCCAAACCAGTAGATATGGTTCAATCTCTCAAAGATAGTGGCGCTGACTTACTGGTTAATTACCTGCCAGTTGGTTCGCAACAAGCCAGTGAGTTCTATGCTCAGGCGGCAATTGACGCCAACATTGCCTTCCTAAACTGTATTCCAGTATTTATTGCTAGTAACCCAAAGTGGGAACAGAAATTCATAGATGCCAAACTACCTCTTATTGGCGACGATATGCGCTCCCAGCTAGGAGCAAGTGTGTTAAGTCAGGTGCTACAAGAACTGGCATTTGATCGCGGGATGGTCGTAGATTTTCACCAGCAACTTAATATTGGTGGCAACACTGACTTTAACAACATGATGGTTCAATCTAGACTTGCCAGCAAAAAAGAGAGTAAAGAGAACGTCATCCGTGCCCAGAACGATTTAAGGGGCATAGCAGTGCCAGAGCACAGCTTATTCGCTGGTCCAAGCACCTTCCTGCCCTACCTTAAAGACAATAAGGTTGCTTACTTTAATATCCGCTTGCGTGGCTTTGGTGATGCTTCTGTAACAATAGATGCTAAATTATCGGTTCAAGATAGTGAGAACAGTGCTGGTGTGGTGATTGATGCGATTAGATACTTAAAAGTCGCTAAGGAATTAGGGGTTGTAGGCGCACTAAGAGGTCCAAGCGCATGGACTCAAAAGACTCCGCCAGAACAAATGATGTACGCTGATGCTAAGCTTGAGTGCGAAGCACTCGCTAAAAGACGATTAACGCCGTCAGTCAAACGACAACTTACTAAGGCTTAATTACTTCTTCGAACTAGCCTCTAGGATATATGACTAGGTGACAACTAGTTACTTAAAAGTCGTAGGGTTTATTTAGTTCGTTTCTTCAACAGCGGACTTCGATCAGTTCGAGAAATATTTATAAGGTATACAACAATTAAGGCAGCAATTACTACTGCCGTCATCTCCCATGCTTTCGTTGTTTGTGTTTGACTAAGAGGAGCCCTGTTTATACCTAGAGCGCTACCCAAGCTATCCTAAGAAATCTTCTTTGAAGATTCGCCTGAAGCATTAATTTAACCGCTACCCATACTAGTATCAGAGGTTATGGAACCTAGCGCCTGGACACGACTTGTACTACCTGGCGTAGACGTATTTTGGATGCTAGAGATTGTTATTACTGGAGCTGCAATTACACTAGGATCAGCAACTAGTGTCAAGCCGTAACCGACAGTGTCAAAGGTAGTAGCACAGTTACAAAAGCACCCTACCTCCAGACAGTATCTGGGCTGCAAATCTTAACTACAGGCCAAGCCTCATAGTTAAAGCTCGCACTTACCACCCAGTCCGGCGTCGCAATCGCAACCTTTATTATTCGTCACGGTATCTATCTAAAGCACTTACTCACCAAAGGTGAAACTTTTGCGTTGCACTACCCAATGCTAGATATCACAATTGTCTTTACTGCCATTTGCGGCACCGTCTTAATCCGTATGGTGGGCTTGATTGACTAGATTAAGTAAGTTTACGACTTCGTATATCTTTAGTAACTTAGGGGAAACTGTATTACTTCTTTTGTTAATCTGAGATTTATGTGCTATTATAAATGTAATTGTATTTGATGAATCCGGGTTTGTAGGTTATTACTCGACTTCAACAAGCGCAGTATATAACTAACCAAAAGAAGGATTCATTTTTTATGTCTTATCATTATTCATCGTCTAAACATTCTAGTAGCCGTAGGAGCTCAGCGCCCCGCGGTATGAAGAAAGACTATATCGACCCCAATAAGTTTATTAACCAGGCTCGCCCAGCAGAGGAAGAAGTTTACGTTGCTGAAAATAAGTTTGAGCAATTCAACGTTCATCCCCTCTTAAAGGCAAATCTATTGCACAAGGGCTATATTACACCTACGCCAATTCAAGATAAGACTATCCTCCCAGCCCTAGCCGGACGTGACGTGATTGGCCTTGCAGATACGGGCACTGGCAAAACAGCAGCCTTTGCGATTCCCTTGCTTAATAGAGTCATGAGCTCTAATGCTAAAGCTTTAGTTATTGCGCCAACGCGTGAGCTAGCTCAGCAAATTGATGCCGATTTTGGCTCAATTGCAAAAGGTAGTAACTTACGTAGCGCCGTACTAATTGGTGGCGCCAGCATGGGTCAACAACTTAGAGATCTTCGCCAAGCACCCCAAATCGTAGTTGGCACACCAGGACGTATTAAAGATCACTTAACCCGACGCACGATTAAGTTAAACAGTTTCAATATTGTCGTTCTTGATGAAGTTGACCGTATGTTAGATATGGGCTTTTTAGGTAGTGTGAAGGAAATCTTAGAGCAACTTAGCCCCACGCGGCAGTCCTACTTTTTCTCAGCGACTCTCGATACGCGCGTTAAGACGCTAATTGAAACTTTTGCTAAAGATCCCCTAACCATATCTGTTAAAACTAGCGATCGCAGTGCTAATATTCACCAAAACATTGTGCGCATTTCTCATCCCAGCGAAAAGCTTACTAAACTGCATGATCTCTTAATTAGTGGCGACATTAATAAAGCGATCATCTTTGATGATACACAGCGCAGTGTGGAACGACTATCTAATGAGCTAGTGGCGCGCGGTTTCCGAGCGGACTCAATTCATGGTGGCAAAAGCCAAGGTCAAAGACAAAGATCCCTCGCGAAGTTTAAACAAGACGAGGTTAAGATCCTAGTTGCGACTGACGTCGCCGCGCGTGGGATTGACGTACCGGATGTAACGCACGTTATTAACTACTCTCAGCCTAATACCTACTCAGACTACATTCACCGAATTGGGCGCGCTGGAAGAGCTGGTAAGGTCGGCTACGCTTTAACGTTCATAAGCAACTAAACTACTATGGCAAGTCATTACATTAACGAAGCCGTAGCCAAACGGCTACTAGATGGTAAAGTACGCGAGAAGCTCGAGGCGCTTGAAAAGAACCCGCAGCTTAATACGCGTGCGACTAGCTATAGTGCGAACTCAAGCGTTTACCCAGATGGTCAAATGCCCTTTGTCGATAAACACATGGCCTATCTAAGGGCGCATCCAAAACTAGATCACGATCAATACATCGCAAACTTACGCTTAATGCTTAAGAACCGTAACTAGCTCCTTTTATTGGGCTGGGGCCGGAATAATATTTAAGATCGTTTGGTGGATTGGCTCTGCTATAGCAAGTAAGTTATGGGCTAAGCCAAGCTTTACAATTCTAAGCATCATGGCTTCGTAGTTCATGCCAATATTAAGCACGCAAGCTTTAGGGAACGAGCCGTAGCCACTAATTAAACTTGGGATTAAGTTAACTTCTAGAAAATGTGCCACGTTAAAACGGTCTAAACGAATATCGATGCGGCCGTAGTCGCTGGCACCTAGAGCTTGAAATACATTAAGCGCTAGTTCACTAACGTGAGCTTTGAGCACTTCATCATCAACTGCAATGGCAGCTTCGGTATTAGCTGATTTGACTGCGCTACTTAAGATCCGGGAGCCATGCGCATTCAGTGGCGCAATGAGTTCAATTGGCATGACTGAGTAGTGATTATTATCATCAATAGGATCATCTTTAAGGATTGCAACGCTAAATTCACGTCCAGGTAGGTACTCTTCAATTAAAGAGTCTGAATGATGTACGTTTGCAATTGATTTAGTCTTGCTTAAGAGTTGGTTAAAGTCAGTAACAACTGAATTGGCGTCGATGCCAAGTCCACCGCCACGATTCAGCGGTTTAATAAATAAGGGGAAGTTTAGGCTTAGTTCGTTTTTAGTTATGACCTGGTCTCGTTTGATCACCATGAATGGCGCGGTCTTTAGTCCGCTTGAGAGGACGCGCTGTTTTGCGAGGTGCTTATCGCGTCCCAGCTCATACGCTAGATAACTTGATCCGGTATGGGCAATATTATTACTTTCAAGATAATCTGCGAGCCAAATTTTATCTAAATCATCAATGCCAAGCTCTGGGTTAGTTGGTATAAACTCCATACCTAGTAAGACTAGGTCGGGACGTGAGCTTACGAGAGCAGAGAGATCAGCCCTTTGGTTGATTATTACAATGTCGACTCGCTTGTAGTGCTTCGATAATACGTCTTTAATGGCCAGAGCCGAAAACTGACCCATTGAACTAAGCTCACTAATAGAAGAGCGTACGATCGCAATCGCAAGATTACTTTTTAACATAACTACATAACCGATCAGCGGACCCGAAAAATAATTCAAGTCCGCTTAAGTTAGCTGTTTAATAGAGCTAGATACTAGCTAATGAGCTATCAATATCTAGTAAGAGCGACGGAAGCCACCGCCACCACCGCCACCGGAGCGTCGGTCTTCTTGTGGACGAGCTTCGTTAACTGTAACAGCTCGGCCGCTGACTTCTTTGCCGTTTAAGCTAGCGATTGCAGCTTTAGCTTCGCTGTCATCAGCCATTTCCACAAAGCCGAAGCCTTTGGATTGACCACTGTCGCGGTCCTTAATTACGGTTGCTGAAGTTACTTTACCCTGTTCTTGGAATAGGGCTTCTAGTTCTTGTTCGGTAACGCTATATGCTAGGCCACCAACGTAAAGTTTCATTGCCATGATCTTTTGTCCTTCTTATTATCTAATATCACCAGCGTTTAATATCTTCTGACCGCGATGATAGTTAGATCTTATGAGGACTAATTTAATCAAACGGAGAGGTTCTAGTAACCACTTGCTTAAGCTAACTATAGCATGATCTGTTTATTTTACCTATTTAGTTTTACTTGATGACTTGAGGCGGGGTCTCTACGCTATGCTGAAGCGCAAAGAGTGGCAAGGCAATCAGTGCCAGGCCACAGGCTAATAAAAAGATGATTTGTGACAACAGGGTTACTTTATCAACTACGACGCTTAAGATGAGAAAAATACCACTTAGACTCCAGATCCAAAACAGCGCTCGGGCCCACTTATAGCTGGCTTCCCTTTGCTTAGTGCTACGAGCTTGGCGCATGCTAGCATAAAGCGCGCCAAGCAGCCCAAGAGCGGCGACAATTGAAGCGGTGTCGTGCAGCGAGAGAATCTGGACTGGCGCTATGCCACAAGCTGAAATGCTTTCACTGCAACGATTTGAGATTGGCGTAATGGCTTCGAGTAAGGTTGCTGCACCAAAGACGATATAGCCGAAGAGGATCTTCCTACTTGATGGGTTAAGCTTGGCTAGTCTAGCGCCAATGGCAATCACAATTGCGGCAGTTAACGCATCACCCAGCGCAAAAAGCCAGGCGTAAGGACGGCCAGAGACTTCAAGGGCACTTAAGTATTTATTATTTAGCGAGATCGGATCTAACCAAAAAGCCAATGGCCAACTATTGTAGAGCACTGCCGTAAGCAGGCTTAACCCAAAGGCAGTACGGTTGACCTCTAACCTATCAAACATGCCTCTATCATATTAGGCTTATTAACCATGCTTTTGAAATAGCGCAGGCTAAGTGCGAAAAATTCATAAGAGTAGTTATTTTACAGAGTACTCGTTTGATGGTATAATAATAGTATGTACTCGCCTGAGGTGGTTGGCTCTAAAGAAATTAAACCTGACTTTCATTTCGTTTTAGCGGATACGGAATGGCTGGCGAGGCTTGGCTATAGTTGGCCGGAAGAAGATACGCAAGCTGGCTTAAACTACCTAGAAAATGTGCTGAGCATCGCCTCAACACCACCTAACCCATATAGCTCTACACAATCTGATAATCTTCAGTCCATAATTGCTCGGAATGAATTCATTAATGGTCTAACTAACCTCGAAGATTACCATAAACACAAACTGATTGAACGACCGGATTTAGTTATCTCGCTCGGTTCAGTTATTGGCACCCAGCGCATCCTGCATGATTTAGATATCGATAATCAGCGCGTGATGCGCGCTTTCCCGGCCATCTTAAGTCTCAAGCCGGAAGTTTTGAAAGCTCAATTAGATAACCTAACGACAATCGGGATTAAGCCACGCCGAGTAATTAATCTCTACGCTCCAGTTCTTGATTTGGCACCAGAAGAGATTAACTTTAGGATTGAGACAATCAATAGCCTGGGGCTAAATGCCTTAAAAGTAATTAACATCTTCCCACAGATACTTGGCATGCAGCGCGACACGATTAAAGCCCGGATGGCTAACCTAAGTAAACAAGGGTTAGATGATCATAAACTAGTCCATAGCGACAGCTTTATCCTGCGTTATCCAACTGAAGCCATTAATGCCAAGCTGAAATTTATTAAGAACATGGGGCTAGATATGCCTCGAGTCGTTAATGTCTTCCCAACTACTTTAAGCTACGCCTTCTCAACCCTTAAACTAAAGTTTGATAACCTGACCGAACTAGGCTTAGACGCCGTTAACTGCATCGATAATAACCCCGCCATTTTTAGTTTAGCTCCTGAAACCGTAAAGAGTCGCTTTGAGCATTTAACGCGGCTGGGTCTAAATGCCGTCGTGGTTGCAAACCACAATCCTAGCATCTTTAGCAAAAGTGAAGATTTAATTGAGTCTAAAATTAATAATCTCACGGCCTTAGGTCTGAATGCCGTAAAGATAGTTAATACGCGTCCAGTCATTTTAAATCCACCACCCGAGACGATCAAAGCTAAGCTTAGAGTGCTCTACGGTGCAAGCCGGGCCTGGGGCTTGAGAAATTACAAGAGCCCAGTTAACCATTTCGTTGAAAGTTATCCGGCGTTATTAGGCTATAGCTCAGATCGCAACCGGGTTTTAATTCGGATTTTAAATAATAGTCTCGATCCGCACACCCACATCACACTCCATCAGATACGCTCACTAACTAGTAATAATCTTGAGGCAACTCTTGCGGCCTATTTGAAACAAGATAAAGAGTCTAGCTCGATAGAGCAAATATCTGAGCAGAGCCGAGTTTTGTATGAACTTGGCTATCAGGCACTACAAAATTTAATCCTTGCTCCAGAGCATGCTAATGATTCGGCCGTAAACGTCTACCAGCGCAGTTTAGCGCGCAGGGCTAGCATTGCTAAGCACCACCAAAGTTATCACACTCACTAGCGATTATTTGTGCGTTAGATCACTAGATAATGCAGCTGTTTTGATGTAATGTTGAACCTTATGGAATCTGTCTACCCCTTTCCAGAAATGTCTGGCAGTGAAGAGGAAATTAGGCTCACGATCAGTGAACTCAATAATCGCAATAGTAAGAATGACCTCCCTAGACTACTTAGTGGCATGGATTCAATCTGTCCGCCATTGCCTGGTAGTAAAGATTTTAGAGCTAATGGGTCACGCACCTATATTGATTCGAAAGGTATCGAGCTTGCCACGCCAGAAGTTAAAACGCCGATTGATCAATTAGTCTATACCGAAGCTGGAGTGCGCATTCTTTCAGATAGCCTAACAAACTTTCTGCTTTCTGAGAGTAAGCGCACTAAAACTGAGCAATATGGCATCTTGCAGCGTCGGGTGATCGATAACAAAGGTAATACGTGGGGAGTCCATGATAATTTTTCGGTTTGGGATCCAGATTATTTCTCAAGTCTTAATCAGGAAAAGACCACTTTAGGGCAAATCTGGAGCGGGTTTTTAAGCAGCCGCGGTTTTATAACTGGAGCAATGCGAGTAGAAGAAACCCCAACCTTCTCACAAAAATTAAGTGTGAAACATGCCTACAGTAGCAAAAATTATTCTAACTCCTTACTCTACGCCGATGCTTCTAACGGTCCCCGCTTAGAGATCCGCTGCAGTGACGTTAATCTGCAGGAATGGGCTTTCGTTAGCCGGATTGGTGGGGCAGCATTAGTCTTAGCAGCCACACAGACACAGTTAATTGGTGAGCTCTCTAAAAATTACCAAACTCTAATGAGCCAAAACATTTCAGCCTGGAATACTATTCCTCTAGATAAAGACTTGGGGCTGAAGGCTGATACGGCCTTGCTGAGCGCCATCGACATTCAACACTTTACTATGAGTACAATCCTCGATCGGCTTGAAGACCGTATGAATCTGCCGATACCAAAAGTCTACCGCCGAATTGGCGAAGAAATCTTAAAATTTTGCGAAGACGTCGAGGGAGTCGCGTTTGGCAACAAGGAACTATCGACTTTAGTGGGACGTGCCGATTGGGCCGGTAAGTTGGTGGTACTGCGTGAGCATCTGCACCGTAACCCGAGTGGTCGACGCATTGGAGATGCTAAAAGTAAGCTGCTTGACCTTTGGTATGATCAAATCTTTATTGATATTCAATCAGACGGTAGCCCATCTACTACTTACGGTTATGGCTACGATCAAGCTAGCGCCAGCTACAGCCAGCCCCACGCTTTGGCAATTGAGCATGCCATTAAAAACCCTCCGTCCAATACTCGGGCTGCACAACGCGTCAAGAATGCTCAAAAATTAGGTGATCGCGTTAAAGATTGCGACTGGCAAAATCTCGTCTATGATGACCAAGGCAAGAGCAAAGAAATGTACTTTGATATTTAGAGTTGTTGTTTTAGTTTTTCTTGGAACGCCAGATTAGGCGATGCACTGGAACGAGCTTAGGAACATCTCTAATTCCGGGAATAAACGGCACCGCGAGTAAGAGCGCCGTAGCAAGCGTCGTTAAGTAAATTGCAATTAAGTCGACATTGGGCGAGTGTGAGAATGCCGGTATCTGATACCAGAGGGTGTACAGCCAGAGCCACGGTTGACCTGGATATGAGCCAGTTTCGTTCATTACGCCCCACTGGTTGCCTTTTAGATGCTGTGCTCCAGCAAGCGAAGAGAAGTAGCTACCATCTTCAATAAAGAGGAGCGGTTTAGTGTAGTTTGTGCCATAAAAAGGTTGCTGTGAAAGAAGGCTGGTATCGATTGCCCCGCTTTGTGCAAAGGCTAACTCATTAGCGGCTAAAATCGGTACTGGACCATCATTAGCTTTAGGCACAATTGGTTGTTGGGACTTAAAGCTAACGTTGGTAACAGCTCTCAAGTAGGCCTGATCCCAAGCTTTCTGCTGGGTAGCTGACGCATTGTTATATTGCGCGAGGGCATTTATTAATTTCGTGTTGCCTGGAGCTAGGGAAGTAAGTGGCGCAAGGACGAAAGTTTGAGCGGCATTTATCTTCTGGTGTACACCACCGAGCATTTGCCAGGATACGCCCAGCTTCTGTAAGTTCGAGGAGCCATTATTATACGGTGGTCCGTAATTAGCAGTTTCGCTAGTTCCGGCTAGTTCACTGACAGTGGTTGCGAGGAAGTCTGCCGGGGCAGTTTTAGACCAACTTGCAACAGTGACTGGCGGGTCGTCAGGAGAAGACAAGGTTGCAGATAAGCCAATAACGAGCAGGAAAACAATCAGGCTCGCAATGGTGCCTTCTTTTATAATGTCATACTCACGCGTTGTGCCACGCCAATGGGCGGCCTCTGCTTCTTTTAGAGCTTTACGTTCAGCCCGTCCATGCGCCTTTTGAATTGGGTGCGATACGCCACGCACTCTAACTAGTGCAATATGAATCAGTACGAATGAAGCTAGACCAATTGGCAGCAGTATGACGTGCCAGGAAATCATCTGTCCGAAGTTAGTTAGATTAAAGAAAGAGCCCAGTCCGGTAGCATTAATGGCGTCCTTGCCATTAGTGGCAATCCACTGTGAGTCAAAATTCTGCTGCGATAAATAACCAGTAAACGATTCAAGTATCGATAGCCCAAAAGCGAGACCACCAGTGATCCATGTTAGAGCGCGCTTTCCTCTCCAGGCGGCCATCCAAAACTTACCCCATAAATGAATCACCATAAAGGCCATAAAGAGTTCGACGCTCCAAAGATGCATACTGTTTACGAAGTGTCCAAGTGAACTTTCGTGCCACCAAGAAAGGCCGCCAATAGCTAGCACAATACCTGATAGAACTACCATACCGAGAGCTGCTAGAGTGGCGACGCCAAAAACATAGATCCATGAAGCAACATAGGCTGGCTGTCGATCAGGGAGGAGTTTATGCGGCGGCAAAACTTTAAGCATAAAGTTGCGCACCCGCGCAGTCCACATATTCTTAAATCGGGGATCAGTCGGATAGTGATCAGTAGCGTCTTCTTCTTCTGGTGGTAAGGTGCCCTTGGCTTTTGGGAATGGCAGCAGTAGTGCCAGTCCGAAAATAACAACCATCGTCGCAATAACGACCAGGTTTGCAATTGAGATACTGATGAAAGACCAGTTGAGGTAAGTTTGGCTGTGGTTAAGATTCACAAGCGCGCCGAAGATACCGTTGCTCATAATTTCAGTTTAGCACAAGCGCTTTATTATGCTATAGCTTAGCTCGCGTAATCGCCGACTTCTGGTATTTCAGCAGTTTTAAGACGGCGCATCCGTCTTAGCGTGCTCTGGCTTAAACCGCCCCAAACTCCATAATCTACTTGGTTTTCTAGCGCATAGCGCAGGCAGTGCATGGTGACAAGACAATTCGCGCAGTGCTGTTGAACTTGCTCGGTAGATGCTCTATCTTCTCGGAAAAATAGATTTGCATCGACGTTACTGCAAGCCTTAAACTTCAGCCATTCGTAATCTGGCACCCTATGAAGAGTCATTGCTTCATACTTAAGTTCGACCAAACTCGCTTGGTCCATATCTTCCTGTTGATAAGGTATATTTTCACTCATTCTTGCTAATATTGCCCAATTCTGTTAATAAATCTCCCCAGGCAGTATAACAAAACTTCGTAAAAGTACCAGCATGCCAATAATTTGACTCATTCGTGACATAGCCCAGCCTGAATCATCGCCCCGGCTCATGAAGTGTTTTCGTTTCGCTTCTTTAGTGCCGTCGTGCTCTAAATCTGCGCTATTTAGCATTATTTCTAACTCTGGAAGGACTTGAATTAATAGTTTAAGGAAACGACGCGGCTCTATTTCTTCTTCATCTAGATCAAGGAGTTTTATTAATGCTTCAGTAATCTCAATTAATTCGGCTTCTTCTAAGCTTTCTAGCGCATTAGCTAGATTTAACTCTTGCGCTTCAGGTTCTTTCTCGCTTAAGGACACCAGCGTTTCAAGTATAGTCAGTAGTTCCCTAACTTCGGTCTGCTTAATTGGCTCAAGCTCAGTAATAATAGTTGCCAGGGTTTGGGCAGCTTCGCTAATGGGCGACTCAACTTCTTGAGTAACCGTTGCTAGGGGCTGTTCTAATTCGCTTTGCGTGAGTGGCATTGTTTCATCAGGCATTATTAAGTCATCAATATCGAGACTGATAATTTCAGCTATCTCGCTAGAGGGCAGCTCTAATTCAGAACTAAGCTCAACAAACTCTACTTCTTCAGTAGTTGTAGCTATAAAGTCTGTCTCAATAGCAACTTTAGGTGGTAAGTCGACTTGTGCTAGATCTAGCGAGGGCTCAGCTTTAATTGCTTCAAGCTTTGTGGGCTCAACTACTAAAGTCGGCTTTTGCTCTGTCTTAAGTTGAGGAGTGGGTGGTATCTCGCGCGCAATAATGACTTCTACTTCCTGAACTAGAGGAATAGTTTCTTTAGGGGGCGGGTCAGTATGGGGCACTTCAGCTCGCGCTACAACTAATTTCTCTACTGGCGGCTCGACACTTAGCTTTAATGGTGCTTCTTGCCTAAGCAACTCAACTGGTTGGATTTTAACTGGCTCTATGACACTTGTGGCACTCTCAAGAGTAGGTAGTACTACCTCAGACAGGCGCTCACTTTTTGGCTCACTTAGTTTAGTGTCGTTAACAATATCTTTAACGCTCGCCTCCGGCGCTGAGGTTTGAACTACAGACTCTACCTCTTCATTTTGTTTAAGGATTGAGTCATCACGCTCATAAATCTCAACGAAAACTGCAGCTTGCTCGAGCGTCATTCGACCTAAAAAAGGACAGCGCTGATAAGCGTCTAGTAACGACGTCGCCTGCTCGACCGTGCCATCGCTTAGGGTATGTTCAAGCGACATAAATCAGATATCGAGGCACTTAAGCCTGGTCAGTTGGTTTATTGTGTCCCTCAATATGCTCTTTGACGAAGCCCCGTGTGTATTGCATCATAACTTCATACTCATGACTTGTTGGATCGGTATGCTCCAGTTTTTCTAAGAAGGTAATTGTCTCGGGACCGCATAAGCCTAGGAAACCTTCCCAGGGCAGATCGCGATTTGGAATTGGTTTGCCAATTAAGTCTTCAAAGCCTAAGAACTTTAAGTAATGTGCGCCGTCAGCAAATTCTGGTGCTACCACTTTTTCGCCCACTTTTTCGATATCTGACATAGTGCTTTTATCTTAGCATATTTTAAGGGATTATTTAGGCGGCTAGGCACTATGATTGCCCAGAGGTATAGTCCCCTCATCTTGCTTTGTTTCAAGCACTACATCCTCTTTTTGGTCGGCTGGTTTTAGTATACTATCGACTAACTCATCAAGCTGGTTATTAGATAAATTGGCTTTGACAGCATAACCTTCAATGCCCATCTCGCGTAGTCCAGCGGGGGCATCAGATTCGTTCAGGTTCGAGATAATGTATACCGGAATATTACGACCCCAGTCAGTCTTGCGCATTGTCTCTAGGATTTGGTCTCCGGCAATTTTAGGCACCATTAAGTCAAGTAGCACAAGATCGGGCATTTCTTTCTGGATTAAGTTAAGCGCTGCGACCCCGTCATAGGCGGTTGTACATTGGTAGCCCAGCAACTCAAGGCGGGTCTTATAGATGTCAGCTAGGCTAACGTTATCTTCAACAATAACGATTTTTTGAGAACGACCAAACTGGTTGCTTTGCGGGTCCATAAAATCTACCCTCTATTCTAAACATAACCTCTTTATCGCGCAAAGCTAATATTTATGATAAATGGGCTTTATCTTTAAGCCGCGGTTTAATTACCCTGCGGTAGACCATACGTCCAATGATTAGTAGAACGACACCTAACGAGAAGTAAAGTTCGGCTTTTAGGAAGGCACTGATGTGACTGCCGCCATAATAGCCAATTAGTGACCAGAAACCGACCCAAAGGGCCGCACCAATCATATTAAAGGTTATAAACTTCGGCCAGCGCATCTCGCTGATGCCAGCAATGATGCCGTTTAACTGTCTTAGGCCGTCAATGAAGCGGGCCGCCGCTACGATTTTGCCACCGTGACGGTTGAAATAGTGCTCTGCTTTGTCAAGGCGCTCTTTACTTAGACGCACGTAACGTCCCCAGCGTTCAACCAGTGGACGACCACCGTAATCGCCTATTAAGAAACCGACGTTATCCCCTAGCACGGCTGCAGCAAAACCAACAATAATTACCAGGAAGATATTAAGCTGCCCAAGGCCGGCATAAAAGGCTGAGGCAATTAACACCGTTTCGCCCGGCACGAGGATGCCGAAGTCTTCAAGGAACAATAGGCCAGCCAGGGCGAAATAGCCGTAATGGTCAATGGTTGGGGCCAAAGACTGAATAATGGTTGGGATTTGCTGGGCGTGGTGAGCTTGAATCATACTTCTCTACCTATTTTAGCAGGGGCCTTATTAGGGAACATTGACTAAATCGGTCATGGCGGTTGCGTTTTGATCATTCGCCGTCAGCGGTTTTAAACCCCAGAGAGTTTCAATGGTTTTTAGCAGTGAGTAGTGGTTATAGCTGACACTTGAGCGCGCCCCGGCCCTAGCATCAGAGCCAGCAAAGATTGCTCCCACGATATTATTTGACAGATTGCCCTCATCCCAGGTAATCATGAGCAACGAGTTGGTCGTTTTAAAAGCTGGGGAATTAAGAATCAGGGGTACGTTAGTAGCAAGCCAGCTGTCGCCGGAACTAATCGGACAGCTATGCATGTCATTACAAAGATTGGGCGTAATGAAAGCGAAATTTGGGGTGGTGGCGTTTGAGCTTAGATCGGTTGCGAGATTGCTATAGGGTACAACATGAGCCTGGCAACGGGCTGGGTTATTAATGATGTCACTGTAGTAGAGGAAGGGCACGTGCTTCGTAGCGTAAAGCGAACCATAATTTAAGCTATAGCAAGGAGAAGGCATGCTCTCAGCATACTGTTTCCAACTCCTGCCGCTTGCTTCAATCTCATCGGCAATGTTTGGTACCGAGACAATACAGCCGGCACTTGGCGGGTTACAGTCAGTAGTAATGCCGTCAGTCGAAGCGCTAGTTAGTGCTATATAGTTTGGTAGGCTAGGATGCGTTACGGCACTGTAATTCGTCGCCAGTGCTGCAGTATTCATTAGACTGTTCAAATACGGCGCACTCGTTGATCCAATGATGTAGGACAATGGTTGGTTCTCTAAGATAATCAGGAAAATGTGACTTGGTTGCTTGAAGCTTAGACTGGGCGTCGGCTTCGATTTAACCTGATTTAACTGTTGGCTTGCGGCGCTATTTTTAGGGGCGCTCACTTTAGGGCTTAACACATTTGCTGGTGAATAAATTGAGGCAACTTCATAGCTCAGTGCGACAATTAATGCGATTAGAATTAAAGCCATGCCAAAATGCCTTTTCTTGAACCTTCGATAAGGAGTACCTGGCTGGCTATGATTGTTTAAAACTGTTTGGGACATAAGCGCTTTTTATCTCCCCCGCTTTAAGCTTAGCTTTTCTTTACTAATAAAAAGATACTTGGCCCAAAATTAAGATGACTTAGTGGACGCTGGGCAGCGCGTTCAAATGCAATCATCGCACTTTGAGGCAAATGATCCTTAAATACTTTGTGGCGCAGATTAGAAACTGACAACTTATCAATCACGTTTAAGTTGACTTGTTTTAGTTGGCGCTCGATAGTCTTTGGGTTGTGGTTAACGAAAGGGGTATCGTCTTCCTTGCCGTTAGCGTGCACGCCAACTGGCACTGGCTCTTTAGGTACAGCTTTAAGCTGCTTTAAGTAGCGCAGTCGGTTAATAAAGTGGGCTTCGCTGGCAATTTCAATGATCGCTTCACCGCCTGGCTTAAGAGAACGGGCGATTTCTGTAAATACCGGGTTTGGATCGGGCAAATGGTGCGATACCCGAATCATTACCAATAAGTCGAGCGAGTTATCTGCGGCTGGGACATTATCTTTCTTGTCTTGACGGAGGAATTCGACTCGCTTCGAGTCTAACTTTTCTTTCGCAATCTCAAGCTGCTTAATGGATGGGTCAACTAGGATAACTTTGTCGGCGTGATCAAGTAAGATTGGCGTAATCCGACCGTAGCCACCGCCGTAGTCCATCGCTACTTTATAGTTTCGCTTATTAAGTAGTTTATTGAAGGCGACTACCTCTGCGTTATGTTCATAGTCACGACCAACCCAGAAATCACGGTAGTCATGATTAGCGTCGTCATAAAAATCAATCTTGTTCGTATTTTTACTCATAATGTCGTTTTATAACTTTGTAATTTAAAACCGACTACCCTTGGAAGCGCCGGTTATTTTAGTTAGTATTTTTAGCTGATACGACTAATCAGGCGTAGCCGGAGAAGAAGTCAACTTTTATGTTAGCATGACTTAGACCAATCTTCTCAAAGGAGCCGCGCAAGTCTTCAATTAAATTGGGTGGACCAGACACATAGACCATACGCTCATTTAGATCTGGCACAAGGTGAGCAATGGTATGGGCATTGAGCCGACTGTTAATAACGTTCTTGAGCCCGCCACTGGCGGCCTTACTCGATATGACGTAGTAAATGCGGACATTGAGCACTGCCGCTGCTTTGTCTAGAACATCACGGTAAGCAATATATTCAACTGATGAAACGGCATAAAACAAAACAATATTGCGCGCTTCGTGCTTATCAATTAAATACTTCAGCATGCTTCTAAAGGGGGTGATGCCAATACCGCCGGCAATAAAGACTAGTTTACGTTTTGGGTCACGTGGCAAAGTGAAATCACCACTTAGTTGGGCGGCGACAATTGTGTCGCCTCGCTCGCTATCGGCCATTGCTTCCTTATAGCTACTGCCCTCCTTGTAAAAACGCACGCCGACACTTAAATCCGGCTCAGTTGGGGAAGACGCAAGCGTAAAGTAACGCCGTGAGCCACGGCTATCCGTTTTTGTGTGCGGCAAGGTAAATTCCATGTATTGTCCTGGCAGGTATTTCAGTGGCTTTTCGGGCGCATAGACGAATTCAGCAATGTCTTTGGCAATTAAGCGTTTTTTAACTAGGACTGGGAATAGTTTGACCTTACTGCTGACGATGAACGCAAAGATGTTACCAATTAGCAACGCTGCTTCCGGAGTTGAGTAAATATGGCCAATGTGGAACTGAGGCGCTAAGACGACACCGACAATCGCTGCATAGATAAAACTTTTGCTTTTCCCGTCCGGCGAACTATATGGTTCCGTTAGCATCACAAAGCCAAGGAATAAGACGGCAGAATTAAGCAACATGTTCTTAAGATCAGTTCCGAGATGCGATCCTAGGTAGAGTGAAAAGGCAGCCGTTGTTACGGTGGTGGCAGCAAGATAGGTCGTAAACATTGCACCTCGACTTAGCTTGCGAATTAGCATCAAGCCGCCAATGAGCACAAAAGGCATCATTGGAGCAGTCGCCACCCACCAACTAGCTGTCTGGTGCGGGCCGAATGCCGTTAAGAAGACGGCGACGGCTGCAGGGTTGAAAATATGTTTGTTCTTGTAACTTAGTAGATACTTTGAGCCCATAGCCAGGCCAGAAGCGGCGAGCAAGAATAACAGGCCAGTACCGGTTGGATCCGGTGGAATGATTAAGGCTAAGATTAGTCCGGTAATGATTGATGACTCAGGATTAATTGGCGCATTAAAGATTGAGGCCAGCAATTTATTGATCAGGTAGTTAGCTGCGACTAAAATGACGGCCGAAATGGCAATATTAATCGCCGAGAGATGCATGACACCACTGGCACTTAAGACAATGGCGGCAATCAGTAAACCAACCAGGTAATACAGAATTAGACGGTACATTGTTACTCGATTCACGAGCCGGTCAAGCATTTTAAGCCACATAACGATTAAACCCTTTCGTAAAAGTTGCTTGCCCTGCCTGATTAATCTGGTAGGCCTCAAAACCAGGCAAGCTAGCGATAAAGTTAATGCCACGTTCTCCCATGGCGTAGGCGGCGGTTGCAAAGCGGTCGGCTTCAAAGATGTTCGGTCCAATAACACTTAAGCTCACCAGTTGCGCGGGGGCAGCAAAATTATTAACTGGGTCATAGATGTGCTCTCCGCGAATGTAGGTACCACTAGTCGCAATGGCCTGTCCATTTAGTTTAATGGTCTTAACGATTTGATTAAGCTCAAACGGGCTCCGGATACCAACGGCCCACGCTTCATGGTGTTCATTTAAGCCAGCGGTTTGGATGTCGCCGCCAGCCTCGATATAGAAATCGCTGTAGCCAGCACTTTTTAATAACTTTGCGGCGTTATCGATGGCCCAACCCTTAACTAAGCCTGAGGGATCGAGCGTACCATCCGCTCGTTTAATGTCAAAGAAGCCGCCACTTAGCTGCTTGGTTTGCTCGCAAAGCTTCATCACTTCGTGCATTGGCTCAGACCAGAGCGTTTTAGCAAGGCCATCATTAACCTTAGCTAGTTCACTTGTTGGCTTATACGGACTAAAACGCTCGTCTACTTCTTTAAAGTAATTAAAGACTGGCGACAGTGCACTTCTGTCTTGCTTACCGACTAGCTCTACCGTAATCGGCATTCCCATGATAATTTTGGTTTGTTTCACTTTTAGTTTAGCTTTAAGCCTTGTTTAAAGCGGTTTGTAAAGACTGAATGAAGGCTTGAGAGGTGAAGGTAGCACCGGATATAATTTGAACGTTTGCGTTCTGGGATTGAACTGTTTCCTGTTGCAGGTATGGCATTGCCTGTTGGTTGATATACACCGATGTCGAGTGAGAGTTTGGGTACTGCAGAAACTTAACGTTTGTAATCTTGCCACTACTAACCGTAACCGCAACTTGAACGTTGCCATAGTAAGCGTCTTCACTATTACCAGTGTAGGTGCCGTCGCGGTAGCCAGAAGTGGTGCTTGCGGAAGGGCTGCTTGTAGCAGCGTTGCTGCTGCTTGAGGTATTACTCGTAGATGCGGACGTATTCGCAGCAGAGCTTAAGCTAGCCCCGTTTGAATTAGAACTACTGCCCTGATTCCCGCTAACGAGGGAAGATGGCTTTGCTAATTGCGGCTGTTGATGTCTAATGCCGAGCGAGTAAAGTACGTAGATACCTAATACGCCCAGTCCAATGTATGCTTTCTTCATATGTGTCCAATAGATAATGCCAGTAGTGGCTGTAGTTTAGCTGATACGCATCGCCCTAAGTTGTGATAGTATCGAATACGTAATTAGGAACATATGCCTAGAATCACAAAAGCCGTTATTGCAGCGGCCGGATATGGTACCCGTTTCTTGCCTCAAACAAAGGCAATGCCTAAAGAGATGCTACCCCTTGTCGATAAGCCGATTATTCAATATGTAGTTGAGGAATTAGTCAGTGTCGGGATTGAAGATATTGTTATTGTCACTGGACAAAATAAACGTAGCATTGAGGATCACTTCGACAAACCAAGTGAAGACTTAATCCAGAACATTAAAAACGGTGGCCCGAGCAAGAGTAAGTTGCTTGATATGGTGACGGATATAGGCAATCTCGCAAACTTCATTTACGTGCGTCAGAAAGGACCTTACGGCAACGGCACGCCTCTGCTTAACAGCGAACACTTAATTGCTGATGAGCCGTTCATCTTTACCTGGAGTGATGATTTTATCCGCGCTAACCCACCCCGTTTTCAACAAATGATTGATGTCTACGAACGCTATAAATGCCCCGTTTTAAGTGTTGTACCAGTCAGTAGTGACGCGGATTATGACAAATACGGTTTTGCGGGCGGTAGCCAAATTGCTGAAGGCATTATTGATGTCAAAAGTATTATAGAAAAGCCAGGACGTGCGGCTGCCCCGAGTAATCTGGCAACTGTCAGCGGTTTTGTTTTAACACCGGATATTTTCAAGTACTTAAGGAAGGCTCAGGCTAATCTTAAGCCTGGCGCTGAACTATATAGTAACGAGGCCCTCAAGCTAATGCTAGCCGATCATTTAAGAATTGTGGCCTGCGAAATTAAAAACGGCCGTTACTTTGATGCCGGTAATAAATTAGACTACATCAAAGCAGTAATTGAATTTGCGCTCGATCAAGAAGATTTGCACGAACCGCTGCTAAGTTTTATTAAATCAATTAGCTAGGATACTTAAGAGCTCAGGAAATGCTCTTTGAGCCAATGAGTTGGCGCTAATTTTCGACTTTGACTAGTTCTGAGATAGATTGCAAGGGTCACAACACTAATTAAGAGCAGTAGTAACCCTGCAATGTAAAGCGCAATATGTAAGCCTTGACCAAAAGCGTCATAAGCCGCTTGCGTGACACTTCCAACTAATGCTGCATGCTGCGCCAGTTCGGCAACTGATACGTGCAGGTTTTGGGGTGTATGTCCTCCGTGTGTAATTGCGTAAATAACAAAGGACTGAAAGTTAGTCGGTAGCTGTAATGTTCTTAAGCGACTCACCATACCAGATGTCAACTGGGCATTAACGACTGCCCCTAAGGCCGCCACGCCAAAGACGCCACCCAGCTCACGAAAGGTGTTAACAGTTGATGCAGCCATGCCGGAGCGCTTTGAAGACACGGTATTTAGTACTGAGGAGGTCATTGTTACGAGCAAGATGCCAAAGCCAAAACCAGTTAACGCAAGGACCCAAGTTAGTTCAAAAACTGTGACATTGGGTCGAATAATCTGACGCAAGGCAAGGGTTCCACCACCAGAGAGTAGTGATCCTAGGATGAACATTTGAAGAGTGCGTTCGCTGGAATAAGCTCTACCTGCAATCAGTGCAGCTAAGACAATTGCCACAGTCATAGAAATAAAGGCCAGCGCTATTTTATAACCACTAAAACCAGCAATAAACTGCAAATAAAGCGCTACAAAGAAGAAGACTGAAAAGATACCGAAGTTAGCGCAAAAGGCGACGACATTAGCGATTACAAAATCCAGTTTCTTAAAGAGTGCGAGTGGCAGTACCGGATCTGGCCGTTTACGCTCAATTAAAATAAAGGCGATCATCGCAAGGATGGAAAATATAAAGAGGCCAATAATATGCGGACTAGCGTAGCCATCATTCTCGCCCAGTATGACCGCAACTGAAGCGGCGCAGATTGATAACCCACCACTAGCTAGCCCTAATAAATCTAACTTCCGCCCTTCACGGTCAGAGCTTTCCGGCAAGTAAATCCAGCCGGCGATTAAAGCAATAACGCCGAATATGACGCCGAAGCTAAAGACCCCCCGCCAACTAGAAAAGCCAATGATAATTCCACCAATGATTGGGCCAAAAGCGAGCGCAATGCCGCTTACAGCCGCCCAGATGCCAAGCGCCTTCGCGCGCGCATGATTATCCGGGTATAACTGACGAATCATCGATAACGTTCCTGGCTCACTGGCCGCTGCCCCAAGACCCATGATGATACGTCCAATAATTAGCTCGTTAACTGATCCGGCGAGCATTGCAATTAATGAGCCGACGACAAAGAGTCCAACGCCGCTCAACATTACTTTCTTGCGGCCCAGTAGGTCACCAAGTGTACCCCCGCTTAGCATAAAGACCGCAAAAGCCAGCATGTAAGCATCAACAATCCACTGTAAGTCTTGGACACCTGCCGCTAGAGAGCTCTGCACGTTAGCGAGTACCACACTAACCACCGTGTTATCTAAGAACGTCAAGAATAGGATGACACACAGCACGGCGAGAGATTGACCGGCAACTTTGCGTGCTGTCCAGCCGAACATATTGTCGCTATGCCACTTTAGTGCACATTAGAGCAGACCGCAGGAGGCGTGCCGGCTAAGCTGAGTAGCTGACAGAAAGTAGCGTCACTGACCTGCCAGACGCCACCAATCTTAAGGGCTTCGCCATTTTGGTTTGGTAGGACTGGTTGAGCATTGAGTTCAACGGTGTAATTAAGCTTTAAGGTGGTGGCGTTCGTTAAGCTGGCGCTGTTAATAATAACGCTCGGTGCTTCATTGCTTAACTGAGCAAACTCACCACTCATGGGTTGAGCAAACTGGCTACCGTTTTGGAGCAGTTTTTGGCGTTCGGTCATGGTCGTATTTGCACTAAAGAAGCTCTTAAAATTAACTTCTGCGGCTTGAATGGCAGCCGTCTGTGCAGCGTTAGAAAGTGTTCTACTAGTGCTCTTTGAACTAGTAGTTGTTTTGCTGTTTGGCATTAAGATCGCCACTAATATGACTGCGACAATAACTAGAATCAGAGCGATGGTGCTAGTTAATGTGGTTTTAGACATTTTCATCACCGTAAACTCCTTTACTTGGCGTAATAACCAAGTCTTTATTAAGACACTATAGCACCAAATTTAGTCGGATTTAATTTGCTCCTGTTTGGCCTGTCTGAGTAGTTCACTGCCATCAATCAGGAGGCAGTTGTTAGCACGCGCTAGGCTTTGGGCCTGAGTAGTAAAAGTAGCGTTAGTTAAAACCATCGCCTGGTCACAGCCGTAGCTGTTTAACCCGGCTACGGCGGCCCGCACCGCATTAACCCCGACGCGGCGGGCTGAACGCTTAACCTGGATGCCGTAACTTATTGCGTCCTTTGTAGCTAAAATATCGATGCCCCAGTCATAGTATTGCGTCTTCACTACTGGGTTATAGCCACAGCTCTTTAGCCAGATAACCATCTGGTCTTCAAAGCGCGTGCCACTCATGCTGTCCCACTGCTGCGGCTTTAGTTGGGCTTGGTTAAGTTTATGGCGCCTTAGAAGCATGGTAGTGAAAGCGAAAAGTAATAATGCCGTGAGTGCAAGGCTCGCAATTAAAATTAGTTTGAAAGAATCAAATTGAGCCTTGGAACGTGAGTAGCGCCACAGTAGCCCAAAGAGCAATGCCCCAGACAGAAATAAAGCGCCGCTATCGCTGGCCGATGCGTGGTTTTGCATAACAATAATTGAACCAAATTATATCTTTAGGTGATTAGGCAATCTAGCAAGGCATAAGACAAATTTAAGAAATGGTATATGCCCTGGCTTTTAAGCGCACTTTCATATAACTTGATATAATCTAGAGGATATTATGAAATTAGTAATAATGATCCCCTGCCTCAATGAAGAGGCTACTCTACCCTTAGTCCTTAAATCGATTCCCAAACAGATTAAAGGTATCGATAAGATTGAAACCTTAATTATCGATGATGGATCAAGTGATAAAACAAGGGCCGTTGCAAAAGCGTTAGGGGTTAAACATTTCTTAATCCATACCACGAACCAAGGCCTGAGCCGCTCGTTCCGACACGGACTAAATCGTGCGCTTGAGATGGGGGCCGACATCATTGTACTCACTGAGGGAGATAATCAGTATCCACAGTCTAAGATCCCAGATTTAATTAAGCCGATTCTAAATGGTACGGCTGATACAGTCATCGCCGATCGCCAAACGCAAACCATTGCGCACTTCTCACGCCGTAAAAAGTTCTTTCAAAAGTTAGGAACTGGAGTCTTAAACCTGGCGGCTGGGACAAATGTGCCGGATGCAATTAGCGGATTTAGAGCTTACTCACGGACCGCCGCCATGCAGATTAACCCAATTGCCGATTACAGCTGGGCAACTGAAACCACTATTCAAGCAGCTCATAAGGGCCATAAGATTGCTATTTTACCAATTAAAACTAACCCGATGTTGCGTGAATCGCGTCAGTTCAAAAATTCCTGGCAACACATTCGGCGCAGTAGCGTAACAATTGTGCGCGCCTTTATTATGTATCGCCCTTACGCACTCTTCTTTTCAGTTAGCGCCTTGCTGCTCGTTGTTGGTCTAATACCTTTAATTAATTTTTTGGTTACGGATCTTACGGCTACGCATCCGCTGGGGCCACATCACCTGCAAAGCTTAATTATTGGTTCAATGCTAATTGTTGGTGCCTTTGTTAGCTTTACCCTAGGAGTGATTGCCGACTTAATCCGCATTAATCGGATGCTCCTAGAAGATCTACTCGAGATTAGCAAAAAACAAAGTTACACCTCAAAACTAGCTCGCTTAGTTAAAAAACCATAGGTGCGTCGTGTAGCTTGAGCGCCCGTGCACGATAACTTTTTTAACGACTTTACGGGCGGCATTATTCACTTTTACGATTGCTTTGTTGTTGACGTCCCATGATGGATTACTGCGGGCAATAAAGGTAATAACACCACCACCCTCTAAGAAAAACAAAAGAGCGACGGCTGCTAAAACTACTTTACGCCGATTGGCTTTAAATAACGCGAGGCTTAAGGCTTGACCAAAGATGACTGCGGCCAGCAAAAGGATTGGGATTAAATAGCGCCCGTTCATATTTTCAAGCACTTTAGTGTAGTGGTAGGTGTAGAATCCCTGACCCATCAGCACAACGCTGTAGGTGGCAGCAATAACAAAAATTAACAGTAGTCTTAGGTTATTGTGAAACAGTTTGCGCCACCACTTAACTAAGGCAGCGACACCAGCAATAAACAGGATTAGGGCAGCAGCGCTAGGGAGTGGCAGGGGTGGATAATTTGAAAAGTGGGTGTTTGGTCCATTAACGGCGAAAAAGAGGCGGTACCACATCCAATAGAGCCACTGGAAGGGATAGGTCAGTACGCTCGTAAAGCTAATTGGTTTGCCTGATGCAATCAGTTTCGCATGGTTTTTATAGTTATAAGCCCAGGGTGCATAATTTAAACATTCCTTAACCGACAATGCCTTGGCACAGTCTGGCTCAATTGCATGATAACTAACTAGATTAACTAGGTCTCTTTGGGCGAACATGCCAAGCGCTAAAACAACTAAAACTGTAGTAAATAACTTAATGTGTACTCTGGCGGCCTGCCAGCTATGACCTAGTTGACTTAGGAAGGCCTTGTATTGATGGCGGTTGGTGCGGAACGCGAGCACCGCTAGAAAGAGCAGCATGGCGGCGAAGATTGGCAGGAAAGCATACTTTACTAAACTAGTTAAGAGCCCCAGACCAATAAATAGGCACAAATCGATTAGCGAGGCAGCACGCGTCCGAATGGCGTCAGTTAGCTTAAAGGCAAAGAGAATCATCAGAGCGGTTAGTGGAAACAATAGGTTATCGTAATTAACTTGTGCTGCTAGTTGTGGCACAACCGGTATTAAGATAAACAGCATTAAGATTAAGTTAACTAGGGCCTTTGAGGACCCCACCTTCTGCATCACTTTCCGAAACAGTATTAAACCCCAGCTAAAGAGCGCAACGTTAATGAGTCTTAGGATAATAACTTGTGTCATCTGACTTTTAGCAAACAGTTCAATCAGACGATACGGAAAGCTCATTAAGTAGTGATACAGATAAGAGGGATCATGCGCGACTGCACCAAAGGCGGCTGCGTGCGGTGGCTGGTGTGAGAGAAACGGTAAATAGTAGTGTGAGTAAAGCTTAATTAAGCCAAAGTGGAAATTCTCGTCAAAGGCTTGAGGATAGGCGGCCGAGATTGCAATCCAGAGCGCTTCAAGTACGAATACTATTAAAACTAAGCGGTAAAATTTTTGTGAACGCAGAAAGTTCAGGAAGCGGCTTAGTGGTTTGGGCATAACTAAAAGGCTATTATACAGTTCACCCTGATTATCTCCTTAATGGGTAGTCAAACCATCTTAGGCCGATGGGGCTTTGTCTAATTCGGCCGGAGCTGCTCCAGCTTTGTTGCTCCGGATAATAAATACTGCTAGGAGTGAAGCTAAAATTGCAAATAAGGAACCGAGTAAATAGCCATTGTGGAAACCATGCACGGTAGCCTTGGCAATTTGCAAGGCGCTTGGTTGGGCGTGCAAATGCAGTGCGTGCAAATAGTTAGTGATGCTGCTCGATAGAACGCCAGCAAGCAAGGCTAGACCCAGTGCTCCGCCAATTTGCTGAGAGGTGTTTAAGAGCCCTGATGCCAAGCCAGCTTCATGGTGGCGCACGCCTGAGGTTGCAGCAATTGTAACGGCTACGAATAAGGCGCCCATGCCAATACCCATTAAGACTAGGCCAGGTGCAATGTTGCCCCAGAATGTACCGTTCACCGGGATATGCGAGATCCAGAACAAACCGCCACCGACAAATAACGGCGCCACAACTAGGATTGGCTTATAGCCAATGCGCTTGACTAGTCTTGGTATATTAGTTGCAACAGCAGCAATCACAAACGGCATGACGAGGAAGTCTAAGCCAGTACGAATCGGGGTATAGTGCAACACGTTTTGAAGGTAAAGCGTGGTGAAGAAAAAGACTGAGAATAGTGCTGCTGCCATTAACAGCATTAGCGAGTTAGCGCCAGCAATGTTACGAATTTTGAAAATGGTTAACGGCATTAGGGGGTGCTTGGCGCGCTTTTCGTTAAAGACGAAGAAAATGACTAAGGCTAGGCCACCGAGCAAGGTGGCTAAGATTCGGGTGCTGCCCCAGCCAAAGGTCGGTGCTTCGGTTAAAGCATAAACAATTGCCATTAGACCGCCGGTAATTGATGCGGCACCAATTAGATCAAGGCTGACCCTTTCAGTTTCGGTTTTATGGTGGTGAAGCACCTTAAGCGAGGCTATGATTACGAAAATACCAACTGGTAAGTTAATAAAGAAGTTCCAGCGCCAGCTAAGATACTGCGTGATGATACCACCAAGCAATACGCCCACCGCTGCGCCACCAGAAGCAACTGCTCCCCAGACACTTAGTGCGGTATTACGTTCATTCCCCTCTTTATACGTCACTAAGATAATCGACAGGGCTGCTGGAGACATATAGGCAGCAGCCAAACCCTGTAAGGCCCGGAAGATAATCAGCATCGTGCCGTTTTGACTTAGCCCGGTGCCGAGCGAAGCAAGCGTAAAGACAGCGATACCCCATAGAAAAGTCACTCTCCGTCCAAAATAATCCGCGTTACGGCCACCAAGGAGTAAGAAGCCGCCAAAGGCTAGCGTGTAAGCTGTAATGATCCACTGGAGATCGGCCGTGTTTAGTGAGAAAGCTCGCTGTATTGTCGGTAGGGCCACATTTACGATTGAAATATCGAGCACTACCATAAACTGGGCCAGGGCAAGCAAAATCAAGATAAACCAATGGCTGGTGTGCTTAGAGGGTGCGTTGACTTTACTCACTGTTGCTATAGCCCTCGTTTTACGTTATTTATAAAATCTTCTTTGGTTTTAAGAGTCACTTATTATATATGGACAATGTTTGACAATGTCAAATAAAATCATAACTATGCCCTCAGATTTTGCTCCCATTGAAAACCCAGACATTAGGTTGATTGAATTTCTGATGCTGTCCAAGCATCGCATCTACGATCTAGCCAGCCAGCATGGCCTAACTGGCATGCAGGCGGTAACACTCTGCTTGCTTGATCAACCTAAGCCAATGAACAGTTTCGGCAAGATCTATAACTGCGATCCAGCGAACGTTACTGGCATCATTGACGGGCTAGAGATTAAGCAATTAGTGACCCGTTTCGAAAGCCCAACCGACCATCGGCTGAAGATGGTGCGACTTGAGGCAGCCGGCCAATTGATTCGGACGCAACTACGGCATGAGCTCTGTGGCTCGCACGGTTCAATTTTAGGTAAATTAACTGCTTTGGAAGCTGAACAATTTAGTAAGCTAGTCGCCAAACTCTTAGCGGAATAGACAATCTTTTTAGTTAATTGGTGAGAGGTAGTAAATTAGTTGCCCGGCGCTGCCATCATTTACAATCTGGTTTTCAGCCATATCGCCGTTGCCAGTAAGTGGATCAACCGTACCGGAATCACCGTAAATAAAGACTGGGTGGGCGCCACCGCTGACTACAATCTCGACATGACCGCCCTGATAGTTATAGTAAGCAACATCTCCAGGCT
Source organism: Candidatus Saccharimonadota bacterium (assembly GCA_027325485.1). Taxonomy (GTDB): domain Bacteria; phylum Patescibacteriota; class Saccharimonadia; order Saccharimonadales; family UBA4665; genus JAJZWH01. The sequence continues at coordinate 52,204 of DAIEFN010000002.1, forward strand.
TAGGTAGATAACCGCTGTCCGCTGCATGGTAGCTAAAGTTCTCATTAATGACGTTATTGGCGTTGTACTCGTCCCAATTGTTAAGTCCCCGCTCGCCATTATTAAACGGCGCCCCAGCTTGCTGATAGATGTAGCTCACGAAGTCGGCACACCATTCTTCGCTTGGGTTGCCGTCGGTGTAGTCATAAAGTAGCGCCGAGTGTAGTTTTGGTTCCGCCTGCCAGGCTAACCATTGGCGCTCAGCCATACAAGCAACTCTCTGGCCTACCTGCTGCTGCGTACATTGCGGGTCTGAGCTATTGGCAATGCTTTGGCCGGGCCACTGGGCTTGCGTCCAGGTTTCGCTTAAGGAGTTTAAGTTGTTACAGCTAGCGGTAATTAGATTAAGCCCCACTTTTCCCTTTGGCAGGCTGAGACATTGATTGTTGCCGGCATTCTGGTAACCGACGCCATCGGCACTCCAGTCTTGGTTGGTGGCACTTAAGCTACAGCTTTCTAATAAAAGGGTGTTATTAACGGCGGTGAGGCATAGTTGATTATCTGTTAGCAGGTGATTGCCATTAAGACTAAAGTCTTGGGCGGTTGTACCGTTACAAAGGGCGGTAGTCACTGCTGTGCCCTTAGTTGGTTTGGCGCCGTTTGCGCTGAGGCAATAACCCGCCTGTCCAGAGCGCATCTCTGGGATTGGTGCCGCCGCACTAGCCGGTTTCAAACTAGCAATTGCAACAGAGGCCCAAATGAGAAAACCAGACACAGCCAGCATTAGAGCCAGATGAGCGAACCCTCTTTGGTTATGTTTCGGGTGCGTTTTGGTTCTTGCGGGCGTTCGGGGTGAATAGCCTAGCTGGCGTTGTGGTGCAATGTGAGGACGCATATTTATTTTTTTGAGCCAAGCTATATTATATAACAGTGTGCTTATAGACGACTAGACCAACATCAGCTAAACTAGTAATTGAATTAAAAGGTTAAGCTTAAGCCGTGATAAAAACCGAAGTTGAATCAGACAACACCAATTCAGTAACCAGTCCAAATGAGACTGCTCAGGAAGATTTTATACCTACCCTAGATAGCCCAAGTCGCTCGCTAGCGATTGGCTCTATACTTATCGTCTTAGTACTTGCCGTAGCTTCTTACCTAGTGCTAGCGAATAAAAGTTCAAAACCAAACCTGCCCATCGCGAGAAATCTCGGTTACGTAACCGCCTTGCCTCTGGGTTCTAACAAAGCCAGCAGCAGTCAAAGTGCTTCTACCCTAAACAGCTTGAGCGCCAGTGGCATCAACCTGCAAGATAATTTACCCGCAGGGCAGGGTAGCCCAAAAACAAATTACTTGCAGTCGGCTGGAAATTCCTTATCGACCGGTCAATCGATTAATACGTCTGTCCCTTTTTAGTATTTACTTAGCATAAGTAACTAATATATACTAGGGGAGTATGGCTAAAAGCGACTCCTTAGACAAGTTAGATTCTGCTCTATTTGGCGTGATGCGGATTGCTAAACGACCATCTTACTGGGATGAGTTTCAACGTAAAGCCGAAGTCCAAATTGACCGCCCTGCCGCCGCGATTTTAATGCTACTTAGTAAACGTCCCCTCCAATTTCAAGAAGTTGTTAATAAACTGGGGATTGAAGCCCCTTCCATTAGCCGAAAGGTGCATGAACTTGAACACTTAGGCTTAATTTACCGCGAGCCGACCGCCGACCGCCGGGTCCATATGCTAGCCCTAAGTAGTGAGGGCAGTCTCCTAGCAGAAAAAATTAAAAGTGTCCGGCGAGCGATGCTTGATGAAATTTTAAGTGATTGGAATGATGCTGACACTAAAGCTCTAAGTGAACTTTTATCCCGTTTGGCATTAGATTTAAGTACACGTTACGGTAGTAAGACATAAAAAGGGGAGCTAATTAATAATGGAAGATACAGCTAGCGCCACAGTGGCTAATTCAAGAGATACGCAGCACGGTCCAATGGAACGCTCGCATGCTGAAATTATGGTCATTATTTCGGCCTTAATGCTAGCAATGCTACTTGCGGCACTCGATCAGACGATTGTTGCGACCGCCCTGCCCCGCATCGCCAGTGATTTGCACGGACTGAATAAATTATCCTGGGTGGCAACTGCTTATCTCTTAACAAGTGCTATTACAACCCCCCTTTACGGCAAAATTGGTGACCTCTACGGGCGGAAGAAGATCTTTCAGATATCGATTATTATCTTTCTAGCTGGTTCAGCACTGTGTGGCTTATCTCAGGATATGAACCAATTGGTAATCTTTAGAGCCCTCCAAGGACTTGGTGCAGGCGGTTTAATGTCGTTGGTGTTAGCCATCATTGGTGATGTCGTACCGCCAAGGCAAAGAGGTCGCTATCAAGGGTACTTTGGGGCTGTATTTGGCGTAGCTAGTATTGCTGGGCCCTTGCTTGGTGGTTTCTTAGCCAACGCTCATACCCTTCTCGGCGTCTCCGGTTGGCGCTGGATTTTCTATATCAATGTTCCCTTAGGCGCTATTGCTTTGTTCGCAATCGCAAGACGCTTGCACCTGCCAAAGTTTGTTACAGAGCACCGCATTGACTATAGCGGTGCTGCCTTACTAGCTATTGCATCAGGCGCTTTAATCTTCGTATCAGTCTGGGCTGGAGTGACTTACACTTGGGGATCATGGCAAATACTTAGCTTGCTGATTGGTGGCTTATTTATGGGCCTACTCTTTGTATTGAACGAGCGTCGTGCTAAAGAGCCAATTATTCCACTTCATCTCTTCCGTAGCAGCATCTTCAGCGTAGCGGTTATTATGTCGCTTTTAGCTGGTGTCGTTATGTTTGCCGCAATTCTCTATGTGCCTGAATACCAGCAGATTATCCGCGGTTACAGCCCAATTAAGTCCGGTTTACTGCTCTTTCCGATGGTCTTTGGTATCTTTACGGCTTCGATTGGTTCCGGGCGTCTGATCACCCGCTACGGGCACTACCGGCCTTTTCCAATTATTGGCGGTCTAGTTTTAATCTTGGGTCTTTGGCTATTTTCAGGATTAGGACTCGCTACTTCCCAGATCACTCTGAGCATTTGGATGGTTATACTCGGACTGGGCATCGGCATGTTCATGCAGGTTCCAATCTTAGCAGTCCAAAACTCAGTACCTTTTAAGCAGATGGGTGCAGGCACTTCAACCGCTACTTTCGCCCGTAGCCTAGGTAGCAGTTTTGGTGGCGCCGTGTTTGGTACGATTTTAATTGCCCGCCTCGACTCCCACTTGCACACTCTACTGCCTCAGTTTAAGGGTCAGCTTAACGCCTCGGCCATTTCCGGAGGCACGCAAGGACTAAGTCATGTTCCAGCTCCGATTCAGCATCAGATCCTCACTGCCTTCGTGATGTCCTTTCACGATATGTTCATCTATGCCATACCCATTGCTGTCGCTTCCTTAATCTTTGCTTTGATGCTTAAGGAAGTTCCCCTGCGGGATAGTGGTAAGGCCTATGCGGAGGGTGAGGGCTTCCATTTGAAAGGTGAAGCGCTGTGATTGAAGTTGAACATCTCAGTAAGAGTTTTAATAAGTTTAAGGCGGTTGATGACGTTAGTTTTAAGGTTGAAAAAGGTGAGCTCTTTGCGCTTTTAGGTCCCAACGGGGCTGGTAAATCTACTACTATTAAAATGCTAACCACCCTGCTTAAACCGTCCTCGGGCAAGCTGACCCTAAACGGCCACGACGTTATGCGTAATCCTGATGCAGTGCGCAGTAGTTTCGGCATTGTCTTTCAGGATCCATCCTTAGACAGTGACTTAACAGCCTACGAAAATATGGAGTTGCATGCCGTCTTGTATAACGTGGCAAAAGGTCAGGTTAAACCAAGAGTTAAAGAATTAATGAAGTTAGTGGGCCTCTGGGAGCGTAAGGATAGCCTAGTTAAAACCTACTCTGGTGGCATGAAGCGACGGCTTGAGATAGCGCGTGGACTCTTGCATCATCCTAAAGTGCTGTTCTTAGACGAGCCGACACTGGGACTCGATACCCAAACACGTAATTTACTCTGGCAATACGTCGATAATTTAGCTCGCCAGAATGACATGACTGTCCTCTTTACAACCCATTACCTAGAAGAAGCAGAGAATAACGCGGACCGGATTGCAATTATTGACCAGGGTAAATTACTGCGCATTGGTACACCTAAAGAGCTCTTAAAAGATACTCAGACGACTAACTTAGAGCAGGCTTACTTAAAGTTAACCGGGCATGAGATTAGGGACGAGGAAGTTGATCCGCATGAGAGCTGGCGTGCGATTCGTCGTGCGAGGAGTATGCGATGAGAGTGATATACATTCTTTGGCTTAGGCAGCTTAAAAAGTACTTTAGGAGTCGTTCACGAATTGTTGGCGCCATTGGTCAACCATTGCTCTTTTTGCTAGCCCTGGGCTATGGTTTGGGCTCAATCTATAAGGAAGCTGGGCAAGGTAATTACCTGCAGTTTCTAGTTCCTGGCATTATGGCGCAGACAGTGCTGTTTTCGGCCATGTTCTTTGGTGCCATGATTATCTTTGACCGCCAGTTCGGTTTTTTAAAGGAAACATTAGTGGCGCCGGTTAGTCGTTTCAAAATTATGCTTGGTGGTGCACTTGGTGGCGCAACTACTGCAGTCATTCAGGGGTCACTAGTCTTCTTGGTTTCGCTACTACTCGGTTTCCGACCGATGCATTGGCTGGGGTCATTATTAGCGCTGGTTTTTATGAGCATCTTAGCGCTCGCTATTACTAGTTTTTCTTCAGGCATTGGCACGTTTGTTGAAGATATGCAGGGCTTTCAGGCCATCAACCAATTTATTGTCTTTCCGCTCTACTTTCTAAGCGGTGCTCTCTACCCTCTAACGCATGTGCCCAGCTGGCTGAGAATTATTGCCGAGTTTAATCCCATCTCTTACACCGTTGATGCCCTGCGTTATGCGATGCTTGGCACTAGCCGTTTTTCAATTACGCATGACTTAATTGCCATGGGTATTACTCTAGCTGTAATGATGGTCTTTGCAGCCATCCGCTTCCGCCATATTGAAACTTAGTTATGTACTTTCGGCCAAATCACTTTGGCTAATACGGCTTCTCTTTTAATCCAGCCAAAGTGGCGACTATCGCTACTCCGATTTAAGTTGTCGCCAATGAAAAAGAGCTGGCCATTACTAATTCGTTCAACTCTTTTAATTTTCTCTTTATGGTCTTGATGAAAGATACAGACTTCACCTGGCTTGATACTTCTAAACCAACCAGTTGCTAATACTACCCGTCCCGGTGGAAGTTTGGGGCTCATACTCGCACCAACAATCCGCCTTAACAGTAGTGGTTTCTTATGCTTGTTTGCTTTGATGGAAGATTTCGGCGATGGCATTGATTTGCTCAACTAGCTTATTGGCTTCGTTAACATCGAGCGTACGCTTAGTGGTTGAGGCTTGTTTAATGGCTAACCAAAATTGTTGATGCAAATCTGGAAAACGGCTGAGATGGTCTGGCTTAAAGTAGTCAGCCCATAACACCATCAGGTGATGCTTAACTAGTTCGGCGCGCTCTTCTTTAATAATAATCGCTCGGGTTTGATCGCTGGCTGAAAGATCAGGGTAACGCTTGAGGATCTCAACGATTGATTCGGCTTCAATTCTTGCCTGAGCCGGGTCATAAACGCCACAAGGTAAATCGCAGTGGGCATAGACCGGCTTAATGCTAAATAGTTTCATAAATCTCTTCCCTCCTTAGACTTAGCCAAGCTTCAATTATAGCTTACTCCATCGATATTTAGCTGCTTTACTCTAGCACCTCTAGCGTTTGTGTTTGGCTCGCCACGCTGCAATTTGACGGTGGTTACCACTAAGTAGTATGGGCGGCACCGGAAGGCCACGGAACTCATCCGGACGGGTATACTGTGGGTATTCGGCTTCATCACTACCCTGGAAAGATTCGTCACTAGCGGAATTCGCACCACCTAAGACACCGGGCAGTAACCTAACAATTGCATCAATCATTACCATGGCGGGCAATTCGCCACCAGTTAGAACGTAAGGACCAATGCAGTACTGATAATCCACCCAATTAGTAACCCGCTCATCATAACCTTCATAGCGTGGCGAGAGCAGGATTAGACCATGGTCCGCTTGCGCAAGGGCATTGGCGGCGGCTTGCTTAAAATCTTCACCTCTAGGAGTCGGTAGAATGACGACGGCCGATGGATCGTTGGCTTTAGCAAGCTCAATTGCCTTAACTAGTGGCTCAACCATGAGTAACATGCCGTCCCCACCACCATAAGGAGTATCGTCAACCCGTTTACGCAGTCCCTTACCAAATTTACGCAGGTTAATAATCTCATAACTCACGATCTCGTTTTTAGCTGCCTTAAAGAGCATTGACGACTCAAGCACGCCTTTAAACATCTCTGGAAAGAGAGTTACGATTTGAATTTTGCGCATATCTAAATTAGACGGGCTACGCCTTAAAGGTCGAGGTCGTCTAGCTCTTCAAGTTCACGGCGCGTTTTACTAAAGCGATCACTTTCGCTTGGACTCTCTTCAACTTCTTTGCTGTCTAATAAGGTAGTTTCTAGTTCCGGCTCAGCAGTTGGTTCCGCTTTAACGGCTTCAGGTTCAGTTTGATCGTTAGTTGCTGCTGGACGCTCTTCACTAACGCGTTCACGGCGCTCTTGAGGAAAGCCGTTGTCGACAATCTTCAAGTTGTAGCGGGCGTCGTTTTTCGTTCCGAGGGCTCTTAGTAGGGTTCTTAAGCTTTGTGCTGTCGCGCCACGCTTGCCAATTACCCGACCGAGATCTTCTGGGTCAACGGTTAGTTCAAGTAATACACCCTTTTCATCAATTCGACGCTCAATTGATACGGCATCTGGTTTAGCGACTAGTGATTTTACGACGTATTCAACGAATTGTTGGTCAATGCTGCTGCTCATGAGTAGTTGTGTCTCCCTCTAGGTTTAAAGATAATAACAGTATAGCATTATTGTTTTTAGGCACTGGCGTTAAGATTCTAGATTTTATAGATTCATTTTACATTTTTAGAGTAAATCATTTTACATATTTTAAGGATAAGCATATTTGATTAAATTCACTGCGAATAAAAAAATAAAACTAGAACATACTTAACTAGTAAATACTCTTAGAAACCTATGATTGACTTTCTTAGAGGCCTGCTAACAGCTCAACTCGAGCAGTTTGTATTTAGATTCTAGAATTTAGGACTTTAGTTGCGCGTGACTCTTTTAGACAGATTCGGGTTCGACTTCAGTTGGCGTTTCCGCCTCACTGGCGGCTTCAGATTCAGCAACCACTGGCTCGTTTTCAACGACTACTGGCGTTTCGGTTGCATCAAGCTTAACTTCTTCGACTGGGGCAACTTCCTTAGCTGGCGCGCTGGAGCGACGTTTTTCGGGATTACGGACACTGCGTTTCATTTGCTTTGGTTCTTCAACCCACTTAGGCATTTTTACTTTTTCAGCTTTTAGGATTGAAGCGGCCCGGGGCGAAGGTTGAGCACCGTGCTCAAGGTAAAAACTAGCTTTGGTCTTATCTACGGTAGCGAGTTTGTTATGTGGGTCATATGAACCAAGATAGGTCACAATCTTACCACTGGTTGGTGTACGCCGGGCATCTTGAACTACCATGCGGTACATGGCGTGTCCTTTGCGACCGGTCCGTTGCATACGGATAGCTAACATCTAAATCCTTGTCTTTATAAAACGCGGGCAATGGCTTTCTATTTTACAGATTAGCTACGCTGTAGTCAACAGGAGCCTGTTTTAGTTTAGCTTTTTTGGTCTAAATAGTGCTTTAGGGCTTCCTCGGCGGCCTGCTGTTGCCCAGCTTGTTTACTGGGTCCGCGACCTTGGCCCTTGAGCTGATTATCGACGTAGACTCCAACTGTAAATAGCTTGTCGTGATCCGGGCCTTCTTCAATAATCACTTTATAGACTGGGGTCAAACCAACTCGGCTTTGGACAACTTCTTGGAGTTGGGACTTTGGATCAATCCAAGTGCCCTTACTTAGTATCTCTGAGAAGGTTGAGAGAATTGTCTTATCGATATAGGCTTTGGCCTGGTCATAGCCCTGATCGACGTAGATTGCGCCAATCACAGCCTCAAACGCATTCGCGAGGATTTGATCCCTAGCTCGCCTTGTACCGCGACGCTCACCACGACTTAGCCTTAGCAGGGTTTCTAAGCCACCTTTTTGGGCCGCGGCGCCAATACTCTCGGTGCGCACTAAGGCACTACGCCAGTTAGTTAAAATGCCCTCTTGTTCATCATAGTTACTAAATAGATACTCCGTGACTACTAATTCAAGGACGGCGTCACCGAGGAATTCAAGGCGCTCGTTATGCTCAAAAACTGTTTTACGGTGCTCGTTTAAGTAAGAGCGGTGGGTAAAAGCGGTAATTAAAAGGCCGATGTTATTAAAACTAAAACCGAGTTCAGTTTCAGAAAATTTCTGGTAGGCGTTTGAGTCGTTCATTAAAAGTCTTAAATTTTATTAATGCTTAGCTAGGCGGATTTTCTTTAAGCCAAGCAGGATTAGCTTGCCAATATCTTCATAAGCAATCTTGTCGATGGCCTCATTAGCGCTCATCCACTTCAGATCCTTGAGCCAATCCTCACCTTTCAAATCATCAGTATTGCCTATTCCCTTAACTAAGTAAATATGCATTGTCATTAGCACCAAGGTATGATTACGCCGATAGCGAAAGTTGACCTTACCCAACCAGGACATCACTTGCATTTGCTTTAGTCCGGTTTCTTCCCGGATTTCGCGTTCAGCGGTCAGTTTAGGGTCTTCACCTGGCTCAACGTGCCCTTTAGGAATAGTCCAGCGGTGCTTAGCATCCTGGATTAGTAACAGCTCAACACCATCGTTTTTAGGGTTACGGCGCCAGATTACACCACCGGCCGTAGTCTCATGTACCGCTTCGGCAATTTCCGGACGCCTAGTCACTAGCCGCTTAATGCCCCGAATCGGATTTGGGCGGTGCATTACTTCTTGTCTCCGCGCGGTTTCTTTTTACTGGCAGCCGCTTTCGGCTTGGCTGGTTTTAACTGCGGCGGCTCTTTCTGCCTTAAGAGCGTACCAAGCACGCCATTAACAAAACGTGACGAGTTTTCGCCACCAAAGGCTTTGGCTAACTCGACAGCTTCATTAATGACGACTTTAGGTGGCACATCAGCCTCATGCTGAAGCTCCCACAGTCCAATCCTGAGCACAATGCGGTCCATACGGGCAATTTGATCAATTGGCCATTCTGGTGCAACTGGCTGTAGCTCGCTGTCTAATTGCTGAGCTGATTTAACTACGCCATTAACCAAAGTTTTGATGAAAGCGGTGTCTTCAAGCGTTTTGTCGTAGCGCTCAATGTTGCGTGTTAGAACTTCATCTAGATCAAAACGCTGATCACCGGCTTCAATACGGAAGTCGTATTCATATAGCGTCTGCAGAGCCACAATACGTCCTAAATGTCGGTTGGAGGCCATATGTTCTATCTCTCAACGTTAGACTTACTGCTTTGTCTTAAATAAGGCTAGCTTAAGCCGCATAGCTTAGACAACGCTTGTAAGCTTTAATATTCTAAACTTTAGCGGCTTGCTTGCCACTCTCGCGCTTAGTTGTTCTAATCTTGACTGGCGATTTAGCGTTAACACTGCGGGCTAGTTTAAGGACCAGATGACTGCGTCTGGCTCCGGTTGCTCTAGGACTGGTGCGTTTTTTTGGTTTACCCATATAAATGTATCTCTTTTCAACTCCCTCTACTGTGAGGCTTAATAATGTCGTCTTACCCTACTTTAGCAGATGAAGTGAAGTCTTATCAACGCTTTGGGTTCTCCAGCACTAGGCTAAGTAGCTTGTCGGCAACATATATGACACGCAAAATTGGCTGATCAGCAAGATATGTCTTGAGCTTGGGATCAGCTTTTACAGCTTGCTCAGCTGCTTCCTGAGTTGAACCGGCCGGTAGCGAAATTTCACCTTTAAGCTTACCGTTAATCTGGACAGCAAGCGTCACGCTCTCCTGCTTCAGCCATTTAGCTTCAAAGCCGGGCCATTTTTGTTGGTGAATTGATTCCTGATTGCCAAGCCTTGAGTAAAGCTCATCACTTAAGTGCGGAGCGAAGGGAGCAAGCAACATAACAATTGTTTCAAGTGCCCATTGCCAGTCAGAGGTTGCATAGTGATCCTTGGCTTTTTGTTTGTAGAGACTGTTTACGCACTCCATGAGAGATGCGATAGCTGTGTTAAAGCTCATGTGCTCTAAGTCTTCACTAACTTGTTTAACGGCCAGGTTGACGATCCGCTTGAGTACATCGCTCTGATCTTTGCCGCGCGCACTCGCTAAGTACTCATCAACCAGTGTCCAGAGTCTCTGTAAGAAGCGATAAGTTCCACCTAAGGCTTCTGGGCTCCAGGGCGTAGTTTGGTCATAGGGCGCCAGAAAAGTAATTGCCAGCCTAAGTGCATCTGCGCCATAGCCACTATCTATAATCTCTTTGGGGTCAACTACGTTACCCTTACTCTTACTCATCTTGCTGTTGTCTGCGGCAAGGATAATCCCTTGTCCACGGCGCGCTAGGTATGGTTCAGGTGTTGGTACTAGTCCCTGGTCATACAAAAACTGGTGCCAAAAACGAGAATAAAGCAGATGCAAGGTGGTGTGCTCCATGCCACCTAAGTACAGATCGACACTACCCCAATAGTCTAATTTTTCTTGAGCCACAAAAGCTTCAGAGTTACTCGCGTCATAATAGCGCAAATAGTACCAGCAACTACCGGCCCAGTTCGGCATCGTGTCAGTTTCACGCTTGGCTGGTTCACCACACTTTGGACAGGTCGTATTAACCCAGTCACTAATGGCGGCTAGAGGACTATCGCCATTGGCGCTTGGTTCATAGTGCTCAACTGTTGGTAGAAGCACTGGTAAATCCGCCTCATTGACTGCTACAGCGCCGTGTTTGGCGCAGTGGATGAGAGGAATTGGCTCGCCCCAATAGCGTTGGCGGCTAAAGATCCAGTCACGCATGCGGTAATTAGTCCGCTCCGTGCCGAGGCCTTGATTCACTAAGTCAGCGCTGATTTGCTCCCGAACTGCAAAACTGTTTAGGCCGTCATACTTACCTGAGTTAATCACCTGACCTTCACCGCTATAGGGCACGTCTTTTAGCGTCTCCAGTTGCGGGGGCTCAATAACATACTTAATTGGCAAATTGTGCATCGAGGCAAAAGCAAAGTCACGCTCGTCATGCGCTGGAACGGCCATAATGGCACCGGTACCGTAGCCCATTAAGATATACTCAGCAATCCAAATTGGCATTTGCTCTTTACTCATTGGATTAATGGCATAAGCCCCGCTAAAGACGCCACTTTTAGCTTTATCCTCAGACTGACGCTCTAGCTCCGTCTTAGCGCCGGCGGCGGCAATATAGTTGTTAACTTCTGCTCTCTGCTCGGGCGTAGTGATGGCGCCTACTAAGGGATGCTCAGGTGCTAAGACTAGAAAAGTCGCACCATAAATCGTGTCGGCGCGCGTCGTAAAGACTTTGACACTTTTAGCTTGTTCGCTGCTCAGTGGGAAATCTATTTCCAGCCCCTGACTTTTGCCAATCCAGTTGATTTGCTGGTCAGCAATTCGGGACGGGAAGTCGATGCTATCTAATCCTTGAATCAGGCGATCGGCGTAATCCGTAATTCTCAGCACCCACTGCTTTAGTTGTTTCTTTGTAACTGGGGTGTCGCAACGTTCGTGGCGGCCATTAACTACTTCTTCATTTGATAAGCCGGTCTTACAAAACGGGCACCAGTTAACAGCTATCTCCGCCTGGTAGGCTAAGCCAGCTTTAAATAACTCTAAAAAGAGCCATTGAGTCCAGCGGTAATAGTCTGGATCGCTAGTGTTAATGCTACGGCTCCAGTCGAAGCTAAAGCCCATGGCCTCTAACTGAGTCTGAAAATTAGCGACGGCTTCTTTGGTTGCCTGCTGAGGTGAGATATGGTTTTTAATGGCATAGTTTTCAGTTGGTAGGCCGAAGGCATCGTAGCCCATCGGGAAGAGTACGTTATATCCTTGCATGCGTTTATGCCTGGCCATGATGTCACCTAAGCTATATTCACGCATGTGACCAATATGCATGCCAGAGCCTGAGGGGTATGGAAACTCCGTTAACATGACATATTTTTCGCGCTTCGGATCAAAGTCAACGGCGCGGTTCAGGCCCAGTTCAGCCCAGACCGCCTGCCACTTCGGCTCAATCTCTTTCGGGTTATATCTACTCATATACTTAAGAAAAGTATACCAAAGAAGAGAAAGAGATAATTAGTACTGTTTAAGATAATTGCTTGAAAATGCGGTGGTTAGCTGCTCATTAGCTTTAGCGCGCAATAGTGCTAAGTCAACCAACTCTTCAACCAGCTGGACGTTTGAAACGCCTGCTTGACGCCAGTTATGGGCATAAAGACTGCCGGGCAAAGGGTTAACTTCATTGAAATAGACCATCTTCGTTTTAGTGTCAATTAACAAATCGACGCGGGCAATTCCAGCGCAACCAAGCGTCTTATAGACCTTAATGGCTGTTGCCTCTGCAAGTTGTAAAATTTTAGGTGGCAAATCAGCGGGCAACTTGCTGTATCCTTGCGCCCCGCTGGCACTCGTTTTACCCTTTTTGCCGCCACTCATATATTTGGTCTCAAAATCGAAGAAATTCGAACTATTAAGCAGTGGTTGCTCAACCAGTGCTGCGCGCGGCGTTTCGTTACCAATGATTGGCACTGTAACTTCTACTAAATTATTGACTGCTTCTTCGACTAACACTTTATCGTCATAGTGGGCGGCTACTTCAATGGCCTGAACTAGTTCTTTAGGCGTACTAACTTTACTAATAGCAATGCTTGATCCTAAATGCACTGGTTTAACAAATAACGGATAGTTAAGATCTTTTATGCGCTCTAGGATGGCTGCTTGATCAGAGCGGAAATCGCGGGCGTAAAACCAAACATACTTTGAGGTTAGTATTCCCTCTGCAATTGCTAGGGTTTTTGCTAGCGCCTTGTCCATCGCAATGGCGGCTGCGGGCAGAGGGCAGCCAACGTAGGGAACGTTAGCCATTTCAAGTAAGCCCATTAACTCGCCATCTTCCCCATGCGTGCCATGAGTTGCCGGAAAGGCGACGTCAACCTTAATTATTTTCTTAGGCTTAGGTCCACTGCCACTAATTAACTCAAGCTGACCACCCATCCGTAGCGCCAGTGGGCGCAGTTTAGTAATAAAGGCTTCAACTTGGCCACTGGAATAAAGTGCAATGTCGGCTAGTTTGGGATGCGTATACCACCTGCCCTGCTTGTCGATATATACCGGCACCACGTTATATTTAGCGGACAGGATAAGTGGCTTAATAACACTGCTAATGGCTGTAACAATTGAGATATCGTGCTCGGTAGAGCGAGAGCCAAAGATGACTGCAACGGTAAGTTTAGACATAGTTATTCTTTTTAGTATACCTGCCTCTTACTGCTTTATGCATAATTATCTGTCCAGTCGTTTTGCATTAGCACTAAATCGCCGGCTGCGACAAAGCTTTCCAAGTTACGATAAAAGCCTAAGGGATCGCTCACGAGTTTAAGTTCACCTTTAAAGTCGCCGTCTTTTAGCCCTTCTTGAATAAAGCCAGTAACTGAGTTTTGCATTAAAACTACCACGTCAGGCTGCGCGGTAGCAATTAGTTGACCAACCCTTAAGTGCACTGCTTTAGTTTCTTTGCCCTGATCAACCAACCCTGGCGTAACGTAGATCTTGCGTTTAGCTGGAAGCTCGTGAAGTAGCTCTGTGCCAGCCTTAATGCCATCGACATTGCCGTTATAGGTATCATCAATAATCCAAGCTCCTTTAAGCTCATAGGGCTGCATCCGGTGCTCATAAGGCTTAGTTTTTGCGATTGCCTGCTCAACCTCCTGCTTACTAAGGCCAAACTTAAGACCAAGCACGGCAGCAAGCGCCAGCGGACCAATCTGGTGTCGGCCTAATAGTTTGCTTTCTAGCTTCAGCTTATGCTTTGAACTACTTAGGGTGAAGGACGTGTTCTTTAAGCTCAGCTTTACGTCGCTGACTCGCCAATCCCCGACACCGCTACGGCTGTACGCCTGATGTTCGTTCTTTATATATGGTTTGATGGCTTCTGACTCAGCGTTAATATAGACCTTTTTGTCTTTTAAGTAAGTTGCTAGCGACATAATGTCGTCTCCCGCTAAGTCGAGACTTTTGTATTTGTTTAAATGAGCTGGGGCAAGGCCAGTAATTACAGCCATATCCGGATGAGTATTGCGAGCAAAGCGGGCAACATCGCCTGGCTCCCCTTCACCGTACTCAATGATTAAAATATCTTCCTTACCAGACAACGATTTCGCAAATTTAGCGTGCTCTAGGGCCACATTGTGGTTGGCTCTAGTTGCAGCTACGTTCTTACTAACGCCAAGCACCGATAAAAGCAGTTCTTTCATGGATGTTTTCCCGTAACTGCCAGCCACTGCAATGGTAACGCCTTGGTGTTTTGCAAATATTGGTTCGCTCGCTGCCACCGTCCTTGTCTGATTTGGCTCAACGATCACTAGTCGTCCAAATTCAAGGGGCAATACAACTAGATATGACCAGACAAGCGGATAAGCGATTACTAAAGCGGCTCCAATCTCTATACTCCAGCCCGCTCCGGGCGTAATTAATCCATAAACAATTAGGGCAATCCCAACTAGAATCTCACAGGCCATGCCAATTAAGAGGAAAAGTTCAATCAGTCTTGCTTTAAAAGTACGTTCAAGATGCCGGCGGTACTGTACGCTTGAAAAATCTCGAGTACGTGCTAGCCAATGAAGGTATTCATCCGCCCTGTATTCACTGGCCTGCAACATGTAGGTTAGCGTTGCTGGCAGACGAAACGAGTAAAGACTAGTGAGTTGGCGAATTGCTTTATTCATAGGAAACCTAGGATTAGTTTAGCAACTATTTCAGCTTGTTCCTGGTGAATAAAATGCGTAGTTGAGTTAAGCACCTCAAAGCGCGAGCCAGATATTAGGTTATGAAAGCGCAGGCCGTCGCTTAGCGGGATAGCTGGATCATGATCAGCGTTAATAATTAAGGTCGGCAGTGTCAACTGACCAGCATCAGCCTGCACGTCCTGGCTAACGGTAAGTTTAAAGGTGGCGGCAAGCTCCGGAACAACTAACAGATCCGATCCAATTGTGCCATATAGTTTGGTGCGTAAGTGTTGGCGCACTTCTCTGGGTAACCAAAAAGTAGTTGCCTTGCCCGCTTTTGCGATTGTCTTAGTCAATAAACGCTTGGTTGGTTGGCTGTTTCGGATCCCAGCAGAAGCGATTAGCACCAGTCTATCAGCTTTTAAGTTGCCAAGAGACAAGCCGCGAATTACTAAAGCTCCACCGTTGCTGTGTCCAATGAAGGCATATGGTTTTAGGTTAAGTTTACTAATTACGGCTGCTATTAGATTCGCGTAATTATCTAGGTTCCAAGGTGATTTAGGTGGTTGACTACTACCAAATCCCGGTAAATCTAGTGCCAAAAGCTGATATTGGCTGCTTAAGTACGCAGCAAGAAGGTTAAAGGTGGTATGATTATCCCCCCAGCCATGGAGCATTACCACCGTCTTGCCTTTCCCGATTAACTCATACTTAACTGCCAGGTTGTCGACGATAATCTGCATCTTAAGAGTAATTATACGGCACTATAGGGTCAATCTACTGAGTTACTGTTTCGTACTAGGAGGGACATCAAGTGATCGTAAGGTACCGCCGTTAAAGGTTGCTCCACTCCGTAGTCTCGTGCTTGTCGCTGGGCGATAAAAGATTTGAAGACCAGTGATTGTTGTAAGGTTGCCATTAATATCTGGGAAACTTGCTGTTTGAGTGTCATCTAGATAGATATTGACTCATATATATGTTTCTAGGTTAGACATTACCGCAGCCATAATTAGTGAGCATTGGGGGGTTATATCCAGTGCTGTATCCGGTTGGTTAATAATCTACTGCACTTCGGGCGAAATTGCATATGTTAAATCGTTTAAGAATGTCGTCAGCCAAGGATCTATGCTCTAAGTAGCAATAGGGCAATAATAATTACTTCGTATCGTAGATATTTACTAAGCATGCTGAGAATATCTATTAATGTCTTACTCTCCCTGCCTAAATTAATTTAAGCTGTGAGGTAATGGCGGTTGAAAGAGCTTAAATGCCCCTCTGAGTCGAACCGAATCAAAGTCATGAGCGAGCCGATCCAGAATCTTATCTGACTTTGGGACTTGTTCCTCTATTGCCTGAAAAGCGATTGCTCGACACTTGAGCCGTGATTGTAATCCATCTCATTGCCAATATCCTTCATAATGTTTTCGCAGTCACGCTTAAGCTTATTGCAACCTCCAGTATAAAATATAGGAGATACCGGCCTCAAAAACATTTGGAATGGACTTGGTGGAGTATGGCGGATTCGAACCGCCGGCCTCGGCAATGCGAATGCCGCGCTCTACCAACTGAGCTAATACCCCGTGTTATTGCCTACATCACTTTTGAATCGTACTTTTCTCTATATAATACATAGACTTTAATGAAAATCACATGGTGCAGGAACCAAAAGCATTTCATCGCCGATAATTGCCGTTTACTGCTCATGAGACGATAGATATTAACTGCTTCTTTAGAATCTAGCTTTGACTGAATTGATTACGGCAACATTTACTGCCGTGCTCTTTCGACGCGACGGAGAAGGTCGGCGCAGCCGAAAAAGCATAATCCACCTTTGGTACGATAAGCGAGTTAGCAACAATGTTACCCTAAGTGGCTATCGGCGCTAGTCCGATTCCGGCCACAATCTGTCAGACAAGATTATTGCCCCAACAAGTAAGGCCAGATTCGCATTATTTATTAGTAAGCGGTGTACTAAAAGATAGACAGAAAGCGCAGAAAGCCATCCGAGAAGGAAGACTAGGCCTACCGAATTCAAGCCAAACATTAATATAAGCATTGTCGCACTTAATCGATTTTTGTCGCAGGCAAAATAGTGATTACGCTAAAAATTCTGTACAACTTTCGATCTTCTAAACTAGTATTGACAAAATAACTACATAAATTTTCAGATGAGACTGTGGGAAAGTGCCATCCTGATACCGCTTGTGCTAAAACATATGCTGGCGCTTTAGTAAACCCTAGTATATGATAAAAAAATAAAGCTCTGTTACAACTATTAATTTTTTGGCGTGGGAGAAGAGAGGGTTCTCAATATGAAAACGCAATCACCAGTGTCTTTCACGATACCGGTTGCATATAATTATGTGCTTGCTTTTATTGCAGGCGCGGCGGTGATATTAGTCTCTGTTTTTGCTCTAAACAGCATGAACAACGCCAATCTCGCATTATTAAGTAGACAGATGATGTCCTATGCGACGGTTGCAAACTTTAGTTCATCAAGCGGTAACCAAAACCAGTGCAGCCAACCAACTACACAAAGTAATTCAATTGGCTCTGGCAATACTTCTAACGGTTCGACAACTTCAGGATCCAGTTCAACAAGCGGATCTACGAGCGGTAGCGGTTATTCCTGGCCAGTAGGAGTGGCTAATAGCTACAATACTGAGACAAATACCTCGAACACCTACAACACCACGTCCACAACCGGAAGCTATAACACGACAACTAATACCGACAGTTACAATACTAAAGACAGCAACAATACATTAACCCATTCATTCAACGGCAATAACTCACACAACAACAACGGCAACACTGTAGCTTCATACAACACGGTGGCATCTGACAATACAGCCAATAGCAACAATACTACGACTTCACATAGCAACAATAATGATACTTCGGCTTCACATAACATCGTAGCATCAGATAACAATACCCATTCAAACAACGGCAATAACTCTAACAACGACACTTCGAACTCTGGAAACAACAATGCTTCACCGTCGAATAACGGGAGCGAAAACACTTCGAACTCTGGAAACAACAATGCTTCACCGTCGAATAACGGGAGCGAAAACACTTCGAACTCTGGAAACAACAATGCTTCGAATACGAACAACAACAACACTTCGAACTCTGGAAACAACAATGCTTCGAATACGAACAACAACAACACTTCGAACTCTGGAAACAACAATGCTTCGAATACGAACAACGGTAACACTTCGAATACGAACAACGGGAGCGGTAACAGTTCAAACCCTGGAGGCGATAACGGTTCACCATCGAACAACAGTGGCGGTGATAATTCAAACCATGGAGGCGATAACGGTTCACCATCGAACAACAGTAGCGGTATATAGTTCATCAAACTGAGACA
This sequence comes from Candidatus Saccharimonadota bacterium, assembly GCA_027325485.1. Lineage (GTDB taxonomy): Bacteria > Patescibacteriota > Saccharimonadia > Saccharimonadales > UBA4665 > JAJZWH01. The sequence goes on from DAIEFN010000002.1 coordinate 70,560, forward strand.
ACAACATATAAACATTAGTGGTCACTAGAGAAGTAGCTTAAGATAAATAGGTTTACGAAACTAAACAAGAGCCCCGTAGGGAGAGAGCCCGCTCTCCCTAATAGGGGCTTTTTTAATTACCCATTTTTATGGTAAGTAGTATGTTCTAGCTTACGGGCCTGAGAGCACTTCCCTCCAGGAAAGGATGTTATAAGCTGAGGTTACCGGAAAGCTAGGGGGCGGGCTGTACAATAAATTGTAGTCGTAGCTAGTAGTATTGTTGAGTATTCCGGATATGTAGTATCCCTGACTTGAGCTATATACTGCATTACCGCAGCTACCTCCGATTAGCCAGGTCCATGTCCAGTTAAGCCGCGTAGATACGCTTCCGTAGAAAGTAAATGTCTGATTCGGAGATATCCAGCCATAGGTGCACATATATGGATTCGTCTTATAGTAAACCGGATATTCCACATTGCCTGATTCGGAAATGATTGCGGCATCTACCTCAAAATTAAAACTACCACTAGCAGGAGGTGCATACGGGGCTAAGAGAACATCACCCTGCGCCACTAAGCCGATAGCTACGCTACCGTCTTTGGCAGAGTAAAGCATTTGATCGACTATGGTTATGAATGCGTTATTATTGCCAGTTAACCTGCCAGAGGCGATACTTACCCTGCCATTAAATGTCGGGTTGGTCCTGACCCAAACATTATCCTCAACATAGATTATTCCGCTCGGGTCGATTGCTACATTGCTGGCAACCAGCGCCAACGACAAGGCGCTGGTATAGGGACGTTTTTGATCATTCTCTCCGTTTACGTCATAGAGGTTATATGTGTCATTTGAATTCAGCTCAATCATATACCCCCGAGTTGCACTATAGCTTATTGATCGCTCAGGTATATATGTGCTGGTGCGGGTAGTCGGTGTCTGTGAGCACGCATTAGGCTGAGTAGCTAGACTGGCCGTCGCACTGTTAGCTGCAAATGCAGTCTTCTTTATATTACAAAGGCTGCTGGTGATTTGGTTGAAGTTAACGGTTGCTACCGGATACTGCCAATCGGATTTATTGCGCGTACTACAATTAACTGGATAGGTAACGCTTGTACTACACCATACGCCAGGGTGAGATTGCCCGTCTCCACCAAGCTCATAAGGTGGCACATATGTAGCGCTAGAACTGGTTACGTCAGTGGTATTCGGACCGTCCATACGTATGCCGGTGTTCGAGTGTGCAGGACCGTTAGCAGTTTCGGTATTGCCGAACCAGAGTGCGCTATCTGAATTAACTACGTAACTGGCAAACGACGGTGCTCCAATTTCTGCTACTACCGTCCTTGAAACCGAGCTGCCAATTACCCTCCCGGTCGAGCGAACTGTAACAATAGTTGATCCATTATTTCCGCTAGGGTTGATATACAGTGTGTAGCTACCAATATCCTTATTGCTGATGTCTAGATAGTTATGTACATACGGACCGTAACCGAGTCCGACTACAGGGCTAGATGGAGTTGATTGACCGTCTTTAAAATCGATCGGGTTATGGGTAAGGTGCCATAGATAATAATTGATGCCTGCCTCAGCAATATTGAGAGCTTCTTCGCGGTCGTTGTTGTATGTGGCCGACTGGAGATTGTTGCTAATCGCTGTTAACGCAGCGATTGAAATAATACTGGCGATTACGATGAATGTCAGTACATAAGTCATCGCGTATCCGCTCTGGTCAAGAATTTTAATTCTTCTGAGCTTATGTTTCATAAGTTGGTCTTTCGATTTCTTAAGCTTACGGTGAGGACCATCGTCTGACCGCCACTGGTGCCGGGATTGTTCTGTGGTACTTCCAGCGTTATTGTGACTCCCTTTATGATGTGCTCGTCAGAAATAGGCATCGTTAACGTGTTGCCGTAGGCATCAAGGTATGTGAATAGGTTGAAACTGCTGGAAAATTTGTAATTGCTAATAATGGTGTAAGTTTTCATATTCGCAGTAATCGGCGTGCCTCCGGGCGGGTTTCCGGTCATTGGTGTAACATCAGCCAGTAGCTCATTCTGCTGAGCATTCAGGTAATAGTGGACGAGCGAAACGTACTGATCATCGGGCGAAAAGTATGCGTAAAGAGACATATCGTTACTACCAATCGATACAAAATCAGTGGCTCCTCTTATTACGTCGGCAAGTTTTTGGATAGAACCATCGAGTTGCGAAAAGTTGACAGAAGATTGTTGCAGCGAGAAAAAGCTAAAGATTGACTTATTGTAAGCCTCTACGAAAGTAATCATGAATATAGCAAACAACATGATGACAATCAGCATCTCGATCAGCGTGAATCCCTTAGCGTTTTTTTTAAGGCGTAACACTAATTCCTCCTAGGGGTGGGGATATTGGAGTAGTGTAATTGAAGCCGTTCGCCTTAACCTGGATTTGCAAGAAGCCTTGAGTAACGCCACCCAGATCGGCCGTACAGATTAGATCGGTGCCCGATGTTCCCGTGCAAGAAGTGGCATAGGTACTTGTACCCTCTATTAAGTTAACGGTAGTCAAGCAACTTGAAGCTGTTGAGCTACAAGGTAGGTTAGCTCCAGTTAGTGTGAATGAGAAACTACTGAGATTGGTCGAGCTGATACTAAATGTCGAAGGATCGATCGTTGAAATTCGTGGGAATGAAGAGCTTGTCGAGAAAACCAGCATAGCCTTCTGGATATAGTTGCTACTGTTATAACTGTAGGTAACGGTCGGTGGACTTGATGGGTTGTATATTGGTACGGTTACGGGGTTGAACGAATTTGAGCCGCCGTAAGGCATAGCTGCCACTAAATAGTAGGTTGTACTTCCGACTGTACAATCACTCGATCCACTGTCCCCGCAGAGAAAGTAGGGTCCCGGAGCAAGGTTGTTAAAAGCCACAAGCCCCGAACTGTCGGTTTGTGGGCGAGTATCAGGAGAATAATTATCGTAATAGTAACTGCTGTCGGTGGTCGCAGTGTACTTTTTATAACCTCCTTTTAGGTATACGCTTAATCCGCTAATCGGGTTGCCACTCGTGTCTACGGCCTGTACTAACAAACTAGGTGAAGTCATCTGGTTCAGGGTTAGAGTAACTGAGGAGGGCTGCTGTGCAATCATAGTCTGGTTCGGATAGGTGGGGATTAATGATCCGGAGGTTGCAATCGTTGAGAGTGATGAATAGCCACTGTCGGATGCACTAACGATGTAATCGGCATTGTTATCCGGAGGCATACCATAGAAGATGGCTATACCAGCATTATCGGTTGTCTCGGACAAATTTAAGATCGGACTGATAGCACTATTATTCACGTTAACCGTGGCCCCGGATATTGGGTTACCGCTACTGTCAATCACGGTTACTAATAGCGCTCCTGTTGTATTGCTGGTTTCGGCTACGCTACCGGAAATCTCGGTGTCTAGACCAGCAAGTACTGCCCCACCTTTGTCAGTCACCGATACATGGATAATCTTGTAGTCTTCGGGGTTTGTGTCTACCGCCGGTGCACCTGAAGGTGGTGGATAATTGCGACAAAGCAGTTCTTCTTCTGCTAAAGTCGGATATTTTGCACAGCCATCGTAGGCATCGTCAACATAGTTGATACTAGTTGTAACCGTATATGTAATACCGTTTTCTGTAACGGTCTTTACTGCAGGGAGTGGATTAGTCGCATAGATACTCCCACCAGCTACGGCCAGTGAATCATAAGGTAGCCCCTTGAGATACTCTATTTGATTAGTTGCAAGCGTATTGGCGATGGCCATGTTCTTTGCCAGGACCGAAGTTTGCTCAAGTGAAGCAAGTAGACCGAAGATGCTCAGTACTACAATCGACAGGACGGTGAAGCTTACTATTAGTTCAATAATAGTAAATCCTTCTTGCCCACCAAAGCTCCTATACGTACCCATGCTTATGCTTAATTTTATCAGTCATCAGGAAAAATTAGAACCTTATAGCACTTTGTTGACACATTGGGCATAGAGCCGCCTATTGCGGACTCGGGTCTTAAGTCTAAACTTCTAAATTACTGAAACAGGACGTCGAGTAGTTGGTAATCATACCAGTGGCTTGCATATGAGCCAATTGTTGGGTCTAATAAACCTAGTAACTCACTTACCGAATTTAACAACTTCTTTGGATTCGGTCGGTACATTATTTAAACTCCGCCAATAATTAATCCCTAGTCTGTTATTAACAAAACTCCATTGACGCTGATTAATGGAACCAAATTCCGCCAGTTCTTTTAAAACTACTCAGAGTGAGTTACTTAACTGCCAATTTTAGGCATGTTGCGGATGGCTCCTATGGTATCAAGCAATCTCTTTTTCGATTAGGTATGAATTAGGCAACCTTCGCCGGATCAAGAGCTACACAATTACCGCGCTCTCCCAATTGAGCTATTAGAGCGCCCACTTCCATTCTCGAATCTCCGGCATATCCACGCCATTTAGGCGTATATACTCAGCGTGTTCAATGAGCTTTTGTTCCATCAGCTGCTTGAGCGCTAGTGTTTCACTGTTCGTAGTGTTGTACACCCGCTCAATAACGTCCAGAACTAAGTGAAACCGATCCATATCGTTGCGCACTGTCATATCAAAGGCGGTGGTAATCGTGCCCTCTTCTTTATACCCACGTACGTGTAAATTACGATTGACTCGTCGATAAGTTAAACGATGTACTACCCACGGATAGCCATGAAAAGCGAAGATGATCTCCTTATTTTTGGTGAATAGTTCGTCATAGTCAGCATCACTTAGGCCATGTGGGTGTTCAGTGTCGGGCTCAAGACGCATGAGATCAACAACGTTTACGACGCGGATTTTGAGTTCGGTTAAATGTTTGCGAAGAATCGAGACGGCCGCTAGTGTTTCAAGTGTGGGTATGTCACCAGCACAGGCCATTACAACATCAGGATCACCGTCGTCGTTGCTGGCCCAATCCCAAACGCTAATTCCTTTCGTGCAGTGATCTATTGCCTCATCCATAGTAAGCCATTGAGGACTGTCATGTTTGCCCGTAATCGTGAGATTAATGTAGTTGCGACTTTTCAGACAGTGATCCATCGTTGAGATTAGTGTGTTAGCATCTGGTGGTAAATAAATACGCACAACTGACGCTTTTTTGTTGAGCAAATGGTCTATAAAGCCTGGGTCTTGGTGCGTGAAGCCGTTATGGTCCTGCCGCCAGACATGCGATGTCAGCAGGTAGTTAAGGGAAGCGATTGGCTTGCGCCACGGTAACTCGTTACTCATCTTGATCCACTTGGCATGCTGGTTGACCATTGAGTCAACGATACGAATAAAGGCTTCGTAGCTATGGAATAGTCCGTGTCGACCGGTAAGCAAGTAGCCCTCCAGCCAACCCTCGGCCTGATGCTCGCTAAGCATCGAATCAAATACCATACCACTTGTTGCTAAGAATTCATCAGTAGGCTTAGTGCGGGCTTCCCATTGGCGATTCGTTGTTTCAAAGACTGCTTCTAAGCGATTAGAAATCAATTCATCTGGACCGAAGATACGGAAGTTGCGACGAGTTTCATTTTGCTTAATGACATCACGCAAGTACGGTCCAAGTGCATGCACATTACCCTCAACGCTGGCACTGCGCCCGGGAAATTTAACTTCGTAATTGCGGAAATCTGGCAAATCAAGTTCACGCATGAAACCGCCACCATTAGCATGTGGGTTAGCACCCATACGCTGCACACCTGTCGGCGCAAGTGCTGCAAGTTCAGGTAGTAAAGTACCGTTTTTATCGAATAGCTCCTCTGGTTTGTAACTTTTCAGCCACTCTTCGAGAACAGCAACGTTGTTTGGACATGTTTCATCAACAGCGAGCGGTACTTGGTGTGAACGGAAATTGCCTTCAACTTGCTTGCCGTCAATTATCTTCGGTCCAGTCCAACCTTTCGGCGAATTAAGTATTATTATCGGCCAACGCGGACGTGTTGGATCGTTATTACTACGAGCATTTTCTTGAATATTTTTAATATCACCGATTGCCTCATCGAGTTTCGCAGCCATGAGCTGATGCATCTGCATCGGATTATCGCCTTCAACAAAGTAAGGGTTCCAGCCGTAGCCGCGAAACAAATGCTCCAACTCTTCATGTTCAATACGTGAAAGAATTGTTGGGTTACTGATTTTGTAGCCGTTGAGATGCAAAATTGGCAATACCGCACCATCAGTGATCGGGTTTAAAAACTTATTAGAGTGCCAAGCGGTAGCCAGTGGTCCGGTTTCAGCCTCTCCGTCACCGACGACACAAGCCGTAATGAGATCGGGGTTGTCAAAGACCGCACCAAAGGCATGACTAAGGCTATAGCCGAGCTCACCACCTTCATGTATCGAACCAGGTACTTGCGGCGATACATGACTCGACAAACCATATGGGAATGAAAACATTTGGAATAATTTTTTGAGTCCAGCTTCGTCTTGGGTAACTTCGGGATAATATTCACTGAACGTGCCTTCCAAATATACGTTACCAACTAATGCTGGGCCACCATGACCAGGCCCAGAAACGTAAATCATATTGAGGTTGTTTGCTTTAATAATGCGGTTGAGATGAACATAGATAAAGTTCTGCCCGGGCGTTGTACCCCAGTGGCCAAGCAGTAATTTCTTAACGTGTTCAAGTTTCAGTGATGTTTTAAGTAGCGGATTGTCGCACAGGTAAATCTGTCCAACCGATAAATAATTAGCGGCCCGCCAATAGGCATCGATATTGTGTAGTATTTTGTCGTCTAATGGATGTTCAGTATGATCCATGACTGCCCCCCTGTAATATTTTATTAGTTTCTCGCGCAATGGTTGCTGCTTCATCGGAATGGATGACATGCACTCCTACAGGACTGCCATCAACTGAAATGAGCCGTGAACCCGCTTCATTCCGTACCGGATCAAGTCTAATACCCAGGAAGGTCAATTCCTTACAAACTCTTGTGCGGATTTTCGGTGCATTTTCACCTATACCTCCTGTGAATACGAGAGTATTTAGCCCACCGAGTATGGCAGCAAAGCCTCCTATTGTTTTTGCAATGTCATAACAGAAGATGTCTACGGCATCTTTAGCGCGCATGTCGTTATCTTCAATTTCAAGTAGTTTCTTCATGTCATTTGTTGTTTCAGATATGCCGAGTAAACCGGACTCGAAAGTTGCCATATATTGCAATCGATTAGTGTCGTAACCTTCGGTTCGGCTGAGATAAAGTAGGAGTCCAGGGTCTAGATCACCAGAACGCATGCTCATTGGTATCCCTGATGACGGCGTCATGCTCATAGTAGTATCAACTGAATTACCGTTCTTTAGGGCGGCAAGACTTGCGCCACTACCTAGGTGTGCAACTATGACTTTACCGTTAGCCGCAGCTTCTCCCTCTACACGGTGTAGCTCATCTAATATATACGAATACGATAAGCCATGAAAACCATAGCGCCTTATACCTTCCGCTTCAAAATGACGAGGGATCGGCAATAGCCGGGATCTGGTTGGTAGGTCATGATGGAAGGCAGTATCGAAGCAGAGCGTCTGTAACGCATTTGGCAAGTCCTTCATAAACATTTCGACAAGAGCTAGTTCAATAGGTAGATGCTCGGGGTCAAATGCCACAAAAGTACGAAGCACCTCTAGAACACTATTGGTTGCAGCTATTGTTTGGTAATACTTAGGGCCACCATGCACAATACGATGACCGACAGCAGTAATAGTGTTTGCTTCAACATGCGCATACAGCCATTCAGTTAACAAAGTAGCTGCATCAGTATGGGTTTGAGCGACCACTAGTTCGCTACTACTTCCGGTGACTAGATGAGAATTTAGTTGGCCGATATTTTCAACCGCTGCTTCAAACTTCTTTTGCATATCATGCACTGTAAATACGGCCAACTTAAGGCTAGACGATCCGGCGTTTACCGTAACGATGTGATTTTCTTTCGTAGTATGTGGATTCATTATGCTTATATTTATTCTAGCAGTTACCGGTGTCCGCAGGCGGATAGATACCGATACCACAATTAACAAAGAGTGCATCTTATCTTTCGGATATTGACGCCAAAGCCGCACCTGAATATATACAGACGTGTACGTTTTGCTAATTAACCACCGTAATCACCTATTAGGGATGGCTACTAAGGGTGTTCGGTTTAATGATGCTACAAGTTTCTACAAGATAGTGTCAATGGAATCAAAAATGCTAACCAAATACTAGAGTTGAATGAGCTATTCAAGTTAGCAAATCAATAATTAACTCGTGGTGCGCGGGGCGGGAATCGAACCCGCACGCCTTGTGGGCACGACATTTTAAGTGTCGCTCGGCTACCAATTACGACACCCGCGCATAGCTTTTTGGAGACGCCGACCAGAATTGAACTGGCATAAAAGGTTTTGCAGACCTCTGCGTAACCACTCCGCCACGGCGTCACAACCACCTTAGTATATCTTATTGTTCTTGGGTCTATCTAGGGCAAATACTTTTTTGGCTTAATCGCCACTTAATCGAGAGCAATCGGCACATTTACCTTGAATTTCTATCTGATGACTAATCAATCTAAAGTTGTTTTCTTGCGCTACCGAAGCAATGAATCCCTCAATTGCCTCTGCTTTAACGTCTATTACCTTGCCACAGTTAGTGCAAGTTAGGTGGTGATGGTGTCGGTTAAAATCGTCACTCAACTCGAGTTTGTACTTAAAACCATGTGTCAGGCGCTGCAAAATGCCAAGCTTTTCAAAGATTGCCACGGTGCGGTAAGCACTCACTCGATCGACACGACCCGCAAGCTTACCAACCAATTCGTGCATCGAAAGTGGCTCGCTCGTAGATAGAGCATCAAAAACTGCCTGGCGTTGAGATGTTTTACTCAGCCCATTAGCGCTTAATACCGTGCTCAGTTTGGAATCACTCATAATCCTAAGGGCAAGTTTAAAGCCAAAAGACGCAAATATCTAGCGCACTTTTCGCTTATTGCACGCTAGATAATGCTACTTAAGTTGCTGATTCTAACTTAAAGACCGCTGCTTTGGGTGGTCAGCTGACTACTGTCGATGCTATTTGCACCAACATTTGTCTGGTTAAGCACGTTTAGGGCGTTGCTTAGATCTGAGGTCGTATTGATCTGAGGCATTGGCAGCGTTGCCACCGAAGTGTTGGGGGTTGACGTCGAACTGATGAAGCTGGCGCTAGTTTGGCCGGTGTTGCGGTTGTTAACAACGTAATAACCGACGCCAGCTATGGCCGCTACGATGACAACTAACAATACTAATTCTATTGATGCGAAGCCTGATTGCTTTTTCATTATTGGCCACTCCCTGTTGATGTTGTTGAGCTGTTGTTGAGTTTCATACCATTCGCTTGAGCTACCCCGACGATAAGGTTTTTAACTGCTGTTCTTAAGCTCTGCAGGTCTGATATTTCAGTCTTAAGGTAACCTTGGAACCCGGTTACAATAGCCTTAGGTTCGCTAACCGTACAACTGAAACTACTGCTAGTCTTAAGTGTTACGAAGTCAGTTTGAACCTTTGCTTCAGCGACATTAACACTGTTTACTAATGTCTGATAGTTAGCTAGAGTGTGGCCTTTCTTGGTGTAGAAAGCCTCGACTCTTGTCGCAATACCACTAAACAATGTGTCCTGATTATTGGCGCGCGTCTCAATCCGAGTCATGATCTGCGTAATAACCCTTTCTCTGGTCAAACACATTCTTTGTCTGGCTATAACAGCTTTTTGAGAGCTGGCTACAGTTTGCGCATGGCTATTAGCCATGCTCGGCAAGGCGGATACAGTAGCACCGAGTAGCGTTACTAGCGCCAGACTAGTGCTAAATAGTCCTAATTTTGATGCATATTTTTTCATAATTTCTATGTTAAATCCTTTTACATACTTGTGTCTAAAAGCATATGCTCTATGCATCTTAAAATCAAGATGAGTACATAAACCAACCCCTAATCTCCAGACATCAGCAAGTAGTACGGTTACGGCCCGTGCTTACAAGTGATTACGCAAACTAGAGTAGATTAGTTACTTCAGATTGAGCTGCTTCGCCAGCTGAGCATTGCTCGGCTCAACTAAAATGCTGCCGTCAGCAAAGATAATCGTTGGGATGCTTTTTAGGCCTTTATTTATCTCCGCAACTTTATCTGCGGCACCCTCAACTGAATCTATATCGATGTAATCGTATTCAATATTGTTGCTGTTGAACCATTCTCTACTGCGTTTGCAGTCGGCGCACCAGTCAGCACCGTACAAAGTGATTTCTGCCATACTTCTATCTTAATTTTGTAGTAGTGCAAATGCAATTTTAAAATCTTCTAAATCGTTAATTTAAATTGCACTGATCTAATCTCTATTCTGCTCCATGAAGGTTTATCGAAATCTGCAAATGAATCGTAATCGGTTCTTATCTAATTCTTAGTACTTAATTTTATGAAAAAATGAGCGGCCAGTTACCAATCTAGCTTTTAGCAAATGAGCAGATACATGGCTAATATTCCCCTGAACCTCTATACGCGTGTTGTCATAATATACTCTCCAGAAATTTGGACTAGATTTTATTAGAAAATATGTTTACGTATAGCAAAATCATGTATAATGAGGCCCATACATTTATAGAGACAGAGAAAGAGGAGTTAAGAGATATGGCAATTGAAGGCTTAAAGACCATTCCCATTCCCCAACCTAATAAAGTTAATTTAAGCGACCAAGTGGGTGCTTCGGTTGAAGCTCTAAATATACTTGGTTTAGTTGAAGACCGAGACTTCGTAACGGAATCTGTCACAGCTGAGTTTGGGAGACTTAATCAAAGCGGTAGGACTGGTGAACCTTTCATCCAATTACCACGAAGCGTCATTTCTCTAGCTGATTTAGTTCAAGCTTCTGACAATGCAACATACTCTGACGATAGACAATATCCTGAAACTGTTGTTTACAGTGAACTATGGACTCCCGGATTTGATAAAGATGGCTATACAGCCGAGGAAGTAGACAATCTTACACTCGGCGGAAACGGTGATTTTGCTCCTCATGCCCGAGTAGCCGTACATAACCCTGCCAGTGAACAAGAACCCTTACTGCATTTTATAGGTAAACCTTACGACAAAAAATACGCCGAAAAAGGTCAACAAACACAACTTGAAGCTGTTGAAGAAGCAATAAAAGCCTATGAGGCCGAAGGACATGAAGATTTCGCTATGACTCCACTTAACGCTAAAGCTGTAGCTTTCATTGCACTAACTCGTCGTATTAAAGGTGAAACAATGCCAATAAGCTGGGGCTTTATGCGAGACGCTACACTTACGCGCAAAGAAGTGGGCGACTACTCACTTGTCGGAAACGTGGACTTCGATGGTAACAAGTTTAACCTGCACGGGTCTCGCGGTGACGCTTTCTCGGACAATGGTGTTGGTCTCTCGGTGGGGTCAAAAGAGATTAATCCATAATCTTTCTAATATATTTTCTTCTTTTTTTGAAAATACAATCTGTCTATTTCGTATGGTCATAAATAAGCGGAATCTGGTGCAGCATCGTTGGCGCATTTCAAACATCAGCGCTAGAGGCTATGAATGACTAACGACTAAAAAATCTAGCTGGGTTGTTGGATCTATCTGCAAAATTGTTATCGTAGCTATTACTCTTCTGCAATGACGTTTTGTACGCCCTTTATTGTCTTAGCTAAAATATTCTCCGGAGCTTTTTCTATATACTTTGCTTTTCTGCTGCGAAAATCAACGCTTCTAACATGGAATGGTAAAATTGCTCCACTTGTTTTTGTATTTGCTAATAGTATCTCGTATGGTAATCCAATAACTTTGCAAGTTATGGGACAAATAACAGTTATATCGGTTTGAAGTGCAAGCTCTTTGGGTGAAATTACTATTACTGGTCTGCGCCCAGATTGCTCATGGCCCACTCTAGGCTCTAGTACCATCCAGGCAATATCTCCTCGTTCGGGTACATAGCCTATGTCAGTCATCTATGATCTCAGCTCCAACATCAGGACCCCAATCAATCTCACTATGCACGTTTTTAGGAGTTACTCCTTTAAGCATTGTTTTTAAAGTAAAATTATCTAATGACATTACCGGCGTAAGTATTATTGATTGACCTTTTAGGCTGACTGTCAGTAACTGTTTATCTTTAAGATTAGCGGCCTTAATAATTCTCTTTGGCAAACGAACACCAGAACTGTTGCCCCATTTTTGTAAAGACTGTGTTGCAACAATATTTATATTCATATATACGAGTATATACGTTCTTAGGTAATTGTAACTACGATTTGGTGCAGCATAGTTGACGCATTGCAAACATCCGCTATCGCCGCTTATGAAGATTATAAACTCAAACATCTGGTTGATGTGTTCAATTTATCAGGCGAGCTATTTTTCTAAGTACGTCGGTGCTTTTTTAAGACTGCTATTATGCAGCAGTAATTTGATATAGTTTCGTTGTTATGAGGGTACTGGTTAATGAAATAACACATAATTCTGCCCTCACCCGCATATTGAACCTCATATAATTCAATATCATCTTCTAGACCATTAAACAAAGATGCATAATCACCCTCATTTTTTATTTTATGCCGCAACAAGTTAGTCCCCGCAATGGTACTGTTATTTACCCTTGTTACTTCGTTAAACTTTCCTATTAGAGCCCTTACGCCCTTTTCATCAAGGCTAGGCAGTTCGCATTCTTTGTGGTTATAACGCTCAAATATCAACTGGTAGTTGTTGCCGTCCAGATAAGAAAGAGTGTCTGGTAAAGACGGTTCAGCGGCTACAGACGGTGGTATCTGTCCAGCGTCTTGTAGTTGAGCGACGTGTTTATTTAGTCTGCGTTGTGCTTTTCTTTCAGCT